>JBDSJB010000168.1:0-11257 GCA_039917665.1 Binatia bacterium
TTCCTCCGCGGCCTCATCGTCGCCGAGCGACTTCCCGCCGGGGCCAAGCTGCCGGCGACCCGCGAGCTCGCGACGTCGCTGGGTCTGTCGCGCAACACCGTCACGCAAGCGTACGACGAGTTGATCGCCGACGGCGTGCTCGCCGCGCACGTCGGCCAGGGCACGTTCGTCACGACGCCCATGGGTATCGGCGCGGCCCGGCGCACGGAACGACGCGCCGAAGAGCCGCAACGCGGCTTCGTCTGGTCCGGGCTATTCGCGCTCCGCGCTCGCACCCTGACGGTGCCGTCGGGCTTCGTGCCGCGCGAAGGACGCCGCCGGTCGATTCGATGGGATTTCCGCGGCGGCCAGGTCGCCCTCGACGCCCTACCCTCGGCCGATCTCCGGCGCGCCTATTCCCACGTCCTCGGCGAGGCGCTGCCCACGGTCGCCGGCCTGCAAGGCCCGTACGGGCTGGCCGCGCTTCGGCGCGAGATCGCGCGCTACCTCGTGTCGCGCGGCATCGCCTGCGAAACCGCCGACGTCGCGGTGGTAAACGGCGCCCAACAGGCCATCGACCTCGCCGCTCGCGTCCTACTCGATCCCGGCGACAGCGTGGTCCTCGAGCAACCCGGCTACTTCGGGGCGCGCCTCGCGTTCACGGCGTGCCAGGCCAACGTCATCGCGGTCGACGTCGACGGGGAGGGGCTCGTCACCGACGACCTCGCGCGCGTGCTCCGCGCCCGGCGCGTAAAGCTCGTTTACACGACGCCGGCGGCCCAAAGCCCAACCGGCGCCGTCATGAGCGACGCGCGCCGCCGCGCGCTCCTGGCGCTCGCCGACGAGCATCAGGTCCCGATTCTCGAGGACGACTACGACAGCGAGCTCCGCTACGAGGGCCCGCCGATCGCGGCGCTGAAGACGCTCGATCGCGTCGGCCAGGTTCTCTACGTCGGCACGTTCTCGAAGATGCTCTTTCCCGGACTCCGCGTCGGCTACGTCGTCGCGGCCCCGGCGCTGCTCGAGAAGATGATGCTCGCGCGCTGGAACGCCGACGTCACCACCAACGTCGTCGCACAGGCCGCGCTGGCCCATCTGCTCGCGACCGGCGGACTGACGCGCCACCTGAAACGGGTCCGCACCGTCTACGCCGCGCGCCTCGCGAGCATGCTCGGCGCGCTCGCGGCGACGATGCCCGAAGGCGTCACGTGGACGCGTCCGCGCGGCGGCCACTCGGTCTGGGTGACGCTGCCGCCGGGCGTCGACGCCGAGTCCCTCCTGCAATCGGCGATCGACGCCGGCCTGCACTACACGCCCGGCGACGTCTTCTGCGGCGCGGGGCGCGGTGACCGTCACTTGGCGCTGTCGTTCGCGAATCACACGCCCGCCGCGATCACGGCTGGCATCACGCGGCTCGGCGACCTCGTCGGACGACGACTCGGCGTCGACCACACCTCGAAAGGGAGCACACACCCATGACGACCTCGACCTCCGCGCGTCCCGCCGCCACCGACCCCTGGACCTGGTTCTTTCTGATCGGCGCCCTCGGCAACCTCGCGAACGGCGCCTGGATGCTCGCCGATCCGGCCGGCTGGTACACGACGCTCCCGGCCGCCGTGCCCGACTTCGGCCCACTGAACGAGCACTTCGTCCGCGACATCGGCTCGACCTTCACGATGCTCGGGATCGGGCTTCTCTGGGCGGCGTTCCAGACGACCGTGCGGTTGCCGGTGTTGGTCCTGGTGACGCTGTTCACCACCCTGCACGCCTTGGTCCACGTGTATGACACCGCCCGCGGCCTGGTCGGCCCGGAGCATTGGAGCATCGACTTTCCCGCGATCTATCTGCCGACGATCGTGCTCACCGTTCTCACCGTCATGCTCGCGCGGCGGGTGACGGCCGCGACGCACGAGAGCGTCCGGCCATGAGCAGGTACGACTTCGCTCGCGTCGTGGTCGGCATCGCGCTCGGACTCGGCCTCGCGAGCCTGCCGTTTCTCCAGTACGGCGCCCGCACGCATTCCCATGCGCCTCACACGGCGCACGACCATGTTCCACACGAGACCCACGACCATGCGCATCACGATTGACCTCGCAATCTCGAAAGGAGCCTCACCATGCGTCTCGCACCCATCGAAACCCCGCCGGACCTGATCGGCAAGATCGCGTACTGGATGACCAAGCGTCGTCTCGGGAAGGTGATCACGCCGATGAAGGTGATCTATGCGCGCCTGCCCGCGCTCTTTCGCCACGCGTACCAACAGATCCAGATCGTCGAGCGCAAGATCTCGCTCGACCCGGAGATCAGCATCCTCGTGCGCACGTGGCCGGCGATGATCAACGAGTGCACGTTCTGCGTCGACATCGCCAAAGCGGCGGCGCTGTACAAGCACGTGACGCTCGACAAGATCGAAGCGCTGCCGAGCTACCGGACGAGCCCGCTCTTCAGCGCTCGCGAGCGTGCCGCGCTCGCCTACGTCGAGGAGGCGACGCGCAACAAGCACGTCGCCGACGCGACGTTCGCCGAGTTGCAGCGTCACTTTGACGACCGCGAGATCATCGAGATCACCTGGCTGAACGCGCTCGAGAACTACTACAACCTGTTGAACCTGCCACTCGGCATCGAAGCCGACGGGCTCTGTGCGATTGCCCAACGGCGGGCTGCCTGACGGGCGACGTTCAGGGTTGCCAAGTGCGGGCAACGGCATCGGCAACCGCGAGCCCGTCGAGGGCCGCGCTGACGATGCCGCCCGCGTAACCAGCGCCCTCGCCGCACGGGTAGGCGTTCGCACACGTCGGCGCCGCGAGCGTGGTCGCGTCGCGGACCATCCGGACGGGACTCGACGAGCGCGTCTCGACGCCGACCACGATCGCCTCGCGCGTGTCGAAACCGCGGAGCTGGGTCCCGAACCGGCGCAGGCCGTCACGCAAGCGTGACGCGATGAAGCGCGGCAGCATCTCGTCGAGCCGAACGGCGCGGACACCCGGACGGTACGAGCAGGGCGGCAAGTCCACGCTGTCCGCTCCGGCGACGAAGTCGACTACGCGTTGCGCCGGCGCCACCTGCGCCCCGCCACCAGCCGCAGCGGCGGCCGATTCCAGCATGGCTTGCAGATCGAGGCCGCCGGTCGCACCGGGGAACCCGAGCGCCACCACATCCGCGGGCTCGAGGGCCACCACGATACCGCTGTTGGCGAACGGCGAGTCGCGGCGCGCGAGCGACATGCCGTTCACGACGACCGTGTCCGGCACCGTCGTCGCGGGCACGATCCACCCACCCGGACACATGCAGAACGAAAAGACGCCGCGCTCGTCGACCGTCGTCGCCAAACGATATGCCGCGGCCGGGAGTGCGAAGCGGTCGGCATCGCCCCCGTATTGCGTGCGGTCGATCAGCGGCTGCGGGTGCTCGACGCGGACGCCGACCGCGAAGGCCTTGGCTTCGAGCCCGAGGCCCGCCCGAGCCGCGAGCGCGTAGACGTCGCGCGCACTGTGGCCGGTCGCGAGCACGACGGCCGACGCGCCGATCTCGCTGCCATCGGCCAACCGCACCCCGACGACGCGATCGCCTTCGACCGCAAGCTCCGTCACGCACGCGCCGAAGCGAACCTCCACGCCCGCAGCCGCGAGCGTCATGCGCATCGCCGTCACGATCTTGGGCAGGCGATTCGACCCGACGTGTGGCCGTGCCTCGACGCGAATGTCGGGATCCGCACCGTGCGCGACGAGACAATCGAGCACCGCGTCGACGGGTCCACGCTTCTGCGAGCGCGTGTAGAGCTTGCCGTCGCTGTAGGTGCCAGCGCCGCCTTCACCGAAGCAATAGTTCGACTCCGGATCGACGACGCCCGCGCGATTCAACATGGCGAGGTCACGGCGCCGCGCTTGCACCGCCTTCCCACGTTCGAGCACCAGCGCTGGCACGCCCCGTTCCGCCAAGCGGAGCGCAGCGAAGAGCCCGGCGGGCCCCCCGCCGGCGACCACGACCGGCCGACCGCTGCGCGGCGCCGGGAACGTCGGCAGCTTGGGGAGGGCGTCGGGCTCGACGGTTTCGTCGTTCAGCCAGACCCGCACGCGGAGCTGGAAACGCACCTGCCGGCGCGCGTCGAGCGCGCGCCGCACGATGCGGAGCGCGGTGACGTCTTCGGGCCGACAGCCAATCGCGCGGCTCGCGGCGGTGCGCAGCGCCGTCTCATCGAGCGCGACGTCGGGCCGCACCGCCAGGTCGAGGTCGCGTGGCATCGGCGAGACGTCCCGCCTGGCGCGTCAGCGCGCCGCGAGCCCGCGCGCCATCGCCGTCACGACGGCGCGCGCCGCCACGATCGGATCGGCCGCGTCGCGAATGGGTCGCCCGACCACGAGATAGTCGGCACCTGCCTGCATGGCCGCGTCGGGTGTCTCGATGCGCTTTTGATCGCCGACCGCGTCGCCGGCTTGGCGAATGCCCGGCGTGACGATCACGAAGTCGGGACCACACGCGCGCCGAATGGCACCGACCTCGCGCGGCGACGCGACGACCCCGTCCATCCCGTTCGCCTTGGCGAGACGCGCCAAGCGGACGACCTGGCGCGCCGCCGTCGCTGCAACGCCAATCCGACGCAGATCCGCGTCGGTGAGGCTCGTCAGCACCGTCACCGCGAGCACGATCGGACGGCGGAGGCGCTCGCGCTTGCAGACGTCGGCGACCGTCGCCGCAGTCATGCGCATCATCTCGGCGCCGCCCGAGGCGTGGACGTTGAACATCTTGACGCCGAGCCGCGCCGCCTCGACGCCGGCGAGCGCCACGGTCTGCGGGATGTCGTGGAACTTGAGGTCGAGGAAAACCTCCCCGCCCTTCGCGTGCACACGCCGGACCGCGTCGGGACCAGCGTGCATGAAGAGCTGCTTGCCGACCTTGAAGAGCCCGACCTCGTCCGCGAGCCGCCGCACCAAGGCGTCGGCCGCACGGACGGCGTCGACGTCGAGGGGTAGGATGAGCCGGCGCCGTGCGGCCGCTCGGCTCACGCCGCCGTCTCCGCCTTCACAATCGCGACGACCTGTTCCACCACGTCCGCGATCGGCACCTCGGTCGCAGCCTTCTCGGTCCGACGTTTCAATTCGACGGCGTCGTGCTCGAGCGCACGCGGACCGATGGTGATCCGAAGCGGGCAGCCGATGAGATCCGCGTCCTTGAACTTCACACCCGGGCGCTCATCGCGATCGTCGAACAACACCTCGACGCCGCGCGCGGTCAGCTCGGCATAGAGACGCTCGGCCGTCGTCCGCATGCGCTCGTCGGTCACGTTCACGGGGACGACGACGACGTGGAACGGCGCGAGCGGCATCGGCCAGATGATGCCCGCGTCGTCGTGGTTCTGCTCGATCGCCGCCGCGATCGTGCGGGTGACACCGATGCCGTAGCACCCCATTTCGAGCACGCGCTCTTTGCCTTCGCCGTCGAGGACGTTCGCCTTGAGCGCCTCGCTGTACTTCGTGCCGAGATAGAAGACCTGCCCGACCTCGATGCCGCGCTGGAGCACGAAGGTCCCCTCGCACCGCGGGCAACGGTCCCCCGCGCGGGCGATGCGAAGATCGACCATCTCGGCGTTCGGGAAGTCGCGGCTCGCGCTGACCCCTTTGACGTGCACGTCGGCTTTGTTGGCGCCGGATACCGCGGCGGTGATGCCGGCGAGCGCGTGGTCGGCGAGGAGCCGCACCTTGCCCTTGAGACCGATCGGGCCCGCGAAGCCGACCGGCGCGCCGGTCACCGCTTCGACGGTGCTCTCGGGTGCGAGCTCGACTCCCGGAGTGCCGAGCACGTCTTTGAGCTTCGCTTCCGAAAGCGCGTGATCGCCGCGCACCAACGCCACGACGACGGTATCGCCCGCGACATAGAGGAGCGTTTTGATGAAGCGATGGGGCTTCATCTTCATGAACGCCGAAACTTCCTCGATGGTGCGCTGTCCCGGCGTCGGGACGTCGACCAACGAAGTCGGTTCAGCGGCGGCCGGCGGCGTGCCGTCGCCGATCCCCGCCTTCTCGACGTTGGCGGCGTACTCGCACGCGTTGCAGCTCACGATCGCATCCTCACCGGACTCGGCGAGGACCTGGAACTCGTGCGAGCGGCTGCCACCGATCGCGCCCGTGTCGGCTTCGACGGGTCGATACGCGAGCGCGCAGCGGTCGAAGATGCGGCGATACGTCTGGAACATGTTCTCGTACTCGCGATCGCAGTCGGCGCGGTCGACGTGGAACGAGTAGGCGTCCTTCATGATGAATTCGCGTCCGCGCATGAGCCCGAATCGCGGCCGCACTTCGTCCCGAAACTTGCTCTGGATCTGGTAGAGATTGATTGGCAGCTCGCGGTACGAGCGCACGTCGCGCCGCACGAGATCGGTGATCACCTCTTCGTGGGTCGGACCGAAACAGAACTCGCGGTCGTTGCGGTCTTTGATCCGCAAGAGCTCCTTGCCGTACTTCTCCCAGCGCCCGCTCTCCTGCCACAGCTCCGACGGACAGATCGCCGGCAACAGCACTTCTTGGGCACCGGCGCGGTCCATCTCCTCGCGAATGATGCGCTCGATCTTCCGCAACACCCGCACGCCAAGCGGCAGGAAATCATAAATGCCCCGCGCGACCTGGCGAATCATGCCCGCGCGCAACATGAGCTTGTGGCTGATGACCTCGGCCTCCGCCGGCACGTCGCGCAGCGTCGGGAGCAACATCTTGGATTGGCGCATCCGGCCCTTATACCGTGCCCGTCGTCGATTGCACCCTCGTCGGCGCTGGTATAGTCGCGCGCGGAACGAGCGCATGGACTTCGGATTCAGCCCCGAGCAGGAGATGGTGCGCGAGTCGGTGCACAAGCTTCTCGACGCGCAATGCCCGCCGACGTTGGTGCGCGCGATGCTCGCCGACGAGCGCGCGCATGCGCCGGATCTTTGGCGCCACCTCGCGGATCTCGGGTTGCTCGGCATCCTCGTACCGGCCGAGCACGGCGGTCAGGGCGGGACGCTGCTCGATCTCACCGTCGTGCTCGAAGAGATGGGGAAGGCCCTGCTTCCCGGCCCGTTCTTCGCGTCTGCCTTGCTCGGCACCCTCGCGATCGCGCTCGGCGGATCACCGACGCAGCGCCAGTCGTTGCTACCCGCGCTCGCGAGCGGCGAATGGCGGGCAACACTCGCCGTCGGGACCGGGGACGATGCGGGGGCGATCGCGACCACCGCCACGACCGTGCCCGCCGGCTATCGCCTGACTGGTGCGATCGGCTTCGTGATGGATGCCCATGTCGCCGACGTGCTCGTCGTTCCGGCGCAGACGGACGGCGGCATCACACTCTTCGTGGTGGAACCGACCGCGCCGGGCGTCAGCATCGATCCGCTCCGCACCGTCGACATGACGCGACGACTCTGTACCGTGCGGCTCGATGGCATCGTGCCGGCCGCTGCCGTGCTCGGCACCGTCGCCGGTGGCGCTCCGGTGATCGCGCGCGTTCTCCAGCACGCGCGCGTCGGGCTCGCCGTCGAAGCGATCGGTGTCGCGGCGCGCGCGCTCGAGCTGTCAGTTGCCTACGCCAACGAGCGCAAGCAGTTCGGCCGTCCGATCGGCAGCTTTCAAGCCGTGAAGCACAAGTGCGTCGACATGATGGTCGGGCTCGAGACGGCGCGCTCGCTCGTGTACTACGCCGCGTGGGCAGTCAGCGAAGACGCCGCCGATGCGGAGACGGCCGTCGCCATGGCCAAGGCCTACGCGGGCGACGTCGCGAAAAACGTCACCAGCGAAGCCATCCAGGTCCACGGCGGGATCGGCTTCACCTGGGAGCACACGATCCACCTCTACCACCGCCGAGCGCTCGCGATCGGCGCCGCGTTCGGCAGCGCCCTCGATCACCGCGAGACGGTCGCAGACGCACTGCTCGCGAACATCAGCTCGTCGGCGTGACGACGGGCAAGTCCGTGCGGTTGCCTCACTCGTGCCATGAGCCGACGTAGCTCGGGACGCGCGGGCTTCTATCGCCGGGCGCCTGGCCAATCGAGGTGGGCACGACTGCCACCGCCCCGCGCGAGAGACGCGCGACGTCGCGCAGGTGCGCCGCCAAGAAGTCGGCGAACACGCGCACTCGGCGCGGGACGTGACGCCCGCTCGGCAGCACCGCATAGGCAGGGAAGCCCGGGAGGCGATGGCGTGACAGCACTCGATCGTACTCCGCGACGAGGTGAGTGCCGCACTCGGCGATCTCGCTCGCGACGGCGCCGTGAAGGTCATCGTGATCACCGGCGCCGGCGACGTCTTCTCGGCGGGGTTCGACCTCGGCGAGTTCCGGCAGCTCGGCGACCCGGCGCACGCCGCGCGGCGCTGGGAAGCGAGCGACCGCTTCCATCACGCCGTCCTCGGCTGTCCGCGGCCGATCATCGCGGCGGTGAACGAACCGGCGCTCGCCGGCGGCTTCGACCTCGCCGTCCTCTGCGACCTGCGTCTCGCGTCGTCGACGGCCGTTTTTGCGCACCCCGAAGTCACATTCGGCGACGTCGTCTATGGCCCGCTCCACGATCTCGTCGGCGGTGCGGTGGCGCGTGAGCTCGTCCTCACCGGCCGCACCATCGATGCCGCCGAGGCCCTGGCGCTGCACCTCGTGTCGGCGGTCGTCCCGCCCGAGGATCTGAGCGCGGCAGAGGCACGTTGGACCGAGCAGGTCACACGCGCGCCGCGCGATCGGCTCATGCGCACGAAGCAGAAGATCATCCGGCGCGCCGGTGCGCATCCGGCGCGGACCCTCGACCTCTAGCGATCGGGCGCCCACGCGATGGCTTCCGACTGGCCCTTCTTTGCCGAGATGCCGCCCGAGCGCGCCGCCCTTCAGCGCCAGCTCGTCGACGGTGATCCGTTTCTCGGTTTGCTCGGTGTGCGTTTCCAGGACGCGGGCGCCGACACCGCGACGCTCGCCGTCACGTTCCGTGCCGACCTCGCACAACCAACCGGGATCCTGCACGGCGGTCTGCACTCGATCCTCATCGATACCGCCATCGCGCAGGCGCTGCTCACGACGATCCGTGCCGGGATTCTCCGTCGTGACGGTGCGCCTCGACACGAACTACTTCGCGCCGGTACGCTCGGGGCGCGTCGTGGCCAACGCGACGGTCGTCCGCAAAGGCAAGCGCATCGCGCACGGCGAGGCGGTCGCGACCGATGAACGCGACCAGGTCGGGGCGCGCGGGTGGGGCGTGTTCGCGGTGGTGGGCGCGGCGCTCCCCGGATGAGCCGTCCGCGCCTCCACGGGCTCAACTATGCGCGAAGTTCTCGAGGTTCTTCGCGCGTGACGGGTTGCGAAGCTTCCGCAGCGCCTTCGCTTCGATCTGCCGGATGCGCTCGCGCGTCACCTGGAAGCGCTGGCCGACCTCTTCGAGCGTGTAGTCGGACTTCTCGCCGATGCCGAAGCGCAGGCGGAGAATCTGCTCTTCACGCGGCGTGAGAGTCGCGAGGACCTTCCGGGTCTGCTCTTCGAGCGAGAGCGCCATCGCGGCGTCGGCCGGCGAGATGCTCTGACGATCCTCGACGAAATCACCGAGGGAGCTTTCCTCGTCGTCGCCGATCGGCGTCTCGAGCGAGACCGGCTCCTTCACGATCTTGAGCACCTTCCGGATCTTGTCCGGCGGCATCTCCATCTGCGCCGCGATCTCGTCCGGCGAAGGCTCGCGCCCGAGCTGCTGCACGAGGTAGCGCGAGGTTCGCAGCACCTTGTTGATCGTCTCGATCATGTGCACGGGAATGCGGATCGTGCGGGCCTGGTCGGCGATCGCGCGCGAGACCGACTGACGGATCCACCACGTCGCGTAGGTCGAGAACTTGTACCCGCGCTGGTACTCGAACTTCTCGACCGCGCGCATGAGGCCGATGTTGCCCTCTTGGATCAGATCCAAGAATCCGAGGCCGCGATTCGTGTAGCGCTTGGCGATCGAGACGACGAGGCGAAGGTTCGCCTCGATGAGCTGACGTTTGCCTTCTTGCGCTTTGTACTCGCCGCGGCGAATCGCCCCGAACGAGTCACGCAGCTCCTGCTCGGTCATCTGCGTTTCGCGCTCGACGGTCTTGATGCGCTTCTTGGCCTCGCGAACGTCGTTCGCGATCTGTGCGAGCTGCTCGGCCGTCTTCTTCGGCGCCGTCGTCGGGCGCACGGGCTTGAGCGGCGCCTTCGCGGGGGCCGCCTTCACGGGCTCTTTCTTCGGGGGCGGCGGGGGCTCGGGCTCGTAGCGGCGGATGGTGGTGCGCTGCACGTCGAGCGTCGCGATCGCTTCCTTGAGCTTGTCGACGATGACCGTGACCTGACGAGCACCCAGAGGCACTTCCGAGAGCACCCCGTGGATGCTGGGCTTGATGGCTTCCAGCCGCTGATCGATCTTGACCCCGGCTTTCGCGGAGGTCTTCTTCTTGAGCTTCTCCGAGAAGAGCTTTTCGCGCTCGGTGACGAGGCGGCGGAGACGCGAGATGTGCTTCAGGAAAGCACCGACGCGGGCGTCTTCCCGTTGCTCGACGGCGTTCTCGCCGTTGGCGGCCTCTTCTTCGTCGTCGCCGAACAGATGCCGGCCGTCGATCTCGCCGTCACGCAGGCGGTCGGCCAGGTTGAGGACGTATTGCAGTGCGAGCGGCAGGGAAAAAACGGCCTTCCGGACCTCGAGCTCACCCGCCTCGATGCTCTTGGCGATGACGACTTCGTCCTCGCGCGAGAGCAAGGCGACGCCGCCCATCTCTTGCAGGTACATCCGGACGGGATCGGAGGAGTCGCGGAGCAGCGACGAACGGTCTTCGCGCTCTTCTTTCTCTTCGGGTACCTCGGGTACCCACTCTTCGTCTTTTTCTTCTTCCGCCTCGCTGAACGGGCTGTCCTCGGACGCCTCGACGGCGATCTCGCCGTCGCCGTCACCCTCGCCCAGCAGCGAGATCACGCTGCTGATCTCCTCGGACGCGTTCGGATCGCCGGCGAATTGCTCGCGGTCGCCACCGGCGGGCGCATACTTCCGCTCGCGGCCGATCTCGACGACGCGATTGAACTTCGAGCCGCCGCCGTCACCGTTGGCAGACTTGTCCTTCTTGGGTCGAGGTATGCTTTTCATCGCCTGGGACGTTCTCCGCCGACGCGTGCATGGAAAAGGCGGCGCCAGTTGAGCGCGCACTTGTCATGGGTCGGCACAGTGCAGCCGAAGCTGCGGCTGGCGGGGGCAAAAGACACGGTTCGAGTGTCGACCCTAAAGGCTGCCACCCCTGAAGTCAATACAAACTTCCGTTCTAACGGAGGAAAAAGGTCA
>JBDSJB010000169.1:0-7923 GCA_039917665.1 Binatia bacterium
GCCAGACATGCTGCCCGGCGACATCGTCGGCACGCAGATCTACAACCCGCGCGAGGGGACGTACACGGCCAAGAAGGGCCCGGTGTTCGGCAACCTGATCCTCGCGGACGAGATCAACCGCGCCCCCGCGAAGGTCCAGTCCGCGCTCCTCGAGGCGATGCAGGAGCGCCAGGTGACGCTCGGGGACCAGACGTTCAAGCTCGCGGATCCGTTCCTCGTGCTCGCGACCCAAAACCCGATCGAGCAGGAGGGGACCTATCCGCTCCCCGAAGCCCAGATCGACCGCTTCATGCTGAAGCTCAAGGTCGGGTATCCGTCGCGCGAGGAAGAGCGCCAGATCCTCGAGCGCATGGCCGTCATCGGCCAGCCCCGCAAGATCACTCCCACCGTGACGACAGCCGAAATCCTCACCGCCCGCACCCTCGTCGATCAGATCTACCTCGACGACAAGATCAAGGAGTACGTCGTCAATCTGGTGTTCGCGACCCGTGAGCCGGCCACCTTCCAGCTCGACCTCGGACCGCTGATCGAGTACGGCGCCTCGCCGCGCGCGACGCTCTACCTGACGCTCGCCGCCAAAGCCCACGCGTTCCTGCAGGGCCGCGGCTACGTGACGCCGCAAGACGTGAAGTCGATCGCGCCCGACGTGCTCCGGCATCGCTTGATCGTGACGTACGAAGCGGAAGCCGAGGACATCGACGCCGACGAGATCGTCAAACGCGTGCTCGATGGCGTCCCTGTCCCCTGACGGTGGAGTGACGACAGCCGCGCGATGCTGACGCGGGAACAACTCAAGGCCGTCCGGAAGATTCAGATCCGAACGAGCCACCTCGTCACCGACATTTTTGCCGGGCAGTACCAGTCGGTCTTCAAGGGCCGCGGCATGGAGTTCGCCGAGGTCCGGCTCTACCAGCCGGGCGACGAGGTGCGGACGATCGACTGGAACGTGACGGCGCGGACGGGCGTGCCGCACGTGAAGCGCTATGCCGAGGAGCGCGAGCTCACCGTCATGCTGCTGGTCGACGCGAGCGCCTCGACCCAGTTCGCGAGCGTCCGCCAGCTGAAGAGCGCGCTCGCCGCCGAGATCGGCGCGCTCTTCGCGTTCTCCGCCATCACCAACAACGACAAGGTCGGCCTCGTCATGTTCAGCGACCGGATCGAGCTCGCGGTGCCGCCCCGCAAGGGCAACCGCCACGTGCTGCGGGTGATTCGCGAGGTGCTGTCGCTGCAGCCCAAGGGCCGCGGCACCGATCTCTCCGGCGCGCTCGAGCATCTCCAGACGGTGAGCAAGCGCCGCTCGGTGGTGTTCGTCCTCTCCGACTTCCTCGACGGCAGCGCCGAGCGTGCGCTCCGCGTCGCGGCACGCCGCCACGACGTGATCGCCGTCGTCCTCGACGACCCACGCGAGCGCGAGCTTCCCGACGTCGGCCTGGTCGAGCTCGAAGAAGCGGAAACCGGCGAACGCTACGTCGTCGACACGAGCGACGCGCGCCTCCGAAAAGCCTTCGCCGAGAGCGCCGCGACCGCCCGCATCGCGCGCGACCGCTGGCTGCACGCCGCCAACGTCGACGCGATCATGGTCTCGACGGATCGCCCGTATACCGAAGCCCTGCTGCGCTTCTTTCGGATGCGAGAGAAACGGCAATGAGGCTGGTCGCTGCCTTCCTGCTCGGATTCGTGCTCGCAATCCCCGTCGCGCATGCCGACGAGCCGTCGCCGTCTCCCGAGCTGGCCGCGTCGCCGGAAGTGACGACATCGCCGGCGGCCACCGCCTCCCCGGCACCGTCCCCCGTCACGGTGCACGGCAGCGTCGAGAAGGGTCCGCTCACGATCGGCCAGCGCTTCCGCTACACGATCGAGGTCGCGGCGCCGACGGGCACCGAGATGCAGCTCGCGCAGCCGACCGAGCATCTCGGCGACTTCGACATCGTCGACTTCGGCGACGCGCCGGCCGTCGAGCGCGACGGCACGACCGTCATTGCGCGCTGGTTCCAGCTCGTCGGCTACACGACGGGCAACCATCTCGTGGAGTCGCCGCCCGTCCGCTACCGCCTGCCGGGCGAGGAGCTCACCGAAGCGCCGGGTGACGAGACGCTGGTTGAGATCGCGAGCCTGCTCGCGAAAGAGCCGAACGCGCGCGACATCCGCGACATCAAACCGCCAGAAGAGCCGCCGGTCGACTGGCGACCCATCTATCTGGTCGTAGGCAGCCTCGCCGCCTTCGCGCTGATCGGGTTTCTCGTGCTGCGGTTCCTGAGCCGCTCCCAGCGTATCGCCGCTGGACCGCCGCCGCGCCCCGCGCACGAGATCGCGCACGAAGAGCTGGCACGCCTCCGCGCCCGCGGGCTCGCCGAGGAAGGCGCGTTCAAGGAGTATTACTCGGCATTGACCGGGATCATCCGAACCTATCTCGAGCACCGTTTTCGCCTTCGGGCCCCCGAGATGACGACCGAAGAGTTCCTGATGGTGACGGCGCGCGGCGCCGCCTCGTTGCAGAGCAGCCACCGCGCGCTCCTCGGGGACTTCCTCAGCGAGTCCGATCTCGTGAAGTTCGCCCGTCACCATCCGACGCTCGCCGACGCCGAGCGCGCCTACGGCGCGGCCGCGCGCTTCGTCGACGAGACCGCTGGAACCACCGCCAGCGCCGGGGGATCGCATGCATCTCGCTGATCCCTGGTGGCTCTTGGTATGGGTGCTCGTGCCGTTCGTGCTGCGCGCGGCGCGCCGGCCGTTGCGGCGCGCAACCATACGCTTTCCGAGTCTCGGCATTCTTCGCACGGTGGCCCCGCGGGGCGCGGGCTCGCGGCGACTCGTGCTGCTCGCGCTCCGCGCCGCGGCGCTGATCGCCATCGCCGTCGCGCTCGCGCGGCCGCAAGCGGGCTCGGCCGCGACCAAGATTCACCGCGAAGGGGTCGACGTCATGCTCGCCGTCGACATCTCCGGCAGCATGCTCGCCGAGGACTTCACCCTCGAGAACGAGCGCGCCAATCGCCTCCAGGCCGTGAAGTCGGTCGTGAAGGAGTTCGTGACGGCGCGGCCCGAGGATCGCGTCGGGCTCGTGCTCTTCGCCGGGCGGCCGTACACGCAATGCCCGCTGACCCTCGATCACGGCTGGCTCCTGCAGAACCTCGATCGCGCCGAGGTCGGCATGATCGAGGACGGCACCGCCGTCGGGTCGGCGCTCGCGAGCGCGGTGAATCGCCTTCGGCCGTCCACCGCCAAGAGCAAGTTCGTCGTGCTGCTGACCGACGGCCAGAGCAACGCCGGCAAGATCACGCCCCAGACCGCGGCCGAAGCCGCAGCCGCCCTCGGCATCAAGGTCTACACGGTCGGCGCCGGGACGCGCGGCATGGCGCCTTACCCGACCCAGGACATGTTCGGCCGCAAGGTCTATCGGCCGATGCAGGTCGACGTCGACGAGCCGACCCTGCAGAAGATCGCGACGACGACGCACGCGCGTTACTTCCGCGCGACCGACACGCCGACCCTGCGGGAGATCTACGCCGAGATCGACCGCAGCGAGAAGACCACGTTCGAGGCGCCCGAGTATCTCGACTACCGCGAGCTCTACCCGTGGCTGCTCTGGCCAGCTTTGGCGCTCCTGCTGATCGAGCTCGGCCTCGGCGAAACCACGTTGAGGAAACTTCCGTGATCCAGTGGCGTGATCCCACGAGCCTCGCGGCGCTCGTTGTCGTCCCCGCGCTCGCACTCTTCCTGGTGTGGAGCCTGCGTCGACGCCGGCAAGCGCTCGAGACCTTCGTCGCGGCGGGTCTGCTCCCGGCCGTCGCTCCAGACCTCGATCCGCGCCGACGGACGATCCGCGCCGTGCTGCTGTGCGCCGCCGTGTTGGCGTTGACCGTATCGCTCGGCGGGCCGATGTGGGGCTTTCGCTGGCAGCAAGTGCAACGCGAGGGCATCGACCTGATCGTTGCGATCGATACCTCGCGGAGCATGCTCGCGACCGACGTCAAACCGAATCGCCTGGCGCGTGCCAAGCTCGCAGTGCAGGACCTGCTCGCGCAGCTCGGCGGCGATCGCATCGGGCTCGTCGCGTTCGCGGGGACGGCCTTCCTGCAATGCCCCCTCACGCTCGACTTCGGCGCGTTCTCGCAGAGCCTCGACGCGGTCGAGGCCGGCATCATCCCGCGCGGCGGCACGTCGCTGACGGCGGCCATCGACGCGTCGCTCGCCGCTTTCGAAGGCCGTCAGGCCGAACATCAGGCCCTGGTCATCATCACCGACGGTGAGGATCACGGCAGCGACCTCGAGGACGCGATCAAGCGCGCGACCGAACGCGGCGTGAAGATCTACACCGTCGGCATCGGCACCTCGGAGGGCGAGCTCATCCCGCTCGAGCGTGGCGGCTTCTTGAAGGACCGCCGCGGGCAAGTCGTGAAGTCCCGCCTCGACGAGGCGACGCTGCAAAAGGTCGCGAACGACACCGGCGGCGCCTACCTGCACGCGACCGACACCGCGTTCGGCCTGACCGAGCTCTACCGGGACTACATCGCGACCATGGAGAAGCGTGAGCTCGCAAGCACGCTCGAACGCCGATTCGAGCATCGCTTCCAGTGGCCGCTCATTCTCGCGTTCCTCCTGTTGATCATCGAGCCGCTGGTCGGCGAGCGCCGCCCGGCGCCGCGACCGGCCGGGTCGCGTTTCGCCTGGCGCCGTCGGCGCCTAGAAGAGACCCGTCGGCGCCTAGAAGAGACCCGCGGGCGCCTAGAAGAGACCCACGGGCGCCTCGAAGAAACCCGTCGGCGCACAGGAGAAGCCTCGTGAGGCCGCACATGCGCCGCGCGCTCGCCGCCGGTCTGGTCGCCGCGACCTCGCTCGCGTGGCTCGATCCCCATCAGCCCGTCCGCGACGCCAACCGCCTCTATGACGCGGGCAAGTACGAGGACGCCGCCGCCGCCTACAACGCGGCGCTCGTCGACAAGCCCGATTCAGACCCGCTGCATTTCAACCTCGGTGACGCCACCTACAAGCAGGGCAAGTATGACGAGGCGGTCTCGGCCTTCCAGAAAGTCGAGACCACCAACGATCCCAAGCGCGGCAGCGGCGTCGCCTACAACGTCGGCAACGCGAAGTTTCGCCAGGGGCAAGCGCTCGAGCAGACCGAGCCGCAGAAGGCGCTCGGGCTCTATGCCGAAGGCCTCGCATCGTACCGCCGCGCGCTCGCGCTCACGCCCGACGACGAGGACAGCAAGTTCAACCACGAGCTCGTCACCAAGCGTATTGACGATCTGAAGAAGCGGCTCGAAGAGCAGAAGAAAGAGCAGGACCAACAGAAGCAGGATCAGCAGGACAAACAGGATCAGCAAAAGGAAGATCAACCTCAGCAACCCGACACTCCGAAAGAGGACCAACAACAACAAGACGACCAACAGAAGCAGGACCAGGAGCAGCAGCAGGACCAAGAACAAAAAGATCAGCAGCAGCAACAACAGGATCAGAACAAGCAAGACGAGAACCAGCAGGACCAACAGCAAGCCGGCGACGAGCCCAAGGACGACGAAAAGAAGGACGAGCAGCAACAACAGCAAGGCCAGGAAGCCGGCGAGCCCTCCGACGAGCAGAAAGACCAGCAGCCGCAAGGCGAGCCCCCCGAAGACGTCTTCGCCGACGAAAAGAAGAAGGACGGCGAGCTCTCGAAGGGTGAGGCCGCGGCCATTCTCGATTCCCAAAAGGGCGAGGAAGTCTCCCCGGAGGACGTCATCAAGAAGATGCAGGGCGCGCGCGTCGCCGAGCCCGCCGAGGATTGGTAAGAGAGCCGGATGCCTTGCGGGTCGAAGCTCCGGCGGCGAGCCCTGCTCGTCGCGTGCGCGGCATTCGTCGCGGCGCTGACGAGCGCGGGGACGGTCCGCGCCGACGTCACCATCAAAGCCACCTTCGACCGTCCCCAGATCGGCGTCGGCGAGGAGGCCGACCTCGGCGTCGAGGTCACGGGCGTCCAGAGCAGCGGTGTCCCCGAGATCGGGAACGCTGGCGAGGCCACGGTACGCTACCTCGGCCCGTCGTCACGCGTGAGCTTCGTGAACGGCGCGATGTCGGCCTCGGTCACGCATCACTTCTCGGTGAGCGCCACCACAGCCGGACGCCTCGCGCTCGGCCCGATCGGCGTCACGATCAACGGCAAGCGCTACGACGCGGGGACGGCCACGCTCGAGGTCGTCGCCGGCAAGCCGGGCGCGGGTGCGGGCAACCCCGCCGGTGATCAGCTTCGCCTCGAGCTCACGACCCCGCGTACGACTGTCTACGTGCGCGAGCGGCTGCCCATCCGCGTGAAGCTACTGGTCGGCCAGCTCCGCGTCACCGACGTGCAATACCCGACGGTCGGTGGCGACGGCTTCGCGATCGACAAGCTCTCCGAGCCCGATCAACGCCAGGAGCAGATCGGCGGCGGCACGTTCCAGGTCCTCGACTTCACCACCATCCTGACCCCGCTCCGGAGCGGCGCCCTGACGGTCGGCCCGGCCGAGATGGACCTCACGATGATCGTCCGCGGGCGCGGCGCCGGCCGGGGCTTCGACCGCTTCTTCAACGATCCGTTCTTCGGCGGCGAGCAACGGAAGCTCGAGGTGAAGTCTGATCCGTTGCCGTTGACCGTGTTGCCGCTGCCCGACGCCGGCAAGCCCGCCGACTTCTCGGGGGCGGTGGGCTCGTTCGATTTCGACGTGAAGGCTGCCCCATTGAGCGTCGCGGCCGGCGACCCCGTGACGCTGACGCTCACGATGCGCGGCACCGGCAGTCTCGAAAGCCTGACCCCGCCAACGATCGTCGCGAGCGACGCGTGGCGCGTCTATCCGGCGCAGCAAACCAGCGCCGGCTCGAAGCCCGCCACCGCGGCCAATGTCCAGGAGCGCAGCTTCGAGCAGGTCGTGATCCCCGAGAAGCCCGGCTCGGTCGAGCTCCCGGCGCTTCGCTTCAGCTTCTTCGATCCGACAACGGGCGCCTACAAAACCATCACACACCCGCCGATTCCTCTGACGGTGACACCGCGCGCCGCGGGAAGCGCGCCGTCGCACGTCGTCGGAACCGCACCTGCGGCCCCGGCACCGAAGCCCGAAACGCTCGGCCACGATCTCGTCTTCATCAAGGATGCGCCGGGTGACCTGCAGCCGATCGGGGTCCACCGCTATCGGAGCCCGCTCTTCTGGACCTGGCAGCTGATGCCACTACTGGCGTGGCTCGGCGTCGTGGTCGCCGATCGCCGCCGCCAGCGCCTGCACGGCGACGCCGGCTACGCCCGCTTCACTCGTGCCGGCCGCGAAGCGAAACTCGCGCTCGGCGCTGCCAAAGACGCGCTCCGTCCCGGCAACCAAGCACCCTTCTACGACGCCGTCGCGCGCGCCCTTACCGACTATCTCGCCGCGAAGCTGCAGCTCCCCGTCGGGGCCGTCAGCGCGGAGGCCGTCGCCGAGCTGCTCGCGCGGCGCGGCGTGCCCGCGGCCGTCGCCGACCAGATCCGCGAGCTCTTCGCGCACTGCGAGCAAGTGCGATTCGCGCCCACGAGCGCGCGTGACGACGACATGCAGCGCACGCTCGATCAAGCCGACGCGATCGTCCGCGCGCTCGAGCGCGAGCGCCGGATCGGCGCCCCGCTCGCCGCCATGCTGACAATGGGATTTCTGGCGGGTATCGTCGCCGCGAGCGTCGCCGGCGCGGCCGGCGGCGAGGAAACTGCGCAAACGCTCTTCTTCCAGGCCAACACCCTCTACGGCGACGAGCACTACCCCGAGGCGATTGCCGCCTACGAGAAAGTGCTCGCCGCCGGCATCGAGAGCGGCAACCTGCACTTCAATCTCGGCAACGCCTACTTCAAGAACGGCGACGTCGGCCACGCGATCCTCGAATACGAGCGCGCCCGCCGCACCATTCCCCGCGACCCCGATCTGCACGCCAATCTCGGCTACGCCCGCG
>JBDSJB010000170.1:0-5264 GCA_039917665.1 Binatia bacterium
GTCGGAAGGTCGTCGCGGCGCTCGTACCACTCGGCGAGCTTCTGCCATTCGCTGTCGAACCAGACGTCGCCGTCGAGGCAGATCGCGGGCGCGTCGGGGGTGGCGGGCTCGCAGTACGCGTGGTTCACGAAGACTCCGGCGATCGACAACGCGCCGACGAAGGCCGCGAGCGGGCGCCAATCCTCGCGCGGCAGGATGCGGATCGCCCAATCGATCGCGACGGCCGCGAAGATCGCGAGGAAGGGGAGCGCCGGGATGCGATAGCGCGAGCGGACGTAGAAGAGCGCGATCACGCCGAGATAGCCGAGACAGATGACGTAGAGCGGCCGGGCGGGCCGATGGCGCGCCGACAACACGAGGCCGACGAGCCCGAGCGTGCCGACGATGGCGAAGCTCGTGCCCGCCCAGAGCCAGGGCATGTACTGCGCGCGAATGAACGCGAAGTGGTAGCTGTCGGGGATCTCGTAGCTGTTCCACAGCACGGTGACCTTGCGCGCCGTCGTCGCGACGAAGTCGACCGGATGCGAGACCGCCCAGCCGATCGCCCGTCCGGACCAGTGGCCCGAAACCCCCGCGGGGCTGAGGGCCCGACCGGCGTCGCGCTCGGCGAGCCGTTTCGAGTCGCCCTCCTCGAACTCGGGCACGTCGCGGAGTCCCTTCGGACGCCCCGAGAGACCGGTCGTGAGGGGGTTGTTGCCGAGGTAGAGATTCAAGCCGGCGTCGCCGCTCGTCAGCATGAAACCGCCGCCGTGCCAGCTGTTCCACGCGATGACGGGGAAGAGCGCGGCGAGCGCGCCGCCGAGGAAGATCGCGGCGAGCCGCTGCGCCACGGGCTTCGGCATGGTGCGATCGACGGCGGCGTACGCGGTGAGACCGAGGAGCGCGAGGAGCCACTGTCCGACGCCGATCACCGTGACGCCGAAGACGACGCCGGCCGCCGCCATGAGGCGCGGGCTGCGCTCGCGCCGAGCCCGCAGGAACCAATCGAAGCCGAGGAGGCCGCCGAAGATCAGCAGCGCCGTCTTCGAGAGCGAGATCTCCTCGAGGATCATCGGCCCGTAGGTCGCGAGCAGCACGCCCGCGATCAGGCCGATCCGGCGCGTGAACAGCCGCGTGCCGATCGCGGTGACGAGCCCGGCGCTCACGCTGCCGAGCAGAATCTGGATGACCCGCGGCGGCCACGGCGACGCTCCGAAGAGCGCGGTCACGATCGCGAGGTAATAGGCGTAGAGCGGTGATTGATAGAAGTGGCGTGCGGGCAGCCACTCACCGGCGAGAATCTGCGCCGCCCAGGTCTGGTAGCCGCGGGCGTCGATCGTATCGATCTGGAGATAGGGCGTCGCCGTCATTTGCGTCAGGGCGACGACGCGGATCACGAGTGCCAGCACGACGACACCGGCGACGGAGACCCATTGCACGGCTTCCCCGGCCGGCCACGTCGGCCACGTCAGGCGGGGTGCAGAACGGCGGGGTTGGCGCGGCGTGCGCGCCGGGGGCGGGGAGCCGGCCTGCGAGGCCGGCTGGATGACGATGCGATCGCGCTTCTCGCGTGCCTTCTTGCCCAAGAGATCGTCGGTACGCTGCGCGCGTGGAACAGTCGAGCCCCGCGCGCCGCGACGAATCGCGGCGCGCGGGATCGATCATCAGTCGGCTTTGTCCTTGTAGAGCGCCGGGACGTTCTTGCCGGCCGGGGCGCTGAAGTTCGCTTCCCAGCACTTGCCGATGCTGTTCTGGAGCTGGACGCGGACCGGCAGGGTCAACGGCAGCGTCGGGGTCAGGAGATTCTCGCGCGCCCCCTTCACTTGGACTTGGGCCTTCCCGGCGGCGCCGGACTTGAGCTTCACCTGCTGGATGCCGTGCGGGGTCAGGTCCTTGTCCTTGTACTGGAAGCCGGTTGGCTTCGCCGACCAGCACGGCCGTCCCGCGCACGTACCGGCGGCGGGAATCTTGGCGTGCGTGACGAGCGCGCCGTTGTCGTAGACGCAGAGCTCGTAGCTCGTCGTGGCGGTCGGCGATCCGAAATCCGCCATCGTGGTGGCGGCGCCCTTCGACCACTTCCACTGCAGGCGATCCTTGCTGTCGGGGGCCTTGTCGGCGATCTGCATCTGCGCCTTGCCCGAAGCGATGGGCAGCAAGCAGCCGGTGGCCGGACCGACCGAGCAACCCGACTCGGTGTGACACGTCGACGAGCAGTCGTCCCCGCTCGTCGTGTTGCCGTCGTCACAGTCCTCGTTGCAGGCGCTCTGCGTCGAGCCGTCGCCGCAGGTCGTCGACTGGCCGATGCACACGCCGGTCTGGCAGCGATCGTTCGCGGTGCACGAGACGGCGTCGTTGCAGATCGTCCCGTTCGCCTGGAAGAGGTCGTTCGGACACGAGGGGCTGGAGCCGTTGCAATCTTCGTGGATGTCGCACTGTCCCGTCGCCGTACGGCATTCCGTTCCCGCGGGCGCGAGGCCGTCGGCGGGGCAGGCCGTGCTGGAGCCGTTGCAGCTTTCGGAGGCGTCGCACACGTCGCTCGCCGGACGGCAGACGGTGGTGTTCGGCTGGACGGCATCGGCGGGGCACGCGGCGCCGCCGCCCGTGCATGACTCGACGGTGTCACAGATGCCGGCGCTCGACCGGCACGTGGTGCTGCTCGGCGCGAACGCGTCGCTCGGACACGCCGTCGTGGTGCCGTCACAGCTCTCGGCGACGTCGCAGACGCCGGCGCTGGCGCGACATGCGGTGGTAGCCGGCTCGACGGCGTCGGCGGGGCACGCGGCGGTAGCGCCGTCGCAGCTTTCCGCGACGTCGCAGATGCCGCCGCTGGCGCGGCATTCCGTGGTGCTCGGCTCGAAGGCATCGGTCGGGCAATCGGCGTTGCTGCCGTCGCAGCTTTCGGCAACGTCACAGACGCCCGCGGTCGCGCGACACTCGGTGGTCGCGGGCTCGAGGGTATCGGCCGGGCAATCGGTCGCGATGCCGTCGCAGCTCTCGGCGATGTCGCAGACACCAGCGCTCGGCCGGCACGGCGTGGCCGAGGGCTCTACGCTGTCGGTCGGGCAGGCGTTGCTCGCGCCGTCGCAGCTCTCGGCGGTGTCGCAGCTGCCGGCGGCAGGACGACAGACCGTGGTGCTCGGCTCCGGGGCGTCCGCAGGGCAGGCTGCCCCCGATCCGGTGCAGGTCTCGGCCGCGTCGCACACATCGGTGCCGGCGCGGCAGACCGTCGTCGTCGGCTCGAAACCGTCGCTGGGACAGGCGGCCGTCGAGCCCGTGCAGCTCTCCGCTACGTCGCAGACGCCGGCCGAGGCGCGACACTCGGTCGTATTCGGAACGAAGGCATCAGCGGGACAGTTGTTGCCGACGCCGTTGCAGGTCTCGGCGACGTCACAGACGCCGGCGGAGGCGCGGCACGCCGCGTTGCTCTTGGCGTCGGCGGGACAGATCGAGCTCGAACCGGTGCAGTTCTCGGTGAGGTCGCAGACGCCGGCCGCCGACCGACAGACGGTCGACGCATTCGCGAAGCTGTCGACCGGACACGCCGCACCGGATCCGGTGCAGTGCTCCGCCACGTCGCACGTGCTGGCGGCGCCGCGACAGGTGGTCGTCGAGCTCGCGAAGGTATCGGCAGGACAGCTCGCGCCCGAACCGGTGCAGTTCTCGACGGCGTCGCACACCCCGGCCGAGCCACGGCATTGTGTCGCCGCGCTCGCGAAGCCATTGGCCGGGCAGGCGGCCGACGATCCGGTGCAGTTCTCGACGACGTCGCAAATGCCGCCGGAGCCGCGGCATGGAGTCGTCGAGGGCACGAACCCATCAGCGGGGCAGGCGGCACTCGATCCATTGCACACCTCGGCGACGTCGCAGACGCCGGCGGATCCGCGGCAGGTGGTCGTCGTGCCGAGGAAGCCGTTGGCGGGACAGGCCGCGGCGGAGCCGGTGCAGTTCTCGGCGACGTCGCAGACCCCGGCGGTGCCGCGACATTGCGTGGTGTTCGGCGAGAAGCTGTTGCCGGGGCAGCTGGCGCTCGATCCCGAGCAGTTCTCGGCGGGATCGCAGACGCCCGCTGAGGCGCGGCATTGCGTCGAGCTCGCCGCGAACTGGCAGGTCGCCGTGCAGCACACGCCGCCGTCGCAATCCTCGGCGACCGGGCCGAGGGTGTCGATCACGCCGTTACCGCAGAAGTTGGTGAGGGTGACCGTGACGAAGTGGCCGTCGCTCGCCATCGTGCGGCTCGGGCTGCCGGGGTAGGTGCAGGCGCCGCAGTCGGTCACGCTGCTGTCTTCACCGATGCGGACGGCAGCTTCGCACGAGTTGCTGCGGGAGGTGCCGGTCCAGGTGAAGGCGAGCGTGTGGCCCACCGCGCCGCCGTTGCTGTTGGCGGCGATGACCGCGTCGGAGGTCTGGCTGAAGGGCGTGCTGGCATCGCCACCGCCGTTGCCGACGGAGCCCGGGTCGCTGAGGTTCAAGCTGCCCGAGGTCTGCGTGCCGCCGCTGCTGCTGCCGGTCGAGCCGGTCACATCGGCTGCGCCCTCGCAGCCGCTGACGTCGCTATTGCGCTGCATGATGCCGGTGCGCTCCTGGTGCACGTCGAGGCGGTAGCCGCCCGGGGCGGTCACGTTGAACGTGAGCTCGTGGCGTGCCGTCGCATTCGAGTCTTTCGTGCTCGCGACGCCGACGTCGGCACTGATGTTCCAGGCGTAGCGGGTCTTGAACGTGGTGCCATTGTTGGTCTGGACGGAGACCGACGACCGCACCGACCCGTTCCCGTCGCCGCTATTCGCTGTACTCCCGGAGGTGCTGGCGGCAGCGGCCGAGATCGATTGTGCGGCGGCGGGGCGAGCCGCAAGCGTCAATACGAGGCCGAGGCCCAGGGCCGTCATGGACGCGCGCCTAGCGCGGCAGCGCAAGGGGAATTGGGACGTCATTCGGTCTCCTCCGAGGGGAATGCGGATGAGTAAGGGTGCGCCGTCGGGCTGCTCTGGCGGACAGGGTTATCGCCAACCCCTATGCGAAGTGTCAAGGAAAAACGCCGGTTTCCGCCATATTTCTGGGCTCCGGCGGGAGGCCGTGCTCGCAGGCTGCATCACGTGGATCGAGCGGCGTTGGGGCGGCCGCTCGGGCGCTTCGATGGTGCGGCGGAGAGTTGTGGGAGCGCGCGTTCCATGACACTCAGCCGGCGCGGATGGCGGGCACTCTCTACGTGGTGGCGACGCCGATCGGGAACCTCGGCGACATGACGGCGCGCGCGGTCGAGACCCTGAAAGAGGTCGATCTGATCGCCG
>JBDSJB010000171.1:0-6231 GCA_039917665.1 Binatia bacterium
CTCCTCCATGATCTTGTCCTCGGAGTGCGACTTGGCGATCGCGAGCTCTTTCACCAGCAAGTTGCGCGCGGTGTCGAGCATCTTGCGCTCGCCGAACGACAGCTCCTTGTCGCCCTTCAGCACGAACAGATCACGCAAGACCTTGGCGATCTCGAGGACCGATCCGGTTTTGATCTTCTCCGTATATTCACGGTAGCGGCGGTTCCAAGTCTGCTGATCGATTTCGACCTTCTTGTCGCGCAGGATCTTGTAGACCTTGGCGACCATGTCGCGACCGATGATGCGGCGAAGACCGACGCTCCCGACGTTCTCGGTGGGGATCATGATGGTCATGTCACTGTCGAGAATACGCAGCATGTAGAACTTGCGCGCTGTGCCGGAAATCGTCTTCGTCTGAATGCTCTCGATGACGCCGACGCCGTGCGCTGGATACACGACCTTCTCACCGACCTTGAACGTACTGGTCACGCTACCTCCGTTGGGAACGACCGAGACTGCAGCCGGCGAGCGTAGATGAAACTCTTTGGTCAGTCAATGGAATTTGGCCAACTGCCCCATCCTAAATACTTGACTATATTGGTCTTCCGGACCGACGCCTGGCCGTAAGTCACTGGACGGGCACACCCTCCAAACTGCCGATCCATGCAGCGATGTCGGTACAACCGCGGCGTCGGAGACCGACGGACAGCTCGCCGACGATCCTTTCGGTTGCCCGGGGATCAGTGAACGAGGCCGTGCCCACCTGCACCGCGCGCGCGCCGACGAGCAGGAACTCGAGCGCGTCCTCCCCGCTGGCGATACCTCCCATGCCGATCACCGGGATCTTCACCGCGCGCGCCACGTCGTACACCATTCGGAGCGCCACCGGCTTGATCGCCGGCCCCGACAGCCCACCGGTGACGTTGGTCAGCACCGGGCGCCGGCGGTCGAGATCGACCGCCAGGCCGACGAGCGTGTTGATCAAGCTGACCGCGTCGGCGCCTTCCTCCTCGGCCACGCGCGCGAAGCTCGCAACGTCGGTGACGTTGGGCGAGAGCTTCACCCAGAGGGGGAGCCGGCAGCGCGCCCGCACGAGGCGGACGACCTCACGCGTCAGGTCGAGGTCGGTCGCGATGATGCGTCCCCACTCGCGCTTGTTCGGACACGACACGTTGACCTCGATGGCGGCGAGCCCGTCCGCATCCGAGAGCCGAGCCGCGACCTCACCGAACTCCTCGGGGAGATGCCCCCAGCAATTGGCGATGATCGGCGTGCCGAAGGCGCGAAGCTCCGGCAGCTTCGTCTCGACGAAGGCACGGACGCCGATGTTCTGCAGGCCGATCGCGTTCAGCATTCCGGCGGGCGTCTCGAGGATGCGCGGCGCCCGGTGCCCCTGGTTCGGCTCGAGGGAGAGCCCCTTCACCACGATCGCCCCGAGCGCGGTGAGATCCGTGACGTCCGCGAATTCGAGGCCGTAGCCGAAGGTGCCCGAGGCCGCGATGACGGGATTCCGCAACCGCAGGCCGCCACCGACGTCGACCGCGACCCGCGGCGTTTCGTGATCAGCCATCGCCCAGTGCCAGCCGCATGATCAACGCATCCTCGCCGCGACCATAGTAGTTGGGACGCGCGCCCACTTCCTCGAATCCGAATCCCTCATAGAGACGACGCCCGCTCGCATTGCTGCGCCGCACTTCGAGCGTCACGGCGCTCGCACGTTCGACGCGGGCCTCCCGCAAAGCCTCCCGCATCAACGCCGCGCCGAGCCCTTGCGCACGAAAAGCGGGAGCGACGGCGACGTTCAGCACGTGTACCTCATCCGACACCAACCAGCGACAGAGATAGCCGGCGATGGGACCGTCCGCGCGACGGGCCAGCACGATCCGTGAAAACGAAACGTCCAGCTCCTGCAGAAACAGCGGCCCGGTCCAGGGATTCGGGAAACACGCGCGCTCGATCGCCACCACGTCGGGCAGATCCTCCACCGTCATGTCGGAGAACACCCAATCGCTAGCAGCGCCTGCGGGCCGCATTCGGCGAACGCATTCTGCGTCGACCCGACTGAAGAGTCAACGAATTCAGCGCCTCATCGGCGATCCGCGTTGCCGACTCCAGCGTGGGTATGGTACGCGTCGCATTCGATTGGTTCCGCGCGTGGCGCGGAGAGGGGTGGAGGCGAAGGATGGGGAGGCGCCGAGCGGCATTGGCGTTGGCGGCAATCGTTCTGGGCTCGGTGAGCCAGGCCGTAGCCGGTCGTGTGGTCCTGGACGTCGTGGACCGCCAGGTGCTGGAAGCAACGGACGCCGATACCGTCATCGGACCGGGACGCGTCGCCGACTTGCTGCTCGTCGTGGCCGTTCGCGACCGTCTCGCAGCGGGAGACCTGACGCTGACGGACCGGGTCACGCTATTGCCGGTCGCCGGCGATCGCGGGCCGCATCTCTCGGCGCACGATCTCGAAGTCGGCGAGCTGCTCCAGCTCCTCTTGATGACCGACTCGCAGACGGCCGCCAAGACGCTCGCGTGGGCGGTCGGACCAAGCATCGGACGCGCCCTCGCCCGCATGCAGCAAGTGAGCAAGCAGCTCGGGCTCACGCACACCGTCATCGCGGAGGACTGGCCGTTCGGGGCCGGCAGCACGACGACGGCCGGAACCTCAGGACGGCGCGGCGCAACGACCGCGCGTGATCTGGGACGCGTGGCCTTGGTCATCGTGAGCGACCCGGAGCTGCGACGTCGGCTCGCGCTCGACGGCGTGCCGATCTCGAACGGCGGTCTGATCGTCCGCGCGACGTCTCCGCTGATCGCGCTGCACGACGTAGCGCCCGTGACGACACCCCCAACCGGGACGGTGATCCCTTCGGACGTCCGAATCTCGCTCGCCGAGCACGACAACCTCACGCTACTCGCCGTGACGACGGGTCCACGAGCGGACGACGACCTGACCGCGGCGCTCGAGCGCGGTTTCCACCGCTATCGGCGCGTCGAGCTCGTTCGGGAAGGACAAGCCGTGGGCCCGATGGTGCACGTCCGCGGCGGCATCATTCCGAGCTTCAACGCGGTCGCTGCGGAGCCGTGGGCCCTCACGACGACCCAAGGAAGCCCGAACGGCTTGGCGTTCCACCTTCAACTGCCGAGCCAGATCGAGGCGCCGGTGGAAGTGCACCAGCCCGTCGGCGAGCTCGTCGTCGAACGCGACGGACGCGTGGTTGCCGTCGTCCCGCTCGTGGCGCCGCAAGCCATCGCTCCGAGCGGGTGGCTCGACACCGCCCGGCAGTCCAGCGCGCGCTGACCGCTCGGGTCGGCGCGCGTCTTCGAGCTACTCGGCTCGACCCTTCTCCGGCGCCGGTTTGTCGCCGTCGTCACGCGGCGGGCGGCTGGTTTCGCCGCGCGGGGTCCGAACCAGCGCCTCGAGGTCGTAGAGATACCAGGCGTCGTCCACCCGATCGTAACGCCAGACGCGACCCGTCTGCGTGTCCAGCACGAAGGTGCCCTGCTCGGCCGCGCCACCGAACGTATAGCGCGAGCTGTCATGGGCCTGTGCCTGCGCAGACGAGACTGCCAGGAGCAGCAACGCCACGACCAACCCGCCTCTCATTGCGAACCTCACCAGGCGCCTCCGGATCGATCTGCCAAACGGGCCAAAAATTGGGCTTGCTGTAACTCAAGCGTTTCGTCAGTGCAAGCTTTCGGCGCGACCGACATGTTTCGAGGCGCGGCCTTGCATGCGCTTTTGGAATGCTTACACTCTCTCGTTCGCTTCTTCATCAATCGAACACAACCGAAAGGAGTCACCTATGGGCGCAAAAACCGTCCATCTGCATGAACGGGCTCGCGAAGGCATTCTCGAAGGCGTCAATGTGGTCGCGGACGCCGCCAAAGTCACCCTCGGGCCGCGTGGACGAAACGTGCTGCTCCAACGCAGCTACGGCGCGCCCCTGATCACCAAAGACGGCGTCACCGTCGTCAAGGAAATCGAGCTCGAAGGCAAATTCGAGAACATGGGCGCGATGCTCATCCGCGAGGTCGCCACCAAGACCTCGGACATCGCGGGGGATGGCACCACGACGGCAACCGTCCTCGCCCAGGCGATCCTGCGGGAAGGTCTCCGCCTCCTCGCCGCTGGTTACGACCCAATGAACTTGAAGCGTGGCATCGATCTCGCCGTCGAAAAGGCGATCGAGCACGTGAAGGGTCAGAGCAAGCCGGTCAAAGATCGCGAGCGCATCGCTCAGGTCGGCACCGTGTCGGCCAACGGCGACGAGGCGATCGGCGCACTCCTCGCGCAGGCGATGGACAAGGTCGGCAAAGAGGGCGTGATCACGGTCGAAGAGGCCAAGGGCCTCGAGACCACGCTTGAAGTCGTCGAGGGCATGCAGTTCGATCGCGGCTACCTCTCGCCCTATTTCGCCACCAACCCCGAGAAGATGACGGTCGAGCTCGAGGAGCCCCTCCTCCTCTTCCACGAGAAGAAGATCAGCAACATGCGCGATCTCGTGCCGATGCTCGAGCGTGTCGCGCAGAGCGGACGGCCGATCGTCTTGATCGCCGAAGAAGTCGAAGGCGAGGCGCTGGCGACGCTGGTCGTCAATAAGATGCGCGGCACGCTGCACTGTGCAGCCGTCAAAGCCCCGGGCTTCGGGGACCGTCGTAAATCGATGCTCGAAGACCTCGCGATCCTGACCGGCGGCAAAGTGATCGCCGAAGAGCTCGGCCTGAAGCTCGAGAACGTCACGCTCGACGATCTCGGCCGCTGCAAACGCCTCGTCATCGACAAAGACTCCACGACGATCGTCGGCGGTGCCGGGAAGAAAGACGCGATCCAAGCGCGCGTCGCGCAGATTCGCGCTCAGATCGAGGAAACCACCTCCGACTACGACCGCGAGAAGCTCCAGGAGCGCCTGGCGAAGCTCGCGGGCGGTGTCGCGGTGCTGCGCATTGGCGCGGCCACCGAGGTCGAGATGAAGGAAAAGAAGGCGCGCGTCGACGACGCCATGCACGCGACGAAAGCCGCGGTCGAGGAAGGCATCGTCCCGGGTGGCGGCGTCGCGCTGCTGCGGGCCCAAGCGGCCCTGGCCGATCTGAAAGTCGGCGGCGATCTCGCGGTCGGCGTCGAGATCATTCGCCGGGCGATGGAGGAGCCGCTCCGCCAGATCGTCAGCAATGCCGGCGGTGAGCCTTCGGTCGTCGTCAATCGCGTCCGCGAGGGCAAGGACGACTTCGGCTACAACGCACTCACCGGCACCTACGAATCGCTGCTGAAGGCCGGCGTAATCGATCCCACCAAGGTCGTGCGCTCCGCCTTGCAGCACGCGGCGAGCGTCTCGGGTCTGTTGATCACCACGGAAGCGGCGATCGCTTCGAAGCCGGAGAAGAAAGCCGGCGCACCCGCGGGCGGGGGCGGTGAAGATTACGACGACGACTATTGAAACCGGTGAAAACCTCTAAACACCGCGACAATCGCGGCGAGTTTGCTTGCGAGCGTCCATATTTTGTGTCAAACGGGGACCCGGTTGGAGCAACGCCAATGGCGTGCAATTCAAGGAGGTGTGACGATGCGGAACGGAAAAATGAGGGTTGCCGGAATCGCAGCGGCCGCGATGTTGGTGTCGACGCTCGGCATGGGCTGCGCCCGGGATTCGGCGAAAGCCCTCTCGGCGGCGGATCGCTCCGAGGCGGCAGCGGCAAAGGCTGAGTCAGCGGCGGCGCGTGCCGAAGCGGCGGCCGGCCGTGTCGAAGATGCGGCCCGTCGGGCCGAGGCAGCGGCTCAGAAGGCCGAAGCCATCTTCATGAAGCACATGCGCAAGTAGTTTTCCGACTCCTCGAACGTGGAGAATCAGAAAGGGCGGCGTCCTGCGGGACGGCCGCCTTTTTTGTTGGCTGCCGGCGACGCGCTCAGAAGGTGACGATCGTCTTGAGCGCGGACGTCATCGCAGCCGTCTTGTACGCCTCGACGACGCGATCGAGCGGAAACTCGTGCGTCACGACCTGCGGACCCTGCACGACACCACGGGTGATCAGATCGAGCGCTTCGCGGGTGTCGTTCGGACCACACGAGTAGCTCGGCACCAGCCGAATCTCGCGAAAATAGAGATCGTACGGCGAGATCGAGAGCCGATCTTCCGGACGGCTGGTGGTGAAGAGCACGACCGTACCGCCGCGCCCGACGAGCCCGAGCCCGAGCTCCATTGCCTCGAGGCTGCCCGGCCCGACGATCACGGCGTCGGCGAGCTCTCCGCCCGTCAGCTCCGC
>JBDSJB010000172.1:0-8588 GCA_039917665.1 Binatia bacterium
TCAAGCTGACGCCGATTCGTGTCGCCGCCGCTTTGAGCCTTGCCGCGGGTCTTCTGGCTGTCGCCCCCCGCGTCGCGATCGCCGAAGTGCAGCCAGGCGACGTCATCACCAAGGCCAATCAAGACAAAATTAAAGGGCTCGTCTCCGACGGCGTCCAGTGGTGCGTGAATCGCGGGATGGAAATGAAGATCATCCCGACGCAGAAGATTCCGCTCCCGAAGCTGTACCAAGAAGCCACCGAGAAGTACTCGGCGCAGGTCAAGCTGAAGGAAGACCAGACGCTCGAGGGCTACGTCTCGGGGCGTCCGTTTCCGCAAGTCGATGTCGCCGACCCGCACGCCGCCACGAAGCTGATGTACAACTTCGAGCGCACGCACTACTTCACTGACGATCTCGCGCTCCATCTCTTCGACGCCGACACCGGCCAGCTCCAAGTCGATTCGGAGGGCAATCAGCGCTACGTCGTCGAGCGCCACTTCGTTCTCGATTGGCTCCGCGCTCTGCAGTTCACGGGTCGTCTCCACATCGATCCGAAGCCGGAGATCGTGCCCAACAAGGACGGCGCTTTCAGAAAAGCCGGCCTCTATCCGATTCTGGAGCCGTTCGATCTGAAGGGCATCGGTGGCCTCAACTACCGGTACCTCGATCCGCTCCGCCAGGACGATCTGTGGCTCTATCTGCCGAGTCTCCGTCGCGTGCGGCGGCTCTCGAGCGCGCAGCGCTCCGAGGCGCTCTTCGGACAGGACATCGACGTCGACAGCTACGGCGGTTACGCCGGTCAGATTCCGTGGTTTACGTGGAAGTTCATCGGCAAGAAGCCGATGCTCGCCTCGCTCCACGGCGAGAACATGCCGCCTGTGCCCTGCAAGACCGACGGCGGCATGACGTTCTGCGAAGCGTGGGAAAACCGACCCGAGGTTCTGATCGTCGAAGGCACGCCGAAGGCCGAAGCGTACGCCTTCTCGAAGCGGATCATCTACATCGACCACGAGAGCTTCTTCATCGTCTACACCGATCTCTATGATCGCGGCGGCGAGCTCTGGAAGACGGTGATGCAGAGCATCCGTACGTCGACCAAGCCCAACCCGAAGGTCACGTTCGAGTATCCGGAAGAGCGCATGTTCATCTACGCGTTCACCGTCGTCGACATGCAGCTCGAGCACGGCACCCGCGTGGCCATCCCGGGGATGGCGTTCCAGGACGAGCCGGGGTGGTACGTCGACGTGGGTCCGAAGTTCGGTGGGGAAGAGAGCTGGTTCACGATCGCCGCATTGATCAGCGCCGGGCACTGATGCTCGCTTGATTGGCAACGATCGTTGACGGAGTGTGGCGGCAGGTGCTGCCACGATTCACGCACATCGCATTGAGGGCTGCCGACCTGCAAAGGTCGGTGGCCTTTTATGCAAAATACGCCGGGCTCGTCGTCGCGCACGAGCGTGACGAGGATGGCACGCGGGTCGTCTGGCTCGCGGAACGCGCCGAAGATCCCGAGTTCGTCTTCGTGCTCATTCCGATGGCGCATTCCGAAGGCGAGCGGCCGGGCGTGCATCACTTCGGGTTCTCGGTCGCGAATCGTTCCGACGTCGACGTGCTCGCGGAACGCGCCCGCGCCGACGGCATCCTACGCGAAGGGCCGCGCGACGCGGGGCCGGTCGTCGGCTACTTCTGCATCGTCGAGGATCCGGACAAGAACTGGGTGGAGTTCTCGTTCGGGCAGCCGATCAATCCCAGAGACCTATCGCGTCGGTAGCAGGTATCCCGTCCCGAAGGTTCCGAGGGCCTGCGTGAAGTAGACGAGGCGGGTGAGGCGCTCGGGGCTCGCTTCGGCTTCGAAGATGATCGAGCCGCGCGAGCCGCGGGCGCTGCTACCGAGCAACGTCACGAGGTCGGTGACGGCGACGCCACTCGTTTCCACGGCCTTGGTCTTGATCGGCACGCCGGTGTCGCGGATCGCATCGACGGTCCACTCGGTCGTGCCGCGCGTCGCGCCGTACGGGACGCCGACCGTGTCGTCGAACGTGACGAAGACGACCTGGTTGCCGCCGAGCGCGGCGGGCGCGAGCGAATCGGGGTCGTAGTAGACCGCGAGGTCGGCGGCGGACGGCTGAATCGGCGGCAGGAGGATGCTCGTGCCGTCGATGACGGTGCCGCGCTCGGGAGCTTCGATGCGTTCGGGACACGGACCCTGGGGTGCCGTGGCTTCGACGCGGACGGCGCTCCGCGCGGCGGCGACCGAGCCCCACGCCGATCCCGTGTTGAGATTCGCGACTGTGAAGCTGCCGGTGAGGACGCGCGTCACGATCGGCGCGCCGGCCTCGTCGACGGCCGTGACGAACGCGACGCCGGCCTGTGCCGGTAGGCCGTTCGCGCGGAGCGCGCCGATGTCGACGGTGAGCGTCCCACCGACGCCGGCCTCGCCCGCGGAGCCCGGGCCGACGGGGATCGTCACCGAGTGCACGAACGGCGTGTCGACGTTGGGTCCGTAGAGCAGGATCTGGACGGGCAACGCCGAAGCACCCGTGCTGCGGAGGTTCAGAAATGTCGTGAACCCGTCGCGCGCGTCGTAGAAGAAAATGAGCTGGTCGCCGCGCGAGGCTGGACGCGTGATCGCGCCGGGAAACCGTTGGGCATCGGCGACGGGCGCGAGAAGCACCAGGAGCGCGAGGGCGGAGACGACGATTCGGGGGGACCTCATACCCCGCCCGAGAGCAACCAACATGCCGCGAGCAGATACGAAAATGTTGCGGTCGCGGTATGAGCTCGCGCGCGCCGCTGTCGGACGCTCGCGCAGATGCATGCCGGCGCGGCGTACCCGCCGCTCCGGGTCACCCAGCCGGGCTTACTTTCCCAGCATCGTCCATTTGCCTTCGCAGGAGCCTGCGCCGTTGTACTTGCCATCGGAGGTGAAGGGGAAAGGGACCATGCAGTAGACCTGCCCGCCGCCATCGTCGACCCACAGCAGGAATCCGGGCTTGCTGGCGGAAGAGCCCTCCAGGCATACGCACATGCCCCGCGGTTTGAGCTCGCTGACCTGGAAGACGCTGTTGCGCAGCGCAAATTTCTCCACCGCCTTCTCGAAGCGCTTCTGTTCGCTCCCCCCTGCCTCCGCCGATGGGGTGGTGGGACCGGCGATCGACATCACGACAACGCTCAACACCAAGATGTATCGCAGCATGGCAATTCCTTTCGTGGTCGGAGACATCGTGGCGCCTCCTGACGTCTGGGTAGCTTCGACCCTGTCGATGATCGTTGCGTAGCACACGGCCGGCGCTAGCGCGGCGCCGAAACGAGGTGGCCGGCGTCGAGGCGGAGCACCGTGTCGGCGACGGTCGTGACGAACGCGGCGTCGTGTGAGACGACGATCTGAGTCATGCCGGCGGCGCGCACCTCCGCCAGGACCTCGAGCACCTCGCCCTTGCGGGCCGGGTCGAGCGCGCTCGTCGGCTCGTCGTAGAGGAGGCAGGCGGGGGCCATGGCGAGCGCGCGGGCGATCGCGACGCGCTGGCATTGCCCGCCCGACAGGCGCGAGGGATGCGTGTCGGCCTTGTCGGCGAGACCGAGCTGCGCCAAAAGCGCGCGGCCCGTGGTTTCAGCGTCGGCACGCGCGACGCGTCGCACGGTGATGGGTGCCAGGACGCAGTTCTCGAGCACCGTCAGGTGCGGGAAAAGCTCGAAGCTCTGAAAGACGAGACCGACATGGCCGCGCAACGTTGCGCTGGCGTCGCGCCCGGCGATGACGGTGCGATCGCCAACCGTGATCGTGCCGCGCTCGCAGCGTTCGAGCCCCGCGAGACACCGTAGCAGCGTGGTCTTGCCCGATCCGCTCTCGCCGACGATCGCCGCGATCGCGCCGGCCGGCACCGTGAACGAGACGCCGTCGAGCGTCGGCGTCGGCGCGCCGCGGTGCCGGAAGACGAGCCCGTCGGCGGAGACGGCAGCGCCGCGTGCCGTCGTCACCGTCACGCGACGGTCCCGAGTCGCGGTCACGCGACGGTCCTCAGATGGCGTCCCAACCGCGCCTCCGCACGGCGCGCCAGCCACGAGAACGGCAATCCGATCGCGAGATACCAGAGCGCGACCAGGAGCCCGAGGCCGAGATGATCGCGCATCGCGTTCGCCAGATTGAGATAGGTCTTCGTGAGCTCCGTCAGCGTCACGAGCGAGACCAGCGAGCTGTCCTTGAGGAGCGCAATGAAGTCGTTGGTCGCGGGCGGGATCGCGATCCGGACCGCCTGCGGGCCGATCACGTGCCGGAGCGCCTGCACGGTCGAGAGCCCGAGCGACCACGACGCCTCGAGCTGGCCGACCGGCACGCTCTCGAGCCCGGCGCGATAGTTCTCGGCTTCGGCGGCGGCGTAGTTGAGCCCGAGCGCCAAGGCGCCGGCGACGAACGGATCGAGCGTGAGCCCGAGCTCGGGAAGCCCGAAATAGAGCATGATGAGCTGCACCAAGAGCGGCGTGCCGCGGACGAACTCGACGTAGCCCGTCGCAATCCAGCGGAGCGGCGCCGCGCCGTATTTCCGCATCAGCGCCAGGACGACGCCGAGCGGCACTGCGAGCGCCATGGCGAGGAACGACAGCGCGAGCGTGAGCAGCGCCCCGCGCGCGAAGAGCGGTAGGACGCGTGGATAGCGGTCGCGGAGGCGCTCGAGGAACGGCGGCGGCTTGCCGACCGCCGTGCGCCACGTTTCGAGCGCCTGGGCGACGCCGCGACTGCCGCCGTCCGCATCGCCGAGCAACGCAGCCGTCGACGCGTTCCAGAGTCCCCAACGTTCGTAGATCGCGCGCAGCCGTCCGGTGCTCGCGAGGCGACCGAGCGCGACATCGAGCGCGGCGCGCAGCGGCTCCGCGTCGAGCGGAACGGCGATCGCGTAGCGCACCTCGCCGAAGTCGGCGTCGACGCCTGCGAGCGCGGGATCGATCTCGCCGTAGTAGAGGCTGATCGGCGCATCGAGCAGGACGGCGTCGGTGCGGCCGAGCAGCAGATCGGCGTAGATCTCGTTCTGCCCGCCGTCGTAGGTGCGGACCTCGGCGCCGGCGCGTTGCAGGATACGCTCGGCGAGCGAGCCGGGCAGCGTGCCGACCCGGCGACCGCGCAAGCTCTCGAACGTACGCGGCGCCGCCGCGTCGTCGCGCCGGACGGTGAGGCGCTCGGGTGCGACGTAGTACGGACGCGTGAGCAGGGCGACGCGCGCCTTCTCGTCGGCCACCTCGATGCCGTTCAGCGCGACGTCGAAGTCGCCGCGCTGTAGGAGATCGAGCAGGAGATCCCACTGGCCTTGGACCGGCCGCGCCTGGACGCCGAGCTCGGTCGCGAGCGCCGCGGCGAGATCGACCTCGAAGCCGATCAGATGATTCGGATCCATCGGATCTTGAAAGACGTACGGTGCGCCGCCTTGCGCGTCGGCCCCCCAGCGCAGCTCGCCGGCGGCACGGATGCGGGCGAGCGCGTCACTCGAAGCGGGAGTGCCATCGCCGGATCCCGCGGACGCCGTGTCGGTCGCCGGCGCGTCGTCGACGGGCCCCGCGGCGAGCACGGGCCACGTTCCGACGAGCGCGACGAGCACCGCGAGCACCATCACCGTCCTCCGCCTCACGTCGCGTCCTCGTAGGCCGTGCGGGGCGGCGTCGTCAAATTCCATCGTCGCCTTGTCAGCCATGTGCGCCGACGGTAGACGATTCGCCCATGCAGATCCGTGCCGCCGTCGCCCACCAAGCCGGAGCCCCACTCACCATCGAAACCGTGGACCTCGCCGGACCACGCGCCGGTGAGGTGCTGGTCGAGATGAAGGCGACGGGGGTGTGTCACACCGACGCCTACACGCTCTCGGGTGCCGATCCCGAAGGGCTGTTTCCGGCGATCCTCGGGCACGAGGGGGCCGGCGTCGTGGTGGAGATCGGGGCGGGTGTCGCGACGCTCGCACCCGGCGATCACGTGATCCCGCTCTACACCCCCGAATGTCGGCAATGTGAGTACTGTCGAAGCCAGAAGACCAATCTCTGTCAGGCGATTCGCGTGACCCAGGGGAAAGGTCTGATGCCGGACGGCACGAGCCGGTTCTCGCAAGGCGGCACGCCGATCCTGCACTACATGGGCACCTCGACCTTCGCGAGCCACACGGTCGTGCCCGAGATCGCGCTCGCGAAGATCCGTCCCGACGCGCCGTTCGACAAGGTCTGTTACATCGGCTGCGGCGTGACGACCGGCATCGGCGCGGTCATCAATACGGCGAAGGTCGAGGCCGGAGCGCGCGTCGTCGTCTTCGGTCTCGGTGGTATCGGCCTCAACGTCGTGCAGGGCGCCCGGCTCGTCGGTGCCGATCAGATCGTCGGCGTCGACACCAACCCGCGCCGACGGGCGCTCGCCGAGAAGTTCGGGATGACGCACTTCGTGAACCCGAAAGAGGTGGCGGGCGAGCTGGTGCCGTATCTCGTCGACCTCACCAAGGGCGGTGCCGACTACAGCTTCGAGTGCATCGGCAACGTCCAGATCATGCGCCAGGCGCTCGAGTGCTGTCACAAGGGCTGGGGCGTGAGCGTCATCATCGGCGTCGCGGGGGCGGGGCAAGAGATCAGCACGCGACCGTTCCAGCTCGTGACGGGACGCGTGTGGAAGGGGACGGCATTCGGTGGCGCGCGGGGACGCACCGACGTGCCGCGCATCGTCGACTGGTACATGGACGGCAAGATCAACATCGACGATCTCATCACCCACACGATGCCGCTCCCCGACATCAACAAGGCTTTCGATCTCATGCACGCGGGCGAGTCGATTCGCAGCGTCGTCACGTTCTGAGACCCTCGCCCATGCGGACCCAAGCCGAGAAAGTGCAGACCTTCCGGGGGCTCCATGCGCGTGCCGGGGCATTCCTGATCCCGAATCCGTGGGACGTCGGGACGGCGCGATTGTTGACCGGCCTCGGCTTCGAGGCCCTCGCGACCACCAGCGCCGGCTACGCATTTTCGATCGGGAAGCGCGACAGCGCGGTCGGCCGCGAGCCCATGTTGGCGCACGTGGCGGACATCGTCGCCGCCACCGATCTGCCGGTGAACGCCGATCTCGAGAACGGCTTCGGTGACGACCCGAAGATCGTCGCCGAGACCATCAGGCGGGCCGCGGCCACCGGCATCGCCGGCGGCTCGATCGAAGACGCGACGGGGCGCGCCACCGCGCCGCTCTATCCGATCCCGTTGGCCGCCGAGCGCGTCCGTGCCGCTGCCGAGGCCGTGCGCGCGCTCCGCGTCCCGTTCGTGCTGACGGCGCGTGCCGAGAATTTCGTCGCCGGCAGGCCCGATCTCGCCGACACGATCGCGCGGCTGCAGGCCTATCAAGCGGCCGGTGCCGACGTCTTGTTCGCGCCGGGCCTGGTCAGTGCCGACGACATCGCGACCGTCGTGCGTTCGGTCGATCGGCCGGTGAACGTGCTGATGGGCCGGCCGGCACAGGGCATCGACCTGCAGCAACTCGGGGCGCTCGGCGTCAAGCGGGTGAGCGTCGGCAGCGCGCTCTCACGCGTTGCGCTCGGGGCGTTCCTGCGCGCCGCGCGGGAGCTGAAGGATCACGGTACGTTCGAGCTCGGTGCCGATGCCGTCCCCTACGACGAGATCAACGCGCTGTTCGAAAGTTGAGGACCGGATGGCGGGCCTGCGCTTCTACTTCGACTACATCTCGACCAACGCGTACCTCGCGTGGTTGCAGATGCCGAGGCTGGCGCGGCGCTACGGGCTGATCGTCGAGCCGGTGCCGGTGCTGTTCGCCGGCTTGCTCGAGGCGCACGGCACGACTGGGCCCGCCGAAACGGCGCCGAAGGCGCTCTGGATGTTCAAGAACAATCTGCGGAAGGCGGCGCTGTTCGGTGTGCCGTTGAATGCCCCAGCTTTTCATCCGTTCAATCCGCTGCTCTCGCTCCGCGCGACGACCGCCACGCTCGCCGCCGAAGAGAGCGACGCGTTCATCACGCGCCTCTTCGAAGCGGTGTGGGTGCGCGGTGAGCACGTGAGCGAGCCCGAGGTCGTCGAGCGCGCCGCCCGCGACGTCGGCCTCGACGGCGCGGCCATCGTTACCGCCGCCGGCAGCGCCGACGTGAAAGCGCAGCTGCGCCGCCAGACCGACGAGGCGATCGCGCGCGGCGTCTTCGGGGTGCCGATGATGGAGGCCAACGGCGAGACGTTCTGGGGCTATGACGATCTGCCGTATCTCGAGCTCTTCCTCGCCGGTGCCGATCCGCTCGCGCACACGAGCTGGGGCAAGTTGGACGTCCAGGCGCCGCGGCCGTCGGCGATGCGGCGCGTCCATCGCGAACGCATCGAGAAATCCTAGCCGGCGCGGCGTATCCCATGCAGCAGGTCGTTCTCGTCAAGCAGGTTCCCGCCGTCTCGCAGCTCGCGTTCGACGCGGAGACGCGCACGCTGAAGCGCGAAGGCGTGCGGCTCGAGGTGAGCTCGTTCGACGTGCGTGCGCTCTTGCGCGCGGTCGAGCTGCGCGCCGAGCACGGCGGCGAGGTGGTCGTGATGACCATGGGGCCGCCGGCGGCGCGGGAGGCCCTCGTCTATTGCTTGGCGCTCGGTGCCGATCGCGGCGTGCATCT
>JBDSJB010000173.1:0-13042 GCA_039917665.1 Binatia bacterium
ACCTCGCGCGCGCGTGTGAACGGCTCGAGGTACTCGGGTCGGCCCGTCAGCAGATACCCGCGCTGCCCGGTTTCGGCGTCGACGAGGCGTCGGGTCAGGCTCTCGATCGCGTTCAGGATCTCGAGGCTGTGACGCACCCGCATCGTCGCGCGGCGATAGCCCTGCACCTGCCACACGACGCCGCACCCGACGGCGACGAGCAGCGCCAAGGCAATGGCGACCCCGAGCGTACTACGCGAGTCGAGCGTCCAACGGGGTGGTGTCGTCATGCGAGAGGCTTGGCCGCGAGCCTCCGGCGCTCTGCAGCACGTCGTCCGGTATCGCGACCGCTCAGGTCGGTGTCAATTGAAGCGGGGTCTCGTCTCAGTCTGTTCGTGCGGCCGCGGTGTCTGGTTGGGCGGTGTCGCCGGCGGGTGGGTCAGGGAGTGTTCCTACGGTCGCCGGGTTCGTGTCACCCAGCGCGTACAACCTGCCGCTGCCTCCCTGGGATGCGCACACGCGAGCTGCGGCTCCCCGGAACACCTCCCTGAGCCACCCGCCGGCGAGGCATCGCAGCAATCACGTTCGGACGTGCCGACTCGTACTGCTCAACCGACGGTTTCAAGAAGATTGAGTGAGGATGCAGCAGGGGGCGGGTCGGGGATGGCTCCGGGGAGCGCCAGCTCGCGTGTGCGCCGGCCATGGAGGCAGCGGCAAGTTGTAAGCGCTGGGTGTGGGAGACCGCGCGACCGTAGGAGCCATCCCCGACCAGCCCGCCTGCTGCCACCACATCGCCGCGCGAATCACATTGAAACATGCCAGGCGTCGCGGGGAGGCTACGACGGTCGTGTCGGGACGGCGCGGAGCGCCCGCACGGCCTCGATGACGACGAGGCCGGCCAGCACGAGCAAGGTCGTCGCGACGACACCATTCGCGAGCTGGTTCGGGGCGAGGGAGCCATCAGCGGCGCGAAAGCCGACGAATCCGGCCCACGCTTGCAGGCTGAGCGCCCAGACCGTGATCGCGAGCACGAAGAGCATCGGCACAGAGGTGAACCAAACGGTCTTTCCGAGCCGCTTCCGCCACACCGTGATGCCGAGCAGGGTGAGCGCCGCGAGCAATTGATTGGACGTCCCGAACAGCGTCCAGAACGCCATGTAGGTCGGTGGCCGACCGGGCGCTGGAGCGGCGGCCGTCGCGATGAAGAGCAGCGGCGCGCCGACGGTCGCGAGCGTGCCGACGATCGCGCCGGTGCGCGTCCGCCAATCGAAGAGCTCTTGGATGATGTAACGACCGAGCCGCGTCGCGACGTCGAGCGTGTCGAACACGAAGGTCGAGAACGCCATCGAGCCGAAGACCGTCGCGAAGAGCAGGTGCTCCTTGCCGAGGATGACCGTCGCGAACTCGCCGATCCCGCGCCCGTAGGTCGCACCCGCCGAGCTCTTGGGGCCACCGGGGGCGACGATCATGATCGTCACGAGCGCGATCAGCGCGACGAACGCTTCGAGCAGCATCGCGCCGTATCCAACCGGCCGGCAGTCCGACTCTTTGGCGATCTGCTTCGACGTGGTGCCGCCGCAGACGAGCCCGTGGAATCCGCTGCACGCGCCGCAGGCGATCGTCACGAACAGGAACGGGAAGAGCAGACCCGTCGCGCCGCCGACCTCGAAGCCCTTGAACGCGGGTTGCTGGATCTGCTGGCCGCCGAAGAAGATGCCGATCGTCCCGACCGCGAGCACGAGGTACAGCACGAAGCCGCCGAGGTACCCGCGTGGTTGCAGCAGGAACGAGACCGGCAGCAGCGACGCAACCAGGCAATAGCCGAGCAGGATCAGGCCCCACGTCTTGTGCGGGTTGCCGGCGGTGATCGCGAAGACCTCGGACCACTGCGTCCCGAGCCACACGACGCCGAGCGTCGCCGGCACGAACACGATCGTCACGAGCCAGAGCGGCGGGTTCCAACGGCTCTGCACGACGCCCATGAGGACGCTGAGCGCCAGGTAGGCGACGCTCGCGAAGGCGACCGCGCCGCCGGCGTTGAAGCCGACCTGCACGCCGTCGAGCTCTTCGATGCGGCCGAGGAAGGTGCCGGCGGTGACGTCCGTGAAGGCGACGATCACGTAGACGAGCGCGAGCCAGATGAAGAGCATCACGGCCACCCAGGCGCGGTGACTGAGATTCTCGCGGATGATCTCCGCCACCGACGAGCCACGATGACGGACGCTCGCGACGAGCGCGCTGAAGTCGTGGACGGCTCCGATGAAGATCACGCCGCCGAGGATCCAGAGCAGGCACGGCAGCCAGCCGAACTGCTCGCAGGCGACGATCGGCCCGACGATCGGTCCGGCGGCGGCGATGGCGCTGAAGTGCTGCGGCATCAGATAGACGGGCGCGGTCGGGACGAAGTCGGTGCCGTCCTCCAACGCGACGGCAGGGGTGGCTACCGCGTCGTCGAGCGCGTACTGGGCGGCAACGAAGCGGCCATACACGAGATAGGCGGTCGCGAGAGCCGCGAGGAAGAGGGCCGCGAGCACGGGCAAGCTCATGAGTCCGGGAGCCTTACGTCAGCGATCCTGAAGCGTCCAGCACGGAACGCCCCTCGGTGACAGACCGTGAACAGGCACTTCCGAATTGACGCTCAGGCGGCTGCTCCCTACAATCCCCCCGATGACCACCCCGCTCGTCGCCTCCGTCGGTTGGACCGTCTCGCACTGGTTCTACCGCATCGATCGCGCCCGTTGGCGCGCCCTTTCCGACGACGACCGGCGCGCGGCCATCGCCGAGACCAGCGCCTGGATCACCCGCGCGTCGGCGGAGGAGGGCCTGCAGCTCATCCCCCTCGCGATGATCGGCAAGGCCGACGTCGGGTTCATGGCGATCCACTCGGATCTCTGGCGCCATCAGCAACTCGCGCAGGAGATTTCCGCGACGGGCCTCGGCGCGTGCCTCGAGCCGGTCTACTCGTTCCTCTCGCTCTCGGAAGCGAGCGAGTACATGAGCACCGACGCCGATTGGTCGCGGACGCTGATCGACGAGCAGCAGGTCGATCCCGCGTCGCCCGACTTCGCCACCAAGATGACGGCCTTTCGGAAGCGCATGAGCCACTACGTCGAGGCCCGTCTCCATCCGAAGCTGCCCGACAACTTTCCGATCGTCTGCTTCTACCCGATGGCGAAAGTTCGCGGGGAAAGCCGCAATTGGTACTCGCTACCGTTCGCGGAGCGGAAGAAGCTCATGCAGGAGCACGGCGAGTCGGGACGGAAATACGCGACGCGCCTGACGCAGCTCATCACGACGGCGACCGGCATCGACGACTGGGAGTGGGGCGTGACGCTCTTCGCCGGCGACTTGAAGGCCATCCGCGACGTCGTCTACGAGATGCGCTTCGATCCCGGGAGCGCGCTCTACGGCGTCTTCGGCGGCTTTTACGTCGGCATCAAGTTCGGCGGCGACGAGCTGCAGTCGGTGCTCCGCCTCTAACGGGTCTGGTCATGCCGCGAAGCTTCCGGCCGCGCCGCCGTCGTCGCGAGGGTGAGCCCGAGACGAAGCCCGGAACGGGCACGCCGGCGCTCGAGGCGTTCGTGGCCGAGGCGAAGCAAGCGCGTGCCGGTCGCGCCCACGGCTATCGCGAGCGCTCGCTGGCCCTCCACGGCTGGATCTGCGGTCGCTGCGCGCGCGAGTTCGAAGCGCCGGACCTGCACCTCCTGACCGTCCACCACAAAGACGGCAACCACGACTACAACCCACCCGACGGCAGCAACTGGGAAAACCTCTGCGTCTACTGCCACGAGGCCGAGCACACGACCCACACGCTCGGCGATTACCTCACCGGCAAGGATCGCAAGTAGTTGTCGTACTGTGGAGCGCCGGTATGAGGGGCGGGCCGTTAGACGACACCGGCCGCGACGATCGTCGCGGCCGGTGAGGTTTCAGAGCAGCTGGTGCGAGCCGCCCGAATTTACTTCGGCGGCGAGGCCCATCGGAGGATCGACGCGCGAAGCGCGGCGACCGCACGGGGGCGAAAACTAATGAGCGGCTTCGATGACGCCGCAGCTGATGATGCCGAAGGTCGTGAGCGAGCCAGGATTCGCCGGATCGCCGCTGATGACGATCGACTTACCGATGACGGACCGGTCCCCGGGGGCGACGGTGAGCTTGTTCGAGCTCGTCTTCAGGGAGCCCATGCCGTCGGCGCCGACTTCCATCTCGCCGAGCAGGCCGCCGGCCTGATCGGCGCCGGGTTGAAAACGATTACCGACCGCGGCGGCGTTGGCCCCGCTGCAGTCACCCTTCTCGTGAACCGCGACCGCATGTTTTCCCGGAGCCAAGGCCTTGGCCGAGATCGTGATCGCAGTCGAGCCGCCGGCTTCGTCGAACGTGGCAGTGCCGGTGATCTGGCTGCCACTCTTCGGCTCGAAAGTGGCGGTGGCGTTCGTCGGGGTCTTCGAGCACGCGGCAACGGAGATGGCTAGGGCGAGCAGAACGAAACGATGCATGCTTAACTCCTCCTCCCAAAAAAGTTGAGCGGCGCATGATGGCCGAGGTGGTACACAAAGACAATTGGTCGAGGGGCGCCCTGGCTCCCGTGACGCCGCCTCGCTACAGTCCAGCTGACATGCCATCCGCAGCCGTCGAGGGCAACGAGCGCCTCCGCCTCGGGGTCAGCAGCTGTCTCCTCGGCGAGCAGGTTCGCTTCGACGGCGGCCACAAGCACGACCGGTTCTTGACCGACGTGCTCGGTCGCTACGTGGAGTGGGTGCCGGTCTGTCCCGAGCTCGAGGTCGGCATGGGCGTGCCGCGCGAGTCGGTGCGGCTCGAAGGCGACGTGGAGTCGCCGAGGATGGTGGCCGTGCGGAGCGGTACCGACCACACGACGGCCATGCGACGGTTCGCGGCCGCGCGGGTGCGTCAGCTCGCGACACTCGACCTGCACGGCTACGTCTTCAAAAAGGGCTCGCCGAGCTGCGGCATGGAACGGGTCCGCGTCTACGGCCAGGGCGGCATGCCGTCGCGCCATGGCCAGGGTATGTTCGCCGCCGCGTTCATGGCGGGGTTGCCGCTCTTGCCGGTCGAGGAGGAGGGCCGGCTCCACGATCCGGTGCTGCGCGAGAATTTCATCGAGCGCCTGTTCGCGTATCGCCGCTGGCGGGGTCTCGTCGCGTCACCCAGCCGCGGCGCGCTGGTCGCCTTTCACACCGCCCACAAGTTCCAGCTCCTGGCGCACAGCCCGAAGCACTACAGCGCGCTCGGCCGGTTGGTAGCCGAGCAGAAGGGCCAGCGCCCGGCCGCGCTGGTCGCGGAGTACGGGCCTGCGTTCATGACGGCGCTCGGGATGCACGCGACCACCGCCAAGCAGGTGAACGTCCTGCAGCACCTGGCCGGCTTCTGTCGTGAGCACCTCGACGGTCCCGATCGCCAGGAGCTCGCGAGCGTCATCGACGATTACCGCTTGCACCTGGTGCCGTTGGTCGTGCCGCTCACGCTGCTGCGGCATCACGTCGTGCGTCACAAGGTGACGTACGTGCTCGGCCAGACGTATCTGCATCCGCATCCGAAGGAGCTGATGCTCCGCAACCACGTCTGACGGTCGAGACGGACCGGCTCAGGCCCCGGGGGCGGCGAGGCTGCGGTCGCGGAGCCGATGGCGGACGGCCCCGAGGTCGCCGCTGTCGATCGGGACGCCGCGCTCGAATGCGATCACCTGACCCGAGAGGGGCGAAATGCGCGATCCCGGCGTGATGATGCCGACGAGATTCAACGGGTCGGCCGCGGCGACGAGCAGCACGTCGCCGTCGTCGGCGCGCCGGCGCGTGGCGCGCAGGGTCTCGATCGCCTCGGGGAGCGCGAACTGCTCGCCGACCAAGCCCGCAACGAAGCGGCCGCCGCGCACCTCGCCGCGCGCCTCCATACGGCGGAGGACCTGCAGCAGATCGCGCCATGGCGGCATCAGGCTCTCGCGGGCGAGCAGCTCGCGGAGCACGACGCCGTAGCGGGCCAAGAGCGCGCGGGCCGCGGCGTCGGCGCGCGCGTCCGCGTCGAGCAGCTCGCGCTTGCCGGCGAGGAGCGACCAGCGGCCGACCGGGAGCGCGCGCCGCGGCGAACGACCACCCCGCAGCGCCCGCAGGCGGCGTTCGGGCCGGGGCCGGTCCTCGGGAGCTACCAAGCGGCGCAGCCCGGCGAACCCGTCGCCGGTGACGATGCCGCGCGCGACGAGCTCCCAAAGCGCCTCTTCGGTGGCCGTCGGCATGAGGCCCGTCGCGGCGGCGATGTCGGCGGTGAACGATGCGCCCTCGGCGGCGAGATAGGCAGCGACGTCTCGTGCGGCGTGCGAGAGGCGCGGGCTCGCGGGGTCGGGGCGGGTGGCGCGGAGCGCGTCGAGCTCGGTGCGAAGCGCGAGCGCCAACGGGGCGGCGCGGGTCGGTGCGGTGCGGCGCCGCGGCGGGGGCACCACGGCCGCCGCTGGTGTCAGGGGACCACGCGGTGGCCGACGGCGGCCGCGTGCCGCGGCAGCCGCCTCGGCAGTGCCGGCGCTCGGGTCAGCAGGGGCGCCGGTGGCGCCAACGCCGTCGCTCGGTGGCGAGAAACGCCCCCACGCGACGATGCCGGAGAGGCAGAGATCGTCGAGGAGTCCGGGCTCGAAGCTCGCAACGCGCGCCGGCAGCACGGTGCGCTCCCAGGCCGGTGCCGGCAGCTCGAAGCCGTGGAGCTGGCCGATGACGGCGGCGAGCCCGTCGCGGCCGTGCAGCTTCGTGTCGGGGAGCAGGTGTTGCCAGCGAAAGAGGAAGCGCATGAAGTCGGCGGCCGACACCGGATCGATCTCGCGCCGCAGCCGGCCGAGGGTGAGGTGGTGGATGCGAGCGAGCAACCGGCGCTCGCACCACTCCACGTTCGCAGCGCTCGGGCGCCCGGGTGTGAAGCGCCCCTGCATCGCGATGCCTTCGCCCTCGAGCCGGGCGAGCGCGGCGTCGACGGCCCCCGGGGCGAGGCCGAGGCGCGCGGCGAGGTCGGCGACCGTCGTCGGGCCGATGCACTCGAGCCAGCCGCGCACCAACGCGACCAGTGTCGTCTCCTCGTCGGCGCTCTGCGGCGCGCCCATCGGCGGCGTGAGCGCGGGCGTGAACACGACGGTCGGGAGCGCCGCGCGCGCGAGGGCGATACGCTCGACCGCGACGAGCGCGCGAACGGCTCGACCATCATGGTCCCAGTCGGCGTGTGCGGCACGGCCAGCGGCGACGAGCGCGTCGGCCCACGGTTGCCAGGCGCCGATGGCGTCGGCCGGGAGCCAGAGCAAGGAGAGCAGCACGTCGTGCAGCTCGTCGGCGTCGCGCACGTCGGGCCAGGCCTGGCCTCGGACGGCGGCGATCGCCTCGGCGTCGAGCGCGCCCATCCCGCTCGCGAGCGCGGGATCGGTCCGGCGGAGTGCCACGGCGCGGGCGCGGCGCTCCTCCAGTGGCGCGTCGTCGAGGAACGCGTAGGGATTGGCGTTCAGGATCTCGTGCGCCATCAGCGACGGTGCCGGCGTCTCGACCGCGATCGTGCGGATCTCGCCGCGCTCGATCTGCTCGAGGATCGCGCGGAGGCCGTTCGTGTCCATCGTCTCGTAGAGACAGTTGGCGAGCGTCTCGTCGACGAGCGGATGCTTCGGCGGCTCGATCGGTCCGGCGTGGTTGTCGCCGCACGCGGCCTGCGCCGGGAACACCGCCGCCAGGAGATCCTCGGCGCGCATGCGCTGGATGTTCATCGGCACGCGCTTGCCACCGCTGTGGCGCAGGAGCGCCAGTGCGCGCGTCACGTTCCAGCGCCAGCGTGTCCCGAACATCGGGGCCTGCAGCGCCGCCTGCACGAGGTCCTGCTCGAGCGTGGGAATCCGGACCATCTGAAAGACGTTGGCGAGCGGGAAGCTGTGCTGCTCGCCGAGCGAGAGCACGATGCCGTCGTCGGTGGCTGCCGCCTGCAGCTCGAAATCGAACGACACACAGAACCGTTTCCTGAGGGCGAGACCCCACGCCCGATTAATGGCCCCGCCGAACGGGGCGTGCACCACGAGCTGCATGCCGCCGCTCTCGTCGAAGAAACGCTCGGCGACCACCGTGTCGCAGGTCGGGACGACGCCGAGCACCGCGAGGGTATCGCGGACGTAGGCCGCGAGTTGCTGGGCGCCGTTCGCGTCGAGCCCGCACTCGGCGCCGAGCCAGGCGATCAGCTCGGGCGGCGGCGGTGCCGTGCGGTCGAGGATCTGCTTGGCGACGTCGGCGCGGAGATCCGACACGGCCTGCGAGAGCTCGCGCGTGCGCGCCGGTGCCTCCCCCGTCCAGAACGGGATGGTGGGCGGTTGCTGCCCCGCGTCCTCGACGCGCATCGTGCCGTTCTCGACCCGCCGGATGCGCCAGGAGTGGTTGCCGAGCAGGAAGATGTCGCCTCGCATGCTCTCGATCGCGAAATCCTCGTTGACCTTGCCGACGCGGGCTTCGGTCGGCTCCTCGATGACGTCGTAGTCGGCGGTATCGGGGATGGCGCCGCCGCCGGTGATCGCGGCGAGCCGTGCGCCGCGCCGGCCGCGTACCTGGCGGTGCACGAGATCGCGGTGGAGATGCGCCGAACGCCGGCCGCGCCGCGTGGCGACGCCCTCGGAGAGCATCTCCAGCACGTCGTCGAACGACTGTCGTTCGAGATGGCGATAGGGCCACGCGCGGCAGGCGAGGGCGTAGAGGTCGTCCTCGCCGACGTCGTCGGTGGCGGCTGCGATGGCGACCATCTGCTGGGCCAGGATGTCGAGTGGCTTGTCGGAGAGATGGAGCCGATCGAGCTCGCCGGCGCGGATGGCGCGGACCGCCGCTGCCGTTTGCAACAAGTCGTCGCGCGTCAGCGGGAAGAAGATGCCCTTGGGCACGCTGCCGAGCCAGTGGCCCGAGCGGCCGACCCGCTGCAACAGGGTCGCGAGCGCCCGCGGCGACCCGATGTGACAGACGAGGTCGACGTGGCCGACGTCGATGCCGAGCTCGAGCGAGGCCGTCGCCACCACGACCGGGACCTCGCCGCTCTTCAGTTTCTGTTCGGCGTCGAGGCGGATCCTCCGCGACAGGCTGCCGTGGTGGGCGACGACGCGATCCTCCCCGAGGCGCTCGGTCAGTTGGTGGGCGACGCGCTCGACGAGCCGGCGCGTGTTCACGAAGACGATCGTCGTGCGATGTGTCGCCACGTAGCTGACGATGCGCTCGTAGATGGAGTGCCAGAGCTCGTGGCTCGCGATCGGGCCGATCTCGTGGTCGGTCGTCTCGACGGCGAGCTCCATGGCGCGGCGGTGGCCGCTGTCGACGACGACGCACTCGGCCGCGCCGTCCGGCGTCAACCGGCCGCCGCCGACCAGCAGCTGCGCGATCAGCTCGATCGGCTTCTGCGTCGCCGAGAGGCCGATGCGCTGCACCTTCCGTCCGACGAGGGCGTCGAGCCGTTCGAGCGTCAGCGCGAGGTGGGCGCCGCGTTTGTCGCCCGCGACCGCGTGGATCTCGTCGACGATGACGGTGGCGGTGGTGGACAGCATCTTCCGGCTCTTGTCGGCGGTGAGGAGGATGTAGAGCGATTCGGGTGTGGTGATGAGGATGTGGGGAGGACGCCGGAGCATGGCCTGGCGCTCGCTCTGTGGCGTGTCGCCCGTGCGGACCGCGACGCGAATTTCGGGGAGCTGGACCCCGGCGACGAACGCGCGCTCGCGGATCTCGGCGAGCGGCTGCTCCAGGTTCTTCCGGATGTCGTTGCTGAGCGCCTTCATCGGCGAGACGTAGACGACCATGGTTTCGTCGGTCAGCCACCCCGTGCGCGCCGTGCGCACCAGCGTGTCGAGAGCCCAGAGAAAGGCCGCGAGTGTCTTCCCGGATCCCGTCGGCGCCGCGATGAGTGTGTCCCGCCCGTCGGCGATGGCCTGCCAGCCGTCGCGCTGCGGCGGCGTCGGCCCGGCGAACTTTTCCGCGAACCAACCGGCGACGAGCGGATCGAATTGCGTGGTGGGATCGAACGCGGGCACGAGGCGGCGACGCTTAGCACCGGCGAGAGAGGGTCGGTAGTGCCGACGGCCGCCGCGTCAGCGGTTGGCGGAGCCAAGTGGCCAAGTGGCACGTCCGCCGGTTGACCCGCGCAGCCCGATCGGTGACAAACGGCCCACGCGGGAGGCAACGGCATGAAACGCGAAGAATGCATTCTCTTCAGCGGCGCCGCGGGTGGTGCCGAGGCCGAGTTCGGAGCCGCAGCCGAGCGTCACGGCATCGAGGAGGTCAATTTTACCTTCGACGGCCATCGCGACGCCCGGAGCCGCGGCATCCGCGTCCTCACCCACCGGGAGCTCGTGCACGGCGACGTGAGCCTCACGTACGTCTCGAAGCTGATGCACCGGCGCTACCCCGACACGGCCATGTTCAAGAAGGTGCTGCAGTGCATCTGGCACCAGGTGAACAACGGCCAGGAGATCTACGTCGTTGGCTCGGTGCAGCCCGACGCGACCGTGAAGGGCGGCACGGGATGGGGCGCCGAGTTCGCGAAGATCTGCAACAAGCCGCTCTTCGTGTTCGATCAGGAGAAGGACGGCTGGTTCCGCTGGACGGGCGATGCCTTCGAAGGCGTACCGGATCCCGTGATCCAACATCGCCACTTCACGGGCACCGGCACCCGCTTCGTGCAGCCGAACGGCCGGGCGGCGATCCAGAGCCTGTTCGACCGCAGCTTCGGCGTCTGACGGTTACGCCGCGCGCTCCTCCGGCGCCGGCGCGTTCCGGAACGCCGACCAGAGCAGCAGGTCGTAGCTGATCTTCATCGCCGCGCCCGCGATCAGTGGCGCGGCGAACGAGCCGCTCGCCATGAAGAGCCCGGCGAACGCCGGGGCGACGGCCCACGCGCCGAGGCGCACGAGGCTGGTGACGCCCGACGCGACCGTGCGCTCGTCGGGGCGCACGACGGCCATCACGTAGGACTGGCGCGTCGGCACGTCCATCTCGACGAGCCCTTCGCGCAGCACGAACAGGACCGCGGCGACCCAGAAGCTCGGCGCGATCGCGACCGTCACGAGCAACAGGCTCGACGGGATGTGCGTGAAGACCATCGTGTTGACGAGCCCGATGCGGCGCGCGAGCCAGGCGGCGCCGAAGTGCGACAGCGCATTCGCGACCCGCGCCAGAAAGAAGAGGCCGCCGATGGTGGCGGCGCTGGCCCCGAAGTGCGTGGCGAAAAAATACGAGAGGAGCGCGGTCGTGAGGAAGCCGCCGCCGAGCGCGTCGAGTGCGAACAGCGCGGAGAGCTTGACGAGGACGGTGCGCGTCGCGGGCGACACGCGGAGCGACGGTCCGGGAGCGCGCTCGACGGCCGGCGACAACCGCGCGTAGAGCCCGACGGTGGCGAACGCGAGCCCGGCGTACGTCAGCACCGCGATGCGGAGCGCGGCTGGGGCGTCCAGAGAGGTCGTGGCGGCGAGCGCGACGGGCAGAGCGGCGGCCAGACTGCCGAGCGCGTGTCCCGCGTCCTGCAGCACGTTGTACCAGGCGAAGGCCTGTGTCCGTCCGGCGTCGTCGGTCGTCGCGGGGAGGATGGCCTGCTCGATCACCAAGGCCGCGCCGCGATCGCGTCCCATGCCGTTGGCCATGCCGAGAAACGCGGTGACCGCGAGGACGAAAGGATCGTGGAGGAAGGCGAGGGCGATGCCGCCGAGCGCAGTCGCGAGCGCCAGGAGCACGAGCGTTCGGCGGCGCCCGAGGCGGTCGCTGCCGACGGTCACCAGCAGGGACGCGAACGCGCCGCCCGCGAGGCCGGCCGACACAACGATGCCGATGCTGGTCGGGTCGAGCGGGAGCGCGGCGAGGTGCAGGCCGAGGATGATGCCGATCATCCCGACGCTGAGCGCGCGCGCAAACGCGGTCGCGAAGAGGATCTGGCGGTCGGTCACCCGCCGTGTGGAAGCTGGTCGAGCGCTTTGCGGACGCCGGCCGCGAGCGCGTCGGGCCGACCGACGCCCCAGAAGCTCACGAACACGAGCCGCGGCTCCTCGCGCATCGACTCGTCGTGAATACCGACGACGCCGATGTGCGCCTCGCGGAGGGCGTGGATGACATGCTGTACCTCGGCGGGCAGCAGCATCAGCTCGCCGGCGACGGCGCTGCGTTCGCTGTTCCCTTGAAAGGCCGCCCAGGAGGTCGGGCTCATCGTAGCGCCGAGCTCGACGCCGAGCTCGGTCACGTGAAGGTCGCTCCGGGGAATGGCAACGCGATAGACCTGGCCGTCGTGCTCGCCGCGGGCGCCGAGCGCGGTGTCGAGCCGGGCGACGTCGAGATCGGAGCGGATCTCGCCGGCCGGGGCTTTCGTCGGCCGCGCGGCACGGATGCGAACGATGCCGTCCAGTACGTCGCGGACGCCGCGCGCGAGCGCGACGGTATTGCCGAGACCGCTGAAGTGCACGAAGGCAGTGCGCGGCTCCTCCCCGACGAAGTGCGGGTGGAGCGCCGTCGGCTCGAGACCGGCGTTGGCGAGCGCCGAGACCACGGTTTGCAGCTCGTCGGCCGCGACCGGCATCACGCCGCGCAGCATGGCGCCGCTCGAGTGCGGCCGGAACGCGACCCAGCCCGCGAGGCCCATGCGGGGCGTGATCGTGAAGCCGTCGAGCGCGACCTTGAGATCGCCGCGCGGCTTGGTGATGCGATAGGCGCCGTCGGGCATGACCGCGCCCGTGAGGCCGGTCGCCTCGTCGATGGCGCGCGTGTCGAGCGTCGTCGTGCCGCCGGTCGCGGGTGGTGCCGCAGGGGCAGGCGCCGTGGCGGCGGCAAACGGCGCGCCTTTGATGGCGGGCGCCGTCCCCTTGCTGGCGAGAGCGCCGTCGTCTTTGGCGGCTGCGTTTGCGGGCGGTGCCTCCGCCTGGAGCGCGCCGTCGTCCGTTTTCTTCATCAGTCCGCACCCAGCGACGCCGAGCACGGCTACCAGCACCACGATCCTCCGCATGCCGATCCCCTCCACGCGGCGCACCTTAGACGGTTCGGCGCACGGGACGCCAGCGCGCGGTGCGGTTCCCCGACCGTGAATCTCTGGGTCG
>JBDSJB010000174.1:0-4464 GCA_039917665.1 Binatia bacterium
TACGTCGACGACGTGATCTGCGCGCTCGATCCCGGTGCCGGCACGTGCCCGCTGGCTACCCCGACGCCCACCCCGAGCTCGACGCCGACGTGCAACGGGATCGGTCAGAGCTGCGCCACGGCCTCGCAATGTTGCTCGCTCAGCTGCAGCGCCGGCACGTGTCAGTCGAGCTGCTCCAATGGCCAGCAGGACGGCGGCGAGACCGGGGTCGATTGCGGGGGTGGCACTTGTCCCGCGTGTCCGCTCGGCGGCGGGTGCGCGGGCAACACCGATTGCATCGGCTCGGTGTGCTCGGCGGGCACGTGCATCTGCGGAGCCGGCCAAACGGACTGCAACCTCAATCCGAACGACGGCTGTGAGGTCGCCACCGCGAGCGATCCCAACAACTGCGGGTCCTGCGGCTCGGTCTGCTCGTTCCAGAATGCGACGGCAGGCTGCTCGGCATCGCAGTGCACGATCAGCAGCTGCAGCGCGAACTACTCGAACTGCAACAATCAAAACATCGACGGGTGCGAGGTGAACACGTCCGCCGACAATTCCAATTGCGGCGGCTGCGGTATGGTCTGCCCGTTCGCGATGAACTGCATCGCGAGCGTCTGCCAGTAGCCTCACGCCCGACCGGCCGGGAGCCCACGTACCAGCGGGCTCTCGGCCACCTCCATTGCGTCCCCGTGCGGCGCGATGTCATGGTGCGGCGCTCGCCATGACGTCGACGTGGTTGCCCGAGGCGCAACAACAGGTGTTGGCGGCGTTCGTGTTCGCCGGGCTCGCGCTGCTCGGCTGGGGCGCGCTCTTCCGTCGGCTCTGCGGCTACGAGCTGCGCACCGCCGACGATCTCTTCGGCGCCTGCTGTGAGGGTTGGGCTTTTCTTCTCGGGGCGCTGCAGATCTGGCACTTCCTCGCGGCGATCGACGCGCGGGCGACGATCGCCGCGACGGCCGTCGGAGCCGTCGGCCTGCTCTGGACGGGCCCGGCGTGGGCCGGCGGGTTCCGCCGCGTCGCGCGCAGCCTGCCAGCGCTGGCGCTGATCCTGGTCGCCGCTGTCTGGCTCGCGGGCTTCGCGCTCGGTGGCCCGCGTCACGGCGACGCCGGCGGCTACTACATTCCGACTACGATCTGGATGCACGAGTTCCCCGTCGTGACCGGGCTCGGCAACCTCTCGGCGCCATATGCCTACAACATCTCGTACTTTCTCTATGCGGCGCTGGCCTCCGTCGGACCGTTCGCGGACCGGCCCTGGCACGTCGTCAACGCGACGGTGCTGATGATCGTGCTGGCGCGTGGTCTCGTCGGCTGTTGGCGGTTGGTGTCGCCCTGGCACCGCGTCGAATGGAACGATCTCGCGTACGCCTTCCTGCTGCCAGGCGCGATCGCGCTCGTGCTCGGGATCTTCCTGACCAGCATGGCGCCCGACACCGGCATCTATTTTATCGGCGCCGGCCTGCTCGGCAGCCTAATCCACGTCGCGAGCAGCGACGCGCGGGCGGCGCGCTTCCATCTGCTCGCCGTCATGCTCTTTCTCTGCGCCGGGTGGACGATCAAGGTGTCGTTCGCCGGCATGGCCGGCGCGCTCGCGGTCGTGGCGCCGCTCGGATGGTGGTGGCGGTTTCGGCCCGGCGTGCGCGAGTGCGGTGCGGTTCTTCTCCGGCTCGCCGTGATCGGGGCGTTCATGGTCGGGCCCTGGCTCGGCTCCAACGTGATGATGAGCGGCATGCCGTTCTTTCCGAGTGCGTTCGGGGCGTTCGACGTACCCTGGAAGGTGCAGCTCGACGTGCAGAAGTGGATCGAGAGCGACAAGAACGTCGGGCCGCTGAGCCTGCTCTGGCAGAATCCGACCTGGTACCTTCAGCGCCTCGACGGGTACGGCTGGAGCGAGCGCGAGGTCGCGTTGCCGCTCGTGGTCGCAGCGGTCGCGTTGCCGCTCGTCGTGCTCGGCGCACTATGGACACGGCGTGGGCGGCGGCGTTCCGCGACGGCGCTGCCGTGGTGGATCGTCGTGCCGCCGCTCGTCGCGCTCGCTTTCGCGCTCCGCCTGACGCCCATGCCACGGTACGCCGGCGCGACCATGTGGCTCTGCGCGATCACGACGGTGCTGGTCGCGATCGGCGGTTGGCTGCGACAGAGCGCGGTCGGGCGGGCGCTCGCGCTTGCGGCGGTCGTCGCCGGTACGGCCTTTCTCGCGGCGCCGGCGGGCGCGCTCTGGCCGACGCTCCGTGACTACGAGGGCCTCGGCCGCCCCCAGATCGAAACCAGGGTGCTGGCGAGCGGTCTCACGGTGTACTTCCCCGCTCACGACGCCTGCTTCGCCGCACCGCTCCCGTGCACGCCCAACCTCGACCCGCGTCTCGCGCTCCGCGTCCCGGGCGATCTCGGCAGCGGCTTCTACATCGTCGACGCTCCGTAGGGTCGCGGACTGGACTAGGAGCGTGACCCAAGACTCGCGCCGTCGTAGGAAGGGGCATGGGTGATGCGGAGCGCTTCAAGCGGTACGAGCAGGGGCAAGGCGTATTGTTGCCGGCGTTCGTGAGCGACGCGCTGGCGCCGTCGGATCCGGCGTTTTTCATCAATGACGTGGTCGAGAGTCTGGATCTCAGTCGGTTCGTCGCGCGCTACGCGGTCGACGGGGAGCACGCGTATGCGCCGCAGCTGCTGCTCAAGCTGTGGCTCTACGCGGCGACCCAGGGCGTCTACAGCGGGCGGGAGATTGCGCGGCGGCTGCGGCGCGATTTGGGGTTTCGCTATCTCGGCGGGACGGGCGCGGCGCCCGACTTCCGCACCATCAATCGTTTTCGCGCCCGCCACCGCGAGGATTTTGTGTGGGTGCTGCGGGCGACGGTGGATCTGGCGCGGCGGGCGGGGATGGCGCAGCTCGGGGTCGTGACGGTGGACGGGACGAAGCTGCGGGCGAACACGTCGCGGCACAAGGCGATGAGCTATGGGCGGATGCGGAAGGAGGAAGCGCGGCTCGAGGCCGAGGTGCAAACGATCCTCCAGCGCATGGACGAGGTGCATCAGCGCGAAGAGCAGGAGCACGGGACCGACGGCGATGGCAGCGGCGGGCTCCCCGCGGCGCTGCAAGACCGGACCGCACGGCTCGCGAAGATTCGCGCGCTCCGGACGCAACTGGAAGCGGAGCGCGGCGCGAAGATTCAGGACCGTCACCAGAAGAGCTTCGCCGATCCCGAGGCGCAGATGATGAAGACCGGCGATGGGGCGCTGGTGTACGCGTACAACGCGCAGGCGGCGGTGAGCGCCGATGGCCTGATCCTCGCGACGGGGCTCACGCCCACGGTGCGCGACCACGAGCAACTGCTGCCGATGCTGGACACCGTCGAACAACATACGACCGTGCGGCCCGACACGGTGCTCGCCGACAATGGCTATCTCACCGAAGCGAATCTCGCCGCCCTGCTCGCCCGCCACCAACGCGGTCTGCTCGGCCTCGGCCGCGAGTTTCACCGTCCGAAGCGCTGGCCGCGGCAACCGCTCACGCAGCGGATGCATCGCCTGCTGCGCTTGCCGTGGGCCCGCGCGCTCTACGCCCGGCGCAAGACGCAAGGCGAGCGGCCGTTTGCCGAGGTGAAGCAGGCGATGGGCTTTCGCCGCTGCATGCTGCGCGGCACGGTGAAGGTGCGCGGCGAGTGGAACCTGGTGGCCGCCGCGTTTAATCTGCGCCGCCTCCGGGCCATGGGGCTCGTCGTCGCCTGACGCCCGCCCCGCGCGCCCACGCGATCACGACGTCGCACACGCCGGTGCGCACCACCCCGCGGCACTACGTCGCCGCTTTGCGCGCCGCACACCGCGACCGCATCGCACGCTCTCGCTGGGAGCGTGTCTTGGGTCACGCTCCTAGTTGAAGGAAGGGAGTGCGAGGGCAGCGCGGCTGCTCAGTCGTCGGCAGGACCGGAAGCGTCTGCGCACATGCACCAGGCGACGCGCGTCCCTCGCATGCTCGGCGAATCTGCTCTTCGGTCATTCCGGAAACCTGCATCGCGAGCTCCTGAATGAGTGTGCAGTTTTCTCGAGGCGTGGCTCGCGGTGTCGGAACCAACGTAGGCCCGGCTGGGAGGTGGCGACTCGGTTGGTCGAGTGTCGTCATCCACGTGTCCGGCGCGGTCGCACGTTCGCCGTCGCGCCCCGTACACGCATGACCGGTGAGGGCGAGCATGATCACAAGCATCGTCAACAGACCGCCACGAAGATTCACCGGGTGCTCAGACTGTCGATCTGCGTGGTGAGCTTCGGAATGCAATCGTCGATGAACACCGTCATCGTCTCGAGGAACACGTCCTCGTACAGCGGGGCGGAGGCCGATCCCGCGGACTGGAGCGTGGAACCGCTGCAGCGCACTGTGGCGAGCTGCTGACCAGATTGCTCCAGCACCAGATCGGCGTCGACGTGCGCTTCGACGTTCAGGTACATGCCGCTGAGGACTCGCGTTACCTCTCCAGTGATCGTCAAACG
>JBDSJB010000175.1:0-6497 GCA_039917665.1 Binatia bacterium
GGTTTGCATACCAAATCCCAGGCCGACTGGGCCTGAGACCGCGTCCCGAGGTTGGTCGCTCTGGTAGGTGAGAAAAAGGGCTCTTCCGGCTTTGGTGTGGCTCGATTCATTGGCCGCGCTTGATGCCCGCCGGGTAGAGATCGAGCCCGCCGCAGTGGAAGAAGATGGCGTCGCGGAACCGCTGCCGGTTGCGGAAGCCGCGTGAGCGTGCCTTGACCTGCTGGATCCTGGCGTTCATCGCCTCGGCCCCGGCGTTGGTGATCCGATGCGTGAAGTAGTTCCGCATCTGATCCCAGTGACGCTTGAGCATGCGGGCCACGCGCTTGATCGGCTCGAGCTTGCTGCGCATGGCCGCGAACAGCCAGGTGCCGAAGTTGCGGTCCGCCGCCCACTGCGCCTTGAGATCGAAGATGGCCATCGCCGTTTCCTTGAGCGCCCAGGCGCGGCCCATCCGCACGACCCGTCCCCGGAGCTCCGCCAGCGCGCACTTCTCGGCGTGGCTGAGCGTGCCCGGATGCCGGAGCCAGTCGTACTTCGTGCGCGTCAGCGGGGAGAACCCTTCGCCGAGGAGCCGCCGATGCTCGCTGCGGCGCACCCGGTCGACGGCGTCGCCCAGGTGCTGAGCGACGTGGAACTTGTCGAACACGATCTTCGACTCCGCCGCCGGGAGATGGGCCAGGGTCGACTGGATGTAGGGTCCCCACATGTCCATGGCCACCGCCTCGATGCCGTCCTTCTGCCCGGCCGAGAGGCCCCGCCAGAACCCGTCGAGGCTCTCCTGCTTGCGCTCGTCGATCACGTCGAGCACCTGGCCGCGCTCGAGATCGCTGACCACGGTCACGTACTGGTGGCCCTTCTGGAACGACGTCTCGTCGACTCCGACGTAGCGCGGCGCGATCGCCCGGCGCCGGGCCCGGCCGCGACGGACGGCCCGCCCCTGGATGCCCGCCGCCTCGTCCCACGAGATGCGCAGGTGCTTGCCCACGGCGCTGATGCTCGCCTGCTTCAGCCAGTCGATGGCCAGCGCCTCGAACAGGGCGGTGAACTGCGAGCCCGGCTCGGCCCATGGCACCTGCAACTGGCGGATCCCGTGCGTCGGGCAGTTGAGCCGCGGCACGCGGGCGTGAACCACCGTCTTGAACTGGCAGGTGTCGAGGTGGCGCCACTGGCGGTCCTGGTGATCGTGGATCGGGGCGACGGCCTTGCACTCCGGGCACACCCAGCGCTCGCCCTTGGGCAGCGCCACCCGGATGTGGACCTCGCCGGACTCGAGCTTCATCTCGACATCCTCGATCGTCCACGGGCCGGAGAGGCCCAGCAAAGCGGCGTACAGGCTGCGGCTATCGGTGGTCACGCGCGGCCTCCTCGCAAGGGGTTCGCGCGCAGGGTATCAGGCGGCCGTTGGGCTCAGGACGCGGTTTTCAGCCACACGATTCCCGGAAGAGCCAACATTCGATTCCGATAGCGGTGAATGAACAGGCCCCAAGCTGCGGTGATAGAGAAGAGCAAGCCAAAGCCGACAGTTGGCCGACCAAACAGCGACGCCACGAAGCTCGCAATCGCAAGGAGCACGCATACCGTCCACGCGATCTTCCATCCCAGCCCGAAAGGACTGTACGGTACCTTTTGGCGAGGCAATAGAGGCAGGAGGCTGCCAATCAGCGCGCCGAAGCAGGCGGAGCCCACCAAGCCATTATGCCAGATGAAAAAGTTGGCGATGAGGCCAAGGAGACTAACCGCCGCGGCGAGAGCGCCCCTGAGTCCAAGCCGTTGAAGCAGAGAGATCGGCATGTTTACCTCTGAGTGACCAAGTCCTTGTCCTCGCGTCGGCAGTATGCGTCGCGGATGGGCAGGGGGCAAGATCGCACGTCAGCACACCAATCGCCTTATCCCCTCCTGAAGTCCTCGTCACTCGGATGCGTGTACACAACGGTCGTCAACGGGCTCGCATGCCGCGCAAATCTCTGCGCCCCTGTCCTGAGATGGATTCCTAGTTCTCGACGATGAACTTCCGCGTCGCCACGTCTCCCGCCGCTTCGATCCGGCAGAAGTAGACGCCTGGTCGCCACCGCGCAGTCGTAAGCCGAGCCTCGTGGAAGCCCGGGGCCCGCGGTTCACCGTTGAGCAGGGTTGCGACGCGCCGACCTTGCAGGTCGTAGATCGACAGGGTCACCGGCCCACCCCGCGGGAGCGTAAAACCGATGAAGCCCGTGGAATTTAGTGGATTCGGCCGACACGGGCCGAGCGATAACGCCATGGGGACGGTCGACGAGACCGACATCGCCGTCATGGCGTGATGGTCGATGTGCGGAGGCATCACGAACGCGAACAGGCCGCTGTGCGGCATCGCAGCGACAACGCCGAACTGGCCGCCGACATAAACCGTGTCCCCATAGAGCACGATCTCGTTCACCGCGCCGTTGACGCGCAGGTCAACCGGCAGGGGGAGGCCGCTCTTCGCGTCGACCACCGCCAGATTCGTCAGCGTCCGTCCGCCGAGATGCCCGAAGCTGCCGCCAACCCACACCTCATCGCCGCGCGCGACCAGCTTGTTGACGCGGATCGAGGTCCGCCAGCCGGCATCCCACGGTGGGCCGGGGCTCCAAGGCAGGAGAGCGCCGGTCGTTCCGTCGACGGCGGCCAGACCCTGCCGGGGGAACCAGTCCGTGCCGTAAAAATACCCGCCGAGATAGACCGCGTTGCCGCCTGCGGCAACGTGCTCGATGCCGCTCATGACGAGGTCGGCCGGGTTCGCCATCGGGTTCCACGGGAGGAGGGCGCCCGTTTGCGCGTCGACCGCCGCGACGAACGGTCGGAAAACTCCGCCCACGTGGATGAAGTCGCCCGTCATGTAAACGACGCCGTTCGCTTCCGCAAGATCGACCACGCCGTCATCGAGCCGGGCGTCGAATGCCGTCGGCTGTGCAGTGATCGGGTCGAGCTTTGCCAGGCCCAGCGGGCGCGTCGACCGTCCGACGACATAGACCAACCGGTCGTGGATCATGGCGATGGCCCCGCCAATCCCGAGGGCGCCCGGGTCCCACGACGTGAGGGAGCCGGTCCGCGTGTCGAAGGCGGCGAGTCCCACGCGCGGCTGTCCACCCGCGCTCGTAAAGCGGCCGCTCATATAGAGGGTGTCGCCCATGGCCGCGAGGCGCTCGACGGCGTGCGCGTCGATATGGGGCTGTCGTTCCGCGAGACCGCCTTTCTGCAGGTCAAGCGCAGCGAAGCCCTCGGAGAGCTGCCAGTCGTGCAAGCTCGTGAACGAGCCGCCGATGTACGCCGTCGTCGGGTCGATGCCGAGCGCCTCGACAAGGCCATTCGCGCGCGGGTTCCACGGGGTCGCACGACCGGTCGTCGCGTCGAGAGCGGCCACGTGGGGGATCGCGGCGCCACCCATGTTGTACCAATCCCCGCCCACGTAGAGCAGGTTGCCGGCGGGGACGATCGCGAATGCCCAGGCGTCCGCCTGCGGGGCGAATGGGGTCATGTCACCCGTGCGGGTGTCGAACGCGCAGAAGTAGCGCCGCGCCTGACCGCGCGCGCCATCAAAGTACCCGCTCGCGTAAACCGTCTGCTTGCGTACGGCGACCGCCGATACGAACGGCCAGACACCGTCGTAAAGCCAGACGCCCCTGCGCAGGGGGGTGAGGCCAGGATTCCATGCCGTCGCGGCGCCCGTGCCCGCGTCGAGTGCGGCGAGGCAGTTGCGCGGCTGGCCGCCGATGGCCTGGAAGTCGCCGGCCGCGTAGATCGTGCGGCCATCGATCGCGAGCGAGCGCACCCGCTCTTCCGCGTCCGGGTTCCACGACGTGGGCCGCCCATCCTGGGCGTCCAGTGCCGCAATGTGGTGCCGGTCGAGTCCGCCCACGCGATGGAACTCACCGCCCACGTAGAGCGTGTTGCCGCGCAGCGCAAGGCATCGTACCTCGTCGTCGGCGTCCGGGTTCCAGGCCAGGAGGACGCCGGTCGTGGCGTCGAGCGCCGCAAGGTTTCGACGCGCGATGCCATTCACGCTCGCGAAGCGGCCGCCCACGTAAAGAGTGTTGCCTCGCAGCAGGAGCGCGCTCACCCCTGGAGGTCGGATCGTAAGCCACGGTTCCTCGACCAAGCGTTCCTCGCCCACGATTCCCGGCGCCCAGGGCGACAGCGTGCCATCGGCGAGCACATGCACGAGGTGCGCACGCGGCTGCCCCTCGACCGCGTCGAAGTGCCCACCCACGAACCATCCGCCGGCGCCGTCGGAGACCACGGCCGACACACGGCCCGCCACGTGCGGGTACACGACGCGCGGGACCGCCGACGCGCGATCGACCGGCACCCCGCCACCCGTGCACGGCCCGATCGCCGTGAAGGCTCCGCCGATGTAGAGCGTGCTGCCAATGCGGGCGACCGCCGACACGCCCCCGTTCGTGCCCCACAGCGACGGGTCAATGACCTGCGCCCAACTCGAACTGGCGGCGAACACTGCTGCGAGCAGCGCAATCCCGAGGCGGATTATGGAGGCGAGAGGCTTTCGGAATTTACTCATGGGCGAGACCCGAGGGTGTGAGCACGAAAGTCCATTAGGACCACTCGCAACCAGAGGAGACAGGCTGCGCGCAATCCCGGCATTTAGCGGTAGCTCGCCTTCAGTTCGCCCCAAGTAGTTTTTGCGGGAAGCGCAACGCGCTGCTCCGATGAGCTCGCCGGCGTGGCGGTGCACAAGGCAGGAGCGAGAGTGGGGAAGGAAGCGATGCGAATGGTAGCCGAACCCTTGCCGACCACCGCCTCCAAAAATATCTCAATGATCTTCGTCGCTTGCACCATTCCGTGCACGCCACCCAGCGCCCGCCGTGGGTCGTACATCGGTACCGGGATCAGCCGTGGGCTGATGCACCATGCTGAGCCCACGACTTGTTGCGTCAAGGTATCCCATGTGGCGCCTGGATCAGCGGCGATTTGATGGCGAAGAAAGCTGTCGATGGCGCGGACATCGGCGCCGTTGGGGCGTTCAGCGCTCAGAATTGAAGCGCAATCGGTTTGCAGCGAAAGGTAATGCCCTGGGCTCTCGTCGCCGGGCGAGTCAGCCGGCGTGAGCGTGATTTGGAGACCGACGTCACCTCCCGGCGAGATCACGTTCTCTGGGGTGGCTGAGAGAACGTAGCCGGTAAGCAGCGGGCCGTAAAGTTCGGCGTCGTAAGTTCCGTTCGCGTTCGCGTCGACGTATAGTTCACCGGCGTCGTACACTCCGTTACCGTTCACGTCGGTAAACGCCTCACGCTCCCAAATGCCGTTGTTACGCCAGTCGGGAGTCCTGCGGCTGGCGCCTGTGTAGCCCGGTATCGCGGTCGCGTCGTCCCAGCGGTCCGCGACTACGAAGGGTGCGAGGCAGAAAGCGTCGGCGTGTTGTGGCGCCGACGCAATGCTCACGCACAACAGCAGCAGACCGACGCCAAGGGTGCAGAAGCCGCGGAATCTTCCGTCGGAGCTGGTTGTCAATTCGCGATGCGCGGCCATGCCTGTCCTCAGTAGGGATCTCGTGATGTGCGCTTGGGAGGAGCCGAGCGCAAGGTGGATGGGAATTCAACCGGCCACTACCAGTATGCGGGGGCCGTTCGGCGAAGAGTTTAACCCAGATCTCGTCCGAGGAGCCGCTTGAAAGCGGAGGGTCTGGGGGCGATCCGAGCTTCGGCACGATTTGGTCATGTCCGCACATCTGTTGTTCCCCAAGCTGAGGGCTCGTCCAATTCGGATGAACCTAGAGCACGCGATCGTCCCATATTCGCAAGGAGTTCCGCGGCTCGCACACTGACCAAGGCGCCGAGCCAAATGTGGCTGTCTGCGGTCCGACCTTCCCCGGCTGGTGGCCGAGGGAAGGCGTACCAGACTTCGGCCGTCTCACGGGATTGCACCCGCACCTCTTGCCGCCTTCCTTGTCCAGCCCCGCCTTCACGTAGACGCCGTCGGCCCAGACGTACACAAGCTCACGATCTGACAGATCGTGCGAACCCCAGGCGCCGTACTCCGCCCTCGCGAAGCGCTCCTCCAGGTTCCGTGCCCGCGGCCGACGCATTTCGATCGTGCCGCACGACAGCGCCGGCCGGCGCGGCTTGCCACGTCCGAGGAAGGTCGACAGCTCCTCCTCCTGCACGGCCTGCATCGTGTTCTGGATCTGGCTGCGCACGAACGTCTCGCGAGTCTCCCACATGAGCATTGACGAGACCGGGGCCGCGGGTGTTTTCTGCTTCACGGTGACGCCTCTTTCCTGGCGGGCACCCGGCCCGGGTTCTTGGTTGAGCCAGAAGGCAAGTCGCCTGAACGACACGAGGAGGAGCCTGCAATGGCAAGGTACCGTGGATTGACTTCGAGTTTTCTCGGAGCGCTCATCATATGCGCGGCCGCGGCGAGTGCCGCAGGCACCAGCGTGGCCGGTGAACCTCGACGGCATGTGGTCGACGATGTCGACATCCAGGCCCGCATCGATTCCCAGGCAAGCCAGGAGAACGCCGATCGGC
>JBDSJB010000176.1:0-2739 GCA_039917665.1 Binatia bacterium
CCGAACCCGCCGGGCAGGGTGACGAACGCATCGCCGCGGTGGGCGAGGGCGGCCTTCCGGCTTCGCATGTCGCCGACGGTGTCGAGCACGTGCAGCCTCTGGTGCGCTACCCGCGCGAAGGTGTCGAGGATGACGCCCTCGACGCGGCCGCCACGGGCGAGCGCGGCGTCGGCGACCTCGCCCATTAGGCCGATCGACGCGCCGCCATAGACGAGCAGCCAGCCGCGCTCGGCGATGCCCGTCCCGAGATCGCGGGCGAGCGCACGCAAAGGCGCCGGCGCTTCGGGGGCGGACGCGGCATAGACGGTGACACTGCGGATCGACGGCACGAAATGCTCGTAGCGCGGAACGGGTAACGGCGCGAATGTGCAGCTTCCGCGCGGGCGCGGCGCAGTGTATGGCGTCGCGCCGTGAGCGAGGACGCGCGCGCAGCCACCGCACCGCGAGCGGGCGATTCCGTGACTCGGTCCCCGCTCGACCCGGTCTTCGTCGCCGCGTTGGCGTGCTTCTTCCTCTCCGGGTTTGCCGCGCTGCTCTACCAAACGGTGTGGACGCGGGCGTTCGCGTTCGTCTTTGGCACCGCCGATCTGGCGGTGGCGACGGTGCTGGCGGCGTACATGGGGGGACTCGCGCTCGGAGCCGCGGCGGCGGCGCGGTTCGCCGTCGTCGTTCGACGGCCCCTGCTCACGTACGCGGTCCTCGAGCTCGTGATCGCGCTCGCCGCCGTGCTCGTGCCGGTTGCCGTGCAGGCGTCGACCGCGCTCGCGGTGCTGCTGTTCGGGAGCGGCGACGCGCCGCCGTCGGCGTCGGGTCCGTGGCTCGCGGCCTTCTATCTCGGCTGCGGGTTTCTGATCCTCCTGATCCCGACCGCCTGCATGGGCGCGACGTTGCCGCTGCTCGCACGCGTGTCGGTGCGGAGCGACGACGAGCTGGCCGCGCGTATCGGGACGCTCTACGCGATCAACACGGCGGGGGCGGTCGTCGGAACCGTCGTCGCCGCCTTCGTGCTCTTGCCGGCGTTCGGGCTCTTCCGGACGGTGCTCGTCGGCGTCGCCGCCAACGTGATCGTCGGCGGGCTCGCGGCGTTCGTGGCCAGTTCGAGCGGCGGCGTCGCGGCCTCCGCGCCAGCGGCGGCCAGGGCGACGCACGGCCGCTGGTCGATCGTGCTGCCGATCCTTCTCGTCTCCGGCATCACGTCGTTCAGCTACGAGGTGGTGTGGACGCGGCTGCTGGGGCACATCCTCGGCGGCTCGACATACGCGTTCGCGACGATGCTCGCGACGTTTCTCACCGGCATTGCGCTCGGGGCCGCGATCGCCGCACGCGTGGCCACGACTGCGCGGCGCGCGGCGCGTGGGCTGATCCTTGCGGAGCTCGCGATCGCGGCCGGCTCGCTTGCGGCCTTTCGCGCCATGGACGCGCTGCCGGCCTTGGCACTGCAGCTCGGCGCCGGACGACAACCCGACCAGCTCGGTAACCTCGCGCTCGCGGCGCTGGTGATGTTCCCGTCGACGCTCGCGATCGGCGCCACGTTCCCGTTCGCCGTCCGCGTGCTCGCGACGAGCAAAGACGATGCGGCCGCCGCGAGCGCGCGCGTGTACGCCTGGAACACCGTCGGCGCGATCTTCGGCGCGCTCGGCTCCGGCTTCTTCTTGATGCCGTGGCTCGGGTACGCGGGGCTCGTGCTCGTGGCGACGGCGACGAACCTTTTGCTCGCGTTGACGCTGGCGGTCTTTGGCGAGCGAGGCCCGGCGCTCTCGGGCGAGCGCCGGGCGCCATGGCTCGCGGCGCTCGCGGTTGCCGGCGGCATTGCGCTCGTGGTGATGCCGCCGACGACCCCGTGGACGCTCGTGCAGACCTCGCCGCTGTCGGTCGGCCGCGCGACCAAGCCCCCCGAGTTCTTCGCGGTCGGTCGCAGCGCGGCGGTCGCGGTCGGCACCGAGAACGGCATGCTCAAGCTGCGAACGAATGGCTTGCCGGAAGGCGTGATGCTGCCGCCGCATCGGTTCCGCCGCGCCATTCCCGACCGGTGGCTCGGGGCGCTGCCGGCGCTCGCGCGGCCGGACGCGCAGCACATGCTGGTCGTCGGGCTCGGCGCCGGCACCGCGCTCGAAGCGGTGCCGCGTACGCTCGCCGACATCGACGTGATCGAGCTCGAGCCGCGCGTGATCGAGGCCAACGCTCACTTCCGCGCGCGCCGCGCGATCGATCCGCTGGCGCTTCCCGGGCTGCACCTGCACGCCAACGACGCGCGTGGCGCGCTCAATCTGACGACCAAGCGCTACGACATCGTCGTGTCGCAGCCGTCGCATCCCTGGACGGCCGGCGCCTCGCATCTCTACACGCGCGAGTTCTTCCACGTGGTGCGGGATCATCTGACGGCGGACGGCGTGTTCGTGCAGTGGATCGATCTCGAGCTGGTCGACCAGCCGCTGCTCGCCACGCTGCTGGCGACGCTGCTCGACGCCTTCCCGAACGTGCGGGTGTATCGGCCGTTCTTTCGCGGCACGGCGCTCTTCCTGGCCTCCGGTGCGCCGCTCGACGTCGAAGCCAACGCGGTCCGCGCGCTCGAGGCGTCCGGCGACGACTTCGCGCGCGCGGGCGTCCGAACACGCGAGGACGTCGCGGCGGCGCTCGCGCTCGACGAGAACGGGACGCGGACGCTCGCCGCGGACGCCCCGCTCACGACCGACGATCGTAATCTGCTCGAGACGCGAACGATCCGCGTGCAGAAGCCGC
>JBDSJB010000177.1:0-5154 GCA_039917665.1 Binatia bacterium
GCCCTGCACGTCGTCCGCGGCGCCGCGGCCGTGGCAGCGCTCGCGCCGGTCGGCCTGGAGGTCCTCGACCCCGATCTCGACCTCGAGACGTTCGCGACGGTCTTCACCCGCGAGCGCCACACGCTGAAGCGCACGCTCACCGACCCACGCATCCTGAGCGGGATCGGCAACGCGTACTCCGACGAGATCCTGCACCGCGCCCGCCTCTCGCCGGTCCGCTTGAACGATCAGCTCGACGAGGCGGAGATGGCCCGCTTGTTCGACGCCTGCCAGGCGGTGCTGCGCGACTGGACCGATCGCCTCCGGCGCGAAGCCGAGAAGGGGTTTCCCGAGAAGGTCACCGCGTTCCGGCCCGAGATGGCCGTGCACGGCCGCTATCGCCTCCCCTGCCCCGACTGCGGCACGCCGGTGCAACGCATCGTCCACGCCGAGAACGAAACCAACTACTGCGCGCGCTGCCAGACCGGCGGGAGACTGCTCGCGGATCGTTCACTGTCGCGCCTCCTCCACGACGACTGGCCGCGCACCGTCGACGAGCTCGAGAACGGCATGCGCCCCGCGACGCCCGGCGCCCCGCGGCGGCAGCCCACACGGCGCCGGCGCTAGCGTGCCGCGCGCTTGTCGACTTCGTCCCGTGGGATAGTATCCGCCGCTACCGTTCGGCGCGCCCGCGCCACGATTCCAAGGAGGTTACGTGTACAAGATCGCAATCATTCCCGGGGACGGCACCGGCCCCGAAGTCACGGCTGAGGCCGTCAAAGTGCTGGACGCGGCCGCGAAGCGCGCGGGTTTCACATACGAGACCACCAACTTCGACTTCGGCGGCGATCGTTACCTCCGAACGGGCGAGGTCCTCCCCGAAAGCGCCGTGAGCGATCTCGGGAAGTTCGACGCGATCCTACTCGGCGCGATCGGCCACCCCGACGTGAAGCCCGGCATCCTCGAGAAAGGCATCCTGCTCAAGCTGCGCTTCGAGCTCGACCTCTACATCAACCTCCGCCCAGTGAAGCTCTACGAAGGCGTCGACACGCCCCTCAAAGACAAAGGTCCGGCCGAGATCGACTTCGTCGTCGTCCGCGAAAACACCGAAGGCCTCTACGCCGGCGCCGGCGGCACCCTGAAGCGCGGCACACAAGACGAGGTCGCCGTGCAGGAGTCGATCAACACCCGGAAGGGCGTCGAGCGCTGCCTGCGCTACGCCTTCGACTACACGCGAAAGCGCGACCGTCGAAAGACCCTCACCCTCTGCGGCAAGACCAACGTGCTGACCTACGCGTTCGATCTTTGGGAGCGCGCGTTCAACGAGGTCGGCCAAGCCGACTACGCCGACATCAAGCGCGACTACGCGCACGTCGACGCGACCTGCATGTGGATGGTGAAGAATCCGGAATGGTTCGACGTCATCGTCACCGACAACATGTTCGGCGACATCATCACCGACCTCGGCGCCATGATTCAGGGCGGCATGGGCATCGCGGCCGGCGGCAACATCAACCCCGAGACGGTCTCGATGTTCGAGCCCATCGGCGGCTCGGCACCAAAGTACACCGGCCAGGGCGTCATCAATCCCATGGCCGCGATCGCGGCGGCGCAGATGCTGCTGGCGCACCTCGGCGAGACCGAAGCGGCGACGCGCGTCGACGCGGCCATCGCCCACGTCGTCTCGAAGCAGCTGAAGTCGATGCAGGCCGGGAAGATGGGCTACTCGACGTCGCAGGTCGGCGACCTGGTCGCCAAAGCGGTCGCCTGAAGCAATCTGAAAAGCCGCGCGCCGGGCGTCGCCGCTCCATAGGCGACGCCCGCGCTCGCCGTCATTTGTAGGCGACGCTCGCCGTCATTTGTATGCGACGCCCACCGTCATTTGTATGCGACGCCCGCGCTCGCGGCGCCGGCGAGCGGGATCACTTCGATCTCGCGAAACCCGGCGCTCCGGCACCAGCCGGCGAAGTCGGCGCCGGTGAAATCGAACGCGTCGCCAAACTCGATCAGCATGTTCAGCGACATCAGAAGCCCGAACGCGTTGGTCCGGCGTGCGTCGTCGATCAGGTTCTCGACGACGATGAAGGCGCCGCCGGGCGACAGCGCCTCGTACGCAGCGCGAATGAGGTGCTGCTTCTTCTCGAGGTTCCAGTCGTGCAGAATCATGCCCATCGTCACGACGTCGGCGGCGGGGATCGGCTGCGTGAACACGTCGATCGTGGCGGCGCCGACGCGATCAGCGAGTCCGGTCGCGGCGATCCGTCGTTCAGCGATCGGCGTCACGACCGCGAGATCGAGGGAGGTGCAGCGCAGCTGCGGATGGCGCGCGGCGACGGTGGTCGAGAGCAACCCGGTCGCGCCGCCGACGTCGGCCAGCGTCCGGTAGCGACCGAAGTCGAAACGCTCGGCGAGCATCTGAAAATTCCCGACCGAGATGCCAGCCATCGCGTCGAGGAACTGCTCGAGCCGCGCGGGATCACGGTAGAGCTCGTCGAACATCGCGGCGCCGCCGTCCTTCGTCTCGTTCTGCGGCCGGCCCGTCCGAAGCGCCGTCGTGAGCCCGCCCCAGAACGGATAGAGCCGCGCGTTCGCCATCGCGAGAAATCCGGCGACACAACGCGGGCTCTTCCGATCGAGAAAGAGCCGGGCCTCCTCTCCGTTCCGATACCGCCCCGCAACACCGTCGCCGTCACGCTCCAGCACATTCATCGCAACGAGCGTGTCGAGGAAGTCGGGTATGGCACGCGCGTGGAGCCCGAGCGCGGCCCGCAGCTCCGCACCACTCATCGACGCATCACCGAGCGCCGTGAACAGGTCGACCTCGACGGCGGAGAGCAACACCTTCGCCGGCCAGAACCCCATACCAACATCGAGAATGCGACCAGGCGTCAACGGTTCGCTCATCGAAAACCCCTCAAGGTGCGAAGCGGAGCGAGGACCGCGGATTCACTCCGCGGTCCGAGGGCCATCGGAGCATTTTTCGGGCGCAATTTTGCGCCCGAAAAGCGCACGGGGCCGAAAGTGAATAGTGGAGCCGAAGGGAATCGAACCCTCGACCTCTTGAATGCCATTCAAGCGCTCTCCCAACTGAGCTACGGCCCCACGAGCAGGTAGTCTTCGGCGGAACAGGGCTTCTATAGAGAATTCGCCGCCTCGACAAGGTGAAGCGGAGACACGAAGGCCCCGCGCGTCCAGGGACACGCGGGGCCTTCGTCACGTCATGTGGGCCGAATCGGAGCGCTTACGGCGCGCCGACTGCCGTGCCCTTGATCGTCACGCGACCCGGACCGGGGAGACCCGCCACCGCGTTCACCGCGGAGGCCGTCGTCGGTCCGACGCAGAACACTGCGGCGAGCGTCGGACTGGCGGTGTCGTTCATCGGGACATCCGCCATACCGACCGCGATCAGCGTATTCGTGCCGATCTTGCCCGTGAATCCACCGGTCAGGAAGCAGGCCCGGTTTCCTGCGACGCAGGTCCCAGCGCCGCCGCCGCAATCCACGTCGCTACCGCACGACCGCTGTCCGTGACCGGACGCGACCGAGCAGGTCTTGGTCACCGGACCTTGCGAGCACTCGCCCTCTTGGTCGACCGGGGCCGTATCGGTGCAGTCGAAGACGCCGACGGTGCTCGTGTCGTCGAGACACGCGCTCGCCTTCGATGGCTCACCGGCCTTGCCGCAGAGCCCACCGCCGGGACACGCGGTGTTGCTGTTGCACACACCGCCATCGTTCGTCCCGCCGATGCAGCGGCGCCCACCGCAAATCGTGGCGCCGACCGCGACACAATCCGCATTGTCGTCGCAGACCGTTCCCGCGGCGTTGTTGCAGGTGTCGCAGAGACATTTCTCACCGGAGCCATCGCCGCAGTTCGGGCTCGCCGCCGACAGGGTCTTGGTGACCGGAGCGGTGGCGTTGCTCAGATCGATCGGCAGCGTCGCCGCGAGCGTCCCCGCCGGCGGCGGGCAATCGAGGCTGGTCCGTCCGAAATCCGGACGCCCAGGGACGAAGCCGTTGGCATCACAGGCGAGACCGATGCGCGGGCCGTCATCGCAGAAGCCACCCGCGATGCCGTCGTTGATGCCACCCACGTCCGAGCAGCGCGGACACGGATTGTCGGTCGGTCCGGTGTACACCCGCGCCGTGAGGAGAGCGTTGGTGACGGCCTGACCCGTCTCGATGTTCGCCGTGCCGCTCAGCGGCCCGTTGAACTGATTGACCACGCACGTGCCGACGCCACCGGCAGCAAGCGGCAGCGTGGAACCGAAGTAGAACTGGCAGGTGCCGCTGCCAGCAAGGCAAGGCGCGTTGGTCGTGCACTTGATCGAGCTGTCGTTGCTGCAGCGACGGGTGTGGAGCTGACCCGTATCGGCCTGCGGATTCTCGATGGGACCAGTGACGTTGCACACGCCGCAGGGCCGGCTCGATCCCGCGCAGCTGACGACCTGAATCGTCACATCGCCGTTGGCGATGATCGGCGCCCGGTGCGAAATACCCGTCCAACCGGTGTCGAGAAGGCTTTCAGGGGCCGTGGCGTCTCCCGAGAACGTGACGCTCGCCGGGCACGCGCAGGTGCAGCTGCCGGAGCAGATGAACCCGGCGCCAGTGTTCGATGCGCTCGCGCAGCTCCCAGCGGGTCCCGCGCTCGCATCGCAATCCTCACCCACGTCGAGGGCGCCGTTACCGCAGGCGGACGGCGTCGCCGTCACCGTCGGGGTCGGGGTCACTGTCTTCGTCGCCGTCGGCGTTGCCGTGATGGTAGGCGTCGCGGTCTTCGTCGGCGTCGCCGTCACGGTGGGGGTCGGCGTGGTCGTTTTGGTCGCCGTGACGGTGGCCGTCGGCGTCGGCGTAGTCGTCTTGGTGGCCGTGACGGTCGGCGTCGCCGTCGTCGTTACCGTCGGCGTCGCCGTCAGCGTCGCGGTGGGTGTCTGAGTCGGCGTGACCGTCTTCGTGGTGGTCGGCGTCGGCGTCAACGTCGCCGTCGGCGTCGGCGTGGAAACGCCAGCGACGCACTCACCCGGGTATGCTTGGAAACCCGGAATCGCGAGCGGCACTTCGCAATCGACCTTGAACTCGGTGACGCAGTCGACGCAATCGACGATGTCTTGCATGGTGTTGATCGGACCGCCGCAGGCAGAGCCACCCGGAATGGTCACGGCCGGGCAATGCGCCGCGA
>JBDSJB010000178.1:0-8890 GCA_039917665.1 Binatia bacterium
CGATCAACTCGTCGTACGCTTGCGTGACGGTGTTGCGCGACAGACCCAGCGACGTCGCGAGCTCGCGGGTCGCCGGCAGCTTGGCCCCGGCGGGAAGTCGCTCGGCGACGATGAGGCCGCGGAGGAATTCGCGCAGCTGGCAGTAGACCGGCTCGAGGTGATCCCGGTCGGGGGTGAAGGCCAATTCGAGCACGAGCGGAACTCTAGGGGGTGCCAATAGGACCGTAAAGGGCCAATTGGCTGGGCAGGCCAGGGTCCAATCCCGAGCCCTTCGCCGTCGCCGATGCTCAGGCCAACAGGGCGACGGTGATGGTATCGCCCGCGCGGAGCACGGCGACGTCGGCCGGGATTCGCACCAGGGCGTCTGCCCGAACGAAGCCGACGATGTCCCCCGAGCCACCCGTCACCGGCGTCGCGACGACCGATCCGTCGGGCTGCGAGGCGAGAGACACCCGGACGTAGTCCTCGCGGCCGTCGAGCGACGGCAGGTCTGCGCTCAACGTCGCGCGCACGGAACGTTCGGCGGCGAACGCTGCCTCGACCGACTCGCCGCCGAGCCGTCGCAGGAGGGGGAGGGCGAAGACGTGAAAGATCACGAGGGCCGACGTCGGGTTGCCGGGCAGACCGATGACCGGCTTCCCCGCCGCCCGTGCGATCAGCGTGGGCTTTCCCGGTTTGATGCGGATGCCGTGCACGAGCAGGCGCGCCTTCGGCATCGCAGCGACCACGGCCGGCGTGAGGTCTTTGGTGCCGACCGAGCTGCCGCCGGAGATCAGCACGGCATCGGCGCGTCGCAGCGCGCGCCGCATCGCGGTGGCGATGATCTTCTCGCGATCCGGCAGGACGCCGAAGTCGACGGGCTCGCCACCGGCCGCGCTGATCAGCGCGCGAATCGCGTATTGGTTCACGTTACGGACTTGGCCGAGCCCGGGGACGACGTCCGGCCGCACGATCTCGTCGCCGGTCGCGAGCACGGCGACGCGCGGGCGGCGATGGACCCACACCTTCGCCAGTCCGATGCCCGACAAGGCGCCGACGTCCGCCGGGCGGACGCGATGCCCGCGGCGAAAGATCCGCGTGCCCTTCTTGGCGTCCTCGCCCCGGCGCATGACGTGCTGCATGGCCGTCGCGGCGCGCGCGATGGCGACGATGCCGTCGGCGGTTTCCTCGGTGTGCTCCACCATCACGACCGCGTCGGCGCCAGCGGGGAGCATGCCGCCGGTCGGAATGCGCATGGCTTCGCCGGGTCCGAGCCGCCGCGGGGCGGGGTGCCCCATGAAGATGCTGCCGGTCACGCGCAGCCGAGACGGCGTCGCGTCGTTGGCGCCGGTCGTGTCGCGCGCGCGGACGGCGTACCCGTCCATGTACGAGCGCGCGAAATGCGGCAGATCGAGCGTCGTCCGGACGTCGCGGGCGAGCACGCGTCCGGTCGCGTCGGCCACGGCGATGCGCTCGACCGGCAGCGGCTTGAAGCGGCGGAGGTGCGCGAGCGCCTCGGCGCTCGTGACGAGCGGGAAGCGGCTTGGTCCGCCCGTGTGTGGGTCGGGAGCTCCGGCTCCGCGCGCGCGCTTCACGACAGCAGCCGGGCGTGGCTGAGGCACGGCATCTCTTGCCGGATGCGCGCGAGGTGGTCGGCGTCGATCTCTGCCGTGATCACGTCCTCACCCTCGCCGGCACGCGCGAGCACGGTGCCCCAGGGATCGACGATCATGGAATGTCCGTAATCGGCGAAGCCGTGCGGGCTCGTGCCGGTCTGATTGGGCGCGATCACGTACACCTGATTCTCGATGGCGCGGGCTCGAATCAAGGGCTCCCAATGGGCGGCACCGGTATGCGCCGTGAACGCGGCGGGAATGGTGATGATGGTCGCTCCTGCCGACGCGAGTCGCCGGTAGAGCTCCGGGAAGCGCAGGTCGTAGCAAATGCTCATCCCGATCGTGCCGAGGTCGGTCGCGGCGGTCACCACCTCGCTGCCGGGGACGCGGCCGTCGGACTCGCGCACGGTGACGCGTCCGGGCAGGTCGACGTCGAAGAGGTGCATCTTGCGGTAGGTCGCCCGAATCGTGCCGCTGGCGTCGACCAAGAGCGACGTATTGTACGACCGGTCCGCGTGAGCCGAGCGTTCGAGAAACGAGCCGCCGACGAGAATCACGCGCAGCGCGGCGGCGAGCCGGGAGAGGAAGTCGCTGATCGGGCCGGGGATCGGCGATGGGACGGTGCCTTCGTCGGCTCGGAGGCCCCGCCACGCGAAGACCTCGGGCAGGACGATCAGTTGAGCACCGCGCTCCGCGGCGGTGCGAACCAGCACGTCGGCTCGCGCCAGATTCGCGGCGAGAACGGCTCCGCTCTGCATTTGAATGGCGGCGGCGATCGGGTTCGGCACGGTGCGTCGACCTTACCAGCAAAAAATCGTGGCGGCGGACCCCCCCGACGATGGTCTGGCGGGGCGAAAAGCCTTGAAAATATCGCGCATTTAGCCTGTGTCACAGCAATACTACAACTTGATCACGCGGCGCGGCGTATGGTACTCCGCGTCAATCCCGTGCATAGGCTGAAGGTAGAAACCGAGTCTCACATGGAAATGATCGACGTGACCTCGGGAGTCCGGCGACTGGTGAAAGAGGCCGGGGTACTGCGGGGGATGTGTCATCTGTTCGTACCGCACACGACGGCAGCAATCACGATCAACGAGAACACCGACCCGAACGTCCGCAAGGACATGATCCGTGAGCTTCTGAAAACCATTCCCATGCAGGACGACTACTTGCACGCCGAAGGCAACGCCGCCGCCCATATCCTTTCGAGTCTCGTGGGGCCTTCTCAAAGCCTGCTCGTCGAAAACGGCAAACTCGTCCTCGGTACTTGGCAGGCTATATACTTGTGTGAATTCGACGGTCCACGTTCGCGCACCGTGCTCATGCGGATCATGGCCGAGTGAGGAGCCCCCTAGTGAGCCAAGCAACGACCCCCCTCCGATTGATCAAACGGTACGGCAACCGAAAGCTCTACGACACCTCGGAGAGCCGCTACATCACGCTCGACGAGATCGCGCGATTGGTCCGATCCGGCAACGACGTGAAGGTGATCGACAACGAGAACGGTGACGATCTCACCGCCATCACCTTCGCTCAGATCATCCTCGAGGAAGAGAAGCGGCGCTCGAGCGTGCTGTCTTTGGGGCTCTTGCGGGAGCTCGTGCAGCACGGCGAGGATACGTTGGTTCAGCTGAGGACCCAGGTCGAAAAAGGGGTCGAGGCGATCGGGACCATCGGCGAGAAAGCCGGCCGTCGCGTGCAGGAAATGGTCGCCGGCACCCTGGGCGAGCGTGAAGAGGGCTCCGGTGCATCCGAGTCGTCCAGTCCGGCGGACTCGAACGGCGGCAAGGGCGGCTTCTTCGATGATCTACTCGCGGCTCCGCAGCGTCGACTCGAAGCGTTGCAACGCACGATCGACGAGCGCATCAGATCGTCGGTCGGTCGCATCACCAACCACCCCGTCGTGCAGCACGAAGTGCAGCGCATCGAGCGTTCGATCAAGAAGCTCGAGGAGCGTCTGGCCCGCCTGCGGCGTGAGGATTCCGACTCCCCGCCCGGCGGCAACGCCATCGGCTGATGCTCGACGCTTCACGTCATCAGCGCTCGAAGACCGTTCTTCGCCCTCTCGTTTGACACGGAAACATTGACGAGCGTATCTGAGGAAAGTCTTCGAGCCGACTGCCCCTTGCAGGCGCGAGAGACTCAGGCGCTCGGTCCCCGTAGCACCAAGGAAAGGACACCCCATGCGGAACGCTTCACGCAGTACGCTCGCCCTCGCGACGGTGGCTCTGCTGTTGGCGGCAGGCTCGGTCGGCGCCCAAGTGGCCCCCGGTGACGTCATCAACAAGGCGAACGCCGACAAAGTGAAGGATCTCGTTTCACCCGGCATGTTGTGGTGCGTGCAGCACGGTTGGCCGATGAAGATCGTCGAGAGCAAGCCGATCGTGTGGAAGAAGGCCTACAAGGAAGCGACCGAGAAGTACGCGTCGCAGGTGAAGCTCGGTGACGACGGCAACGGTCTGCAGAACTACGTCGCCGGGCAGCCCTTTCCGAAGGTGGACCCCTCGGACAAGTTCATCGCGAACAAGCTGATGTGGAATTTCAACTTCCGCCCCGGCTTCGAGGACGATCTCGATCTCCGCAACTTCGACGCCGATACCGGCCCGATCTCGGACGAGCGGCCGCTGCAGGTCGAGCGCCACTTCCTGGTCGATCACTTCCGCCGCCTGCGCTACGTTGGCCGGCTGTATGTCGATCCCAAACCGGAGATTCCCAACACCGAGAAGTTCGAGTTCAAAGAGACGCTGCACCCCCTGATCGAGCCGTTCGATCTGAAGGGCGTCGGCTTCACGTACTACCGCTACTTCGATCCCGCGAAGCAGGACGACAGCTGGCTCTACTTGCCGTCGCTGCGTCGCGTCCGTCGCCTCTCGACCGCGCAGCGTTCCGACGCGCTCTTCGGTCAGGACACCGACCAGGACAGCTACGGCGGCTACGCCGGTCAGATCGCCTGGGCCGAATGGAAGTTCCTCGGCGAAAAGGAAGTCCTCGGCGCCATGCACACCGAGAGTTTCCCGGTGAAGTGGAATGACGGTGCCGTCGACTGGTCGTTCGCAGGCGAGTGGGAGAAGCGCAAGGTGTACGTCGTCGAGGGCGAGTCCAAGCTCCCGCAGTACGCCTACTCGAAGCGCGTCCTCTACATCGACAAGGACAACTTCGAGGTCCCGTACACCGACATGTACGACCGCGCCGGTCAGCTCTGGAAGATCTGGATCAACAACTTCACCCAGCGGAAAGAGTCGTTTTCGGGCGCCAAGATCAAGTACGAGGAGGACACCGGTATGACCGCGGCCATCGTCATGGTCGACATGCAGCTCCAGCATGCCACCAAGGCGGCGCTCCCGAGCCATCGTTTCCCGGGTGAGCCCGGCTGGTACTGGTCGCAAGGCGCCAAGGAAGGCACCGTCGAAGACAAGTTCACCATCGCCGAGCTGATCAGCTCGGGCAGCTGAACACCGTCACGCCGGGAGCGTCGAGCCGGCCGTCTAGGACAAAGGGCCCGCAGCCACGGATGGCAGCGGGCCCTTCGCGCATTGGGGCGTCGCAGAACGCGGGCGACTCGCGCGATCGATGACTCTCAGCGGCAGAGGAAGACGGGTGCCGTCGCGTTCCGCAAGACGTACTCGGTGGTGCTGCCGAGCACCATTTCGATGATCCGGCTGTGTCCGTACGCGCCGATCATCAGCAGATCGTGCTTGCCGTCGCTCATCACCTCGAGAATGGTCTCGTTGGCGTAACCGGAGCGCGTCACGACCTCTGTCTCGACCCGGTGTGTGGCGAGATAGCGGCGGGCTTCGTCGACGATGCGCTGCTCCGCCGCATCGTCCTTGCCGACGTGGAGGACCGTGAGCGGCAGGTGCAGCGCCGTCGCGAGCTCCGCGGCCTCGTGCATGGCGGCGGCGGCACGCGGGCTCCCGTCGTAGGCGAGGAGCGGCCGCGTGATCGGCCCGAACTCCATCGGCGAGACCAGCACCGGCTTCGGGCACTTGCGGGTGACGCTTTCCGTGGTCCCGCCGAGGAGGCCGGTCGAGAAGCGTTCGTTCACGCCGCGGTGCCCGAGCACGACGACGTCGGCCGTGCGTGCCTGCTCGCAGATCTCGTTCGCGACGATGCCGGTCGAAAGCTGGGTATCCGCGCGGACGCCGCGTTCGGCGCAGGCGGCCAGGAATTGCTCCAGGAGCACGTGGCCACGGGCCTGGAGCGCGTCCCGCATCTTCGACGAGAAGTCGAGATAGGGCTCGAAGCCGAGCGATCCGGAGACGTCGTGGAGGAAGGCGCCCGATCCTTCGATCGACACCACGTCGACGACGTGCATTCCGACGACCGTCGCTTGCAGTCGTTCCGCGAGCCAGATCGCATAGCGCGCGGCCGTCTGCGAGTGCTCCGAGCCATCGAGTGTAACCAGAATGCTCTTGATCATGGACTCGTACCGGCCTTTACCACTATGATCCCCGGCCGTGAAGCGGAAGGAATCGGCGGTGGTGGGGGCGATGGTCGAAGAGCTCATCCGAGTGGCACGTGAGCTCGGCTTCGACGTTCGCGAGGAGGAGTTGTTGCGTGACGTCGGATATCGCCCGCGCAGTGGTCGTTGTCGCATTCGCGAGCAAGACGTCATCCTGATGGACCGGAAGCTTTCGGGGCCGGAACGTGTCGAGGTGCTTTGTTCGGCGCTCGCCGATCGCGATCTCGAGCAGGTGTTCCTGTCCCCGGCCTTGCGCGCCATGGTCGGAGGGCGTAAGCCGGCCGCAGTAGCGGAGGCGTGACGCTCGAGCGTGAACCATGGCCGTTAGCCAGCGCATGCAAACGCAGCGATTCACGGCGTTCAAAGAGGCATTGCGAGAGCGCGCGCTGAAGTCGACGTCCCAGCGCGACGACATCGCCCGCGTCTTCTTCGCCAACAATCGCCACATCAGCGTCGAAGAGCTCTACCGCGAGGTGAAGGTGGTGAACCCGCGCGTCGGCTACGCGACCGTCTATCGGACGGTGCGTCTGCTGCGTGAGTGCGGGCTCGCCGCCGAGCGTCACTTCCACGACGGCGAGGCGCGCTTCGAGAACACCGAGGACGAGCATCATCACGACCATCTGATCTGCGAGCGCTGCGGTCGCATCGTCGAGTTCGCGAACGACGCGATCGAGCGTCTGCAGGAGCACGTCGCGCAAAAGCTCGGGTTCGTGATCACCCGGCACAAGATGGAGCTGTACGGCATCTGCGCCGAGTGTCGCGCGGGCCGGGCCGTCGCTCGCCCCGGCTCGAAACGCGAGCCGCGCGTCTATCAAACCTGAGTTCGCGTCGACTCAGGCGCGCGATCGAGGCTCGGTCCATCCGGCTCGGTCCTGATGCTCGATCAGCAGCGTCGGAAGGCCGTCGGGGCGCTTGACCGTGCAGACGCGGGTCGCGGGCGCGAGCCCCGTCCGTGCCTCGCTGACGGGAACGGCGCTGGTACGTAGTCGTGCGACGGCCGCGTCGACGTCGCCGACGTCGAAGGCGATGCCCCATGTCCGCTCGCCGCGCGTCCCCGTGTCGCCACCGAGCGGTCCGACCAGCTCGAACGTGACGCCGCCGAGCCGGAGGCCGACGTTCACCGTGCCGCGCTCGGGGAAGTCCCGCCGCCAGCGCTCCGGAATGCGGAAGGTCTCGGTCCAAAGCGTGAGCGCGGCGGCCAGATCGTCGGAGAATACGACGACGTGATCGACGCCGGTGACGATCGCATGGGGCTCGGCGGTCGGCGCGGCTGGACGGATCGCGCCGTGATCCCCGTGTGCGATCACGAAGGCGTTCACGCCGCGGGCGTCGGCCCGCGACAGGGGAAACGAGCGCCATCGCCGGACGGCACCGTCGGCTGCGTGCGCCACTCCGTCGGCGATTGGGCCGGGAGCGAGACCCGTGCTGCTCAGAAGCCGGTGGCTTGCGGCGAGGTCGTCGCTGCCGAACGCGAGCGCGAACAATCCTTCCGAACGGCGCTCGAGGTAGGACGCGAGCGCCATCGCCACGGGATGCGTCGGAGTGTCACCGCTGAGCGCGAGGAGCTCGAGGTAGCAATTGTCGAGGCCGAAGAGCGCGTTCGCGGTCCCGTACGCCGGGTGCGTGCCGCGCCACGACAGGCTCCGACCGAGCACGGCGGCGTAGGCGACGGCAGCGGCATCGAGATCGCGCACAGCGAGCACCAGATGATCGAGACGCGCGAAGGGCGTGGCGGACACGGGTCGCGGCTATCGCAAGCGCGCCCGATCGAGTCAACGCGCTCCCTTGACACCCGAGCAACGCCCGAATACGTAACGGCGGCCGCACGAAATTGAAATTCATTATCATTTAGTTGGTCATCGCCGTCCAATGTCGCAAATTACCTGGGTCTGTCGTGTGGTCGCTGTGCTGGCGTTGCCGGTGTGCGTCCCTGCGTGGGCCGCGGACGTGCCGCGTTCCGTCACTAGGGCCGAGCTCATCATGGGTTCTATGGCGCGGGTCACGATCGACGACGGGGCGAGCGACGCCGCGTTCGAGGCCGCCTTCGACGCCTTCCGCGCCGTCGACGCGAGCATGAGCCTGTACCGGCCCGCGAGCAGCCTGGTCCGCGTGAACGCCCATGCCGCGAAGCACGCGGAGCCGGTCGACGCTGACTTCTTCGCGTGCCTCGAACGCGCGCAAGCCATCAGTGCCGCGACTGAAGGCGCGTTCGACGTGACCATCCTGCCGCTGCTGCGGGCGTGGGGCGCCTACCCGGAGCTCCGCTATCTCGCGGCGGGGCGGGTCGACGCGGTCGGCTGGGGCGGCCTGCTGCTCGATCCGGCGACGCGCGCGGTGCGCTTCCGTCGGGAGGGCATGGGCGTCGACCTCGGCGGCATCGCCAAGGGCTTCGCGCTCGACCGGGCGCGAACGGCGCTCGCGAATGCCGGGGCTCGACGGGCGCTGCTCGACCTCGGCGGCAACCTGGCACTCCTCGGCGCAGGGCCCGGCCCGGGTTGGCGCGTTGCCGTCACCGACCCCGCCGCACCCGACACGACGCTCGGCGTGTTGACGCTCGCGGCCGGCGAAACCGTTTCCACCTCCGGCAACTACACGCGCGACCTCACGCACGAGGGCTGGCGGACGGCGAGCCACATCTACGATCCGCGCACTCGGCGCGCCGTCCACGAGAAGCTCGCCGTCACGGTGTGGGCTCCCGACGCCAGCACGGCCGACGCGCTCTCGACGGCGTTTCTCGTGCTCGGACGGGAGGGCGCTGCCGAGGTCCTGTCACACATGGCGGACGTCGGCGCGCTCTTCGTCGACGACGGTGCTGCCGACCGCCTGACCCTGG
>JBDSJB010000179.1:0-12344 GCA_039917665.1 Binatia bacterium
CGGTCGCGCGCGACCAGATGATGCCGTTCCAAGGGGCCCGAGAAACTCCTAGAGCACCGCTGGGAAACGAGGACCGGGCGAACCCCCGTCGCCGGCCTCGAAGATCCATCATCGTCAGCAGGACCTGTTGGCCGGCCTCCAGTCACAACCCGAAGCACGCAGTACGGGTATCGGCCAGAATGTCGCGCAGCGGCAGCGGCCACTGCACGGTGGCGAGCGATGGGACGCAGACGCTTCCCCGGCGACGGGTCTTGCGCGACGCTTCTTCATCGACGGCTTCCTTCCTTGATTGTGGTTACCCCCGTCCTACCATTGGACGAGAAGGAGCCGCCGTTCTTCCTTTCAGCCGATCAATTCAGCAGTCGTTGGGACATCCCTCGCGGCGCGCGAGCACGTGATTGTGCCCGTCGGCCGCGATTCCTAGGGCCAAGAGGATCACGTGGTCGCGGAAGTGCAGCCCCTCGATCAGGATCACCCGCACGTCGAGCCGATCGAGCGGCTGCGCGAGCCCCGTCGTTAGCCGCGCCTGGGTGAGCGCCACGAAGCGGAGGGACGCGCTGCTCTTCGCGACCGCGTGCTCCGTCCACCGTCCAGAATGACACAACAATGCCGGGGGTAATCGAACTGCCCGCTTTTGGCTGATCGCGCGTGGCGTCTGGAATGAGCCTGGAATGGGCTACCCGCCTACCGCCGCTGCTCTCTCAGCCGCTTCCGATACCGCCGCATCATCGTGCGGATGCGGCACCGCTCCGAACAGTACAGCGCATGTTTTCTCGTCAAAGAAACAAAGAACCGGGGACACGCAGCGCATCGTCGGAAGTGGGACGCCGGGACCTCCCGCAACGCAAGTGCAAGATAGGAGTACAGCATCTCCGAGAAGCTGCTCTCGTCCGTCGCGTACGCCGCCGTGAGCTTGCCGTCCCTGCCACGCAACCATTTATGAACTCTTAGGTGGGTACGCTGGTTCAGGATGTCTAGGAGGGCCAGCTCCTCTGATCGATCGGTCGGTGCCAAATCAATCCATCGCCCGAGAGTCGCCCGGAACTCCTCGAGGTGCCCCTCGAGCTGAACGATGGATTCGACGCCAAACACTGGCCCATCTGCCGGGATCGGTACGTAGCGCCCAAATGGGCCGACCGTGACTCGGCGCCACGTTCGCTCAGATGCTGTTGCGTTGCCGTAGTAAAGCGCGACCCGAGCCGGATGCGGCAGGACTGGACGACCAGACTTGGGCTTGGTAGATGTCATTTTGACTCTTTTGGCATATACACCAAAGTCCTCAATCGCAATCAAGTGTTCGGGGTTGCGCGGGGTGCTCGGAAGGAGAGCGGATGTCGAGAACCTGTACCGTCTGCCGACACCCCGAGCGCCCCGCGCTCGACGCTTTGCTGGTGGAAGGTAGGGAATCATTCCGCGAGTTAGCTGGTCGCTACCCCCTCTCGCCATCCGCCCTCCGTCGCCACAAGCTGGACCACGTCCCAACAACACTGGCGCGAGCGCTAGAATCCGTCGAGGTTTCACGAGCGGATTCTCTGCTCGATCAGGTGCGTCAGCTTCAGATTCGGTCCGAAGCAATTCTAAAAAGGGCCGAGGTCAGCGGCGACATGCGCACGGCCCTCGCAGCGGTCCGCGAACTGAGGAACATTGGCGAAGTCCTTGCTCGAATGGCGCTGAAACAAGGGGCGGTGGTCGAGGTCACCGTCGTCGAGGGTTACGTCCAGAAGGTCTTCGATGTTCTCTGTGAGTTCGTGCCGGAAGAGCGCCTGGAACGAGCCACTACGAAACTCAAAGACAGCATCGAAGCTGCGGCCACGCTGAAGACCTGCTCCGGGGGAGGCCCATGAGCTCCCGTCCATCAGACTGGGCCGTTATGTTGTCGCTGACCAAAGCGGCTGAGGAGCGGCGGCTCAAGCGCTTCAGTCCAGTCGAGTTCGCGAAGCGAACCCCGTTCGCCAACTGGGCAGCCGATGGCAACTTCATCGCGGATCGCGAGCCCATCGATTTCAGCATCTGGCGCTACTTACGACCGATCTATGAAGCCGTACCCATGGATCCCGCCGGGCTCGACATGGTCATCATGAAAAGCGCGCAGGGTGGCGCGAGCATACTTGCCCTCCTATGGACCCTGTGGGTGATGTTACGCACCCGATGCCAGCTCGCGTACTTTCTTCCGACAGCGGAACTCGCGCTGAACTTCTCGAGGGATCGTTTTATCAAGCTCGCCAGAGAAAACGGAGAAATCCATCGGCTCATGGGAGATCCGGGATCCCCCTACGGAGCGCGAGTGGTTGACGAGGGATCGGCGAGGGCAAGACGCATACTCGAATCGATCGCGTACTTCACGCACATCACCGGCAGAGTGACGACCGAGGCCCTTCCTCTCGATGCCTTGGTCTTTGATGAGGTCCAAGAGATGCTGCTGGCTGACATTGAAAAAGCGGAGGAGCGCTTATCAGCCAGCCCCCTCCAGGCGATCCTTCGAATCTCCACCGCGAACTTCGCAGGGTCCGACATTCATTACTTCTACGAACGTTCTGACCAGCGAGAGTTTCATACTCGATGCAAATGCCCCTCGGGAATTGTCCTCGCGGACGCTTGGGATCCTCGCACCGGCCCGCTCTGCATCGATCGTGGAAACGGCTCGACACCGGGCGTACCCAGAGATTGGTTCTACACCTGCCCGCGCTGCCGCAGCATCATCACTGATCCGCAAGATGGTGAGTTTCGTCCGAAGAACCCCGGATGCTCTCGAATCGGCTTCCAGTTTCCCCAACTGCTGTCACCCAGGCAATCACCGGGCAGAATCATCGAGAAGTGGGAGCGACGCGTTGACACCAAGAACTTCTACAACCGCGTCCTCGGCCGCCCCTACGTCGACCCCAACACCCAGCCGGTCACGGAAGCGCACCTCAACGCAGCGCAGAATCCGGACCTCACCTGGGCGCCCCTCCCCCATCGCACCGGAAACCGCGTGTTCATGGGCATTGATCAGATGGGCCAGGAAAACTACGTCATCATCAAAGCAAAGGTCGGTGACCGGATGCGACTCCTTCACTTGGAGATCATCCAGAACGAAGATCCCTGGCGCCGTTGCACAGAGCTCATGCGCGAGTTTCGCGTCCAGATTGCGGTCGTCGAGTCCCTCCCGAACTTCAACGAAGCTCACCGATTCGCTAGGGAGCACGAGGGCAAAGTCTTTCTCGCGTCGTACCACGACCAACCCGACGAGATCCTGCGGTGGGGGGATCGCCTGCGGGACGGTACATCGGTGAGCAGAAGCGACGACGCCATCCGCACACCTTGGACCGTGTCAGTGGACCAGTACAAGATGATGGCGTGGTCTCTGGCGAAGTGGGCCGGTGGCGAAATTGAAACACCGGATGCTCGGGTCTTGACGCAATGCCTTCGGACTCGTCAAGGCGTCCGGAGCGTTGCGGTTTGTCGTGATGTCCTCTGGGTCCATCTCCAACGCGTTGCCCTCGTGACGGAACCCACGCAGGGCAAGGAGGACGAGCGGAGGTTCCGGCGCTCGGTCAAGAAGATCGGGATTGATCCGCATTTCGCCTTCGCGAACATGCTCTGCGACGTGGCCTGGGTCCGTGCCCACGGCACCACTCGAATGCTCTTCGCCGACGAACCCGCACATCGGCCCTCGGAAAAGAAGAAGCCAAATTCGGATATGGAGCAACTCACGGAGGCCTTCCCAGAGTTGTTCGGTTCCAAGGACGACCACCCATCGACTTGCGGCGACTGCATCCATTTCGACGCAGATCACCAACGCTGCACAGAGCAAAATATCGGCGTGGAAGCGAAGCAGCTACAGTGCGACTTGTTCATCCTCGACACCGAGGACGAGGACTACGACTAGACGAAATGTTCGGCCCTTCGGTTCATGAACGCATCAGAACTGGTTCTTGATCGATGGACTACTCGCAGCGCGGGTTGTTCGTTTCCGGGGCTCCCTGCTAGAAACCGTCTATCAATGGCGCGGCTGACCCTCACCCAAGCGGCCAAGACACTCGGAGTCCCTCAGCACCGCCTCATCCATCTCTGCGAAGAAGACGTCGTCGTCCCCGAGGTCCAAGCTGCGACTGGCCGAGGAAGCAGTCGGAGATTCTCCGAACGCAACCTCTTCGAGTTCGCCGTCGCCATTGAAATGCGGCGCCTGGAGTTGCCGGTGTCTTTCGTAAGAGCCGTCCTCGAGGTCCTTCGGACGTTCGAGACTGAGGCTCGTCAGAAGCTACCGGCCTTCGCAGTCCCAGGCAGTATTCGCGGCGCTCGCGATCCACGCCTTTCGCTTTTGATTCTAGACGGAGAGCGTCTGTATTTCGTGCTGCGTCCTGCCAAGGGGCCCTCGGCAGTCTTCGGCGGTGTTGAGATCCCACGCCCATCCGTGCGAGGCCGAGCGCGGATGCACCAGCCCGTTGGAAAGCTACGCCGGACCCAAGCTGAGCATGCCCTGGCCAACGCCCGGACGCGCACAGAGGTCGACCTCTCCGCGATCGCGCGAAGTTTGCCGCCATTCGAGGATTAGCTCTCGTGGGTTTTTTTTCGACACAATGATAGATACTGTCTCTTATTTGAGGGATGCGTGATGACCACCAACCGTCGATCGTCCAGAACCCTACGGGCACACACCGACAAGACGGTACCCGCGCACGCTGACCCGGGTCTGCGCGCACTCCTCGACCATCTGGCCCGTCTCCTGGCAAAGGAGTACGTCGCCCTTCTCCGAGGCCCCAAGAATCACGCCAATTCGCCCACAAAGGGAGCAAAGCAATGAAGGCCGCGATCTACGCACGCTACTCCTCAGACAATCAACGCCCGGAAAGCATTGACGACCAGGTTCGGTCCTGCCGCGACCTTGCACAAAACCGGGACTGCATAGTGAACCCGGCACACGTCTACACCGACGAGGCCAAGTCCGGCTCGCTCCGAAGCCGACCCGGCCTGGAAGCGCTCTGTGCCAGCGCTCGCGACCACGAGTTCGAAGCAGTTATCGTAGACGACCTCTCTCGGCTCTCGAGAGACAATCACTTCCTCCTGACGCTCTACGCCGAGCTCCGATTCTACGGGGTCCGAATCCTCTCCCGAGCCGACTGCCTCGACAGTGAGGACCCTCATTCGAAGCTTGGATTCCAAATGCGGGGCATCGTCAACGAGCTGTATCTAGATGATCTCCGCGAGAAGACGCTGCGAGGCCAGCTGGGCCAGAAATCCCGAGGTTTCACCGTTGGCGAGGCAACCTATGGGTACCGGTCGGAACCAGTTGGCGAAATGCGCGTCGACCGGCGCGGACGCCCACGGCCGGACGGCTACCGAATGAAGATCGACGCTCACGAGGCGTTGGTGGTGCGCCGTATCTTCCAAGACTTCGCCGATGGAGTCGCGATCAGGGCCATCGTCGCGACGCTCAATGCAGAGGGCGTCGCGGGACGCCGCAAGGTCGCGCGCGGCTGGAGCCCTTCGACCATCAGTCGCATCCTCAAGAACGAGAAGTACATAGGTCACTGGACCTGGAACCGAACGGAAACTCGGCGGGACCCTCGGACGGGGCGAAAACGACGCCATCCTAAGGCCGAGAGCGACTGGCACGTCACTGAGAGCGAGGAACTACGGATCGTCCCACAGGACGGTTGGGATCGAGCCCTTGCACGCTGGCGTGAAGTCGATCGAACCTGGCCGATCCCAAGAGGGCAGCGCTCCGGCGAGATGCGCCAGCGGAGCTACACCGAAACGCACCCACCACACCTGCTCTCCGGCATTCTGCGGTGCGCCGAGTGCGGCGGCGCCATGGGCCAGGTGAGCGGCAAGAGCGGCGGCTACTATGGGTGCCTCGCTGCCCCCAAAAGCGCTTGTAGAAACAAACTGCTCGTGCCGCGGCGTCTGGCAGAGACCAAGCTGATCGCGGCGGTGCGTGAGCGGATCGCGGATGCAGACTCGCTGCACCACGTCCTGGAGCGTGTCGAAGCGGAGGTTCGCAAACTATGCGCGCACCTTCCCGAGGACCTGAAGCTCAAACACGCCAGCCTCGCAGCTGAAGAACGCCGGATCAGCAACTTCATCGAGTTCATCGGTGGAGGAAAGGGTACGCCGGCCCTCGGCGAGGCCCTGAGAGCCGCCGAGCACCGCTCCGAAGAGCTCCGTAGCGACGTTGCCGCGCTCCAAGCGACTACCGGAAGCGTGTTTCAGGTTCCACCGGTCGAGTGGGTTGCCGAGCGCGTCCGGAATCTGCAGGAGCTGCTCGAGCACGAGACGAGCCGCTCCGCGCTCCTACTCCGTGGCGTACTCGGCCCCGTCAGATTGACGCCCATCTCCCCAGAGGTGGGAAAGCCGTACTACCAAGCCGAAACGACCCTCCAGATCGTGGACCTGCTTCACGATCCGGAGGGTGGTTCGAATTGGTTGCGGAAGTGGAGGCGGGGGGAATTGAATACCGGAGCACGGGGAACAGCAGTAGCTCAGAGGAAGTCCGTTTGCGGGGTTACGATCCTGCGGTTTCCCGCTACTACCCTTCCCTTCCTTCGGGATGGGCACTCGGTGCCCACGAGCTTCCGCGAACAGCTCGCAACGCCCGTCACCGCGCTACGCGCGGCCAAGGTCGGGGGCCGTTTCCGCGATTTGGAAGCGAAAGCCGAGGCCCGCGCCCTGCTACGCCGCGGTCGCTGAGAGGCCGGCTGGCTGCCGCCGTGGGCGGTGACGTGGGACGCGGTTGAAGCGGGCCTACTAACGTCAGCCACGGACTTGATACGGCGACCCACGAGTTGCCTAGCTCCATCGGGCATTCGCGCCGCGTCGGCGACGCATCAACCAACGGATACGTACGGCAGAAATGGCAGCGCTCGGGGGCCCATGCGCGATTTAGTCGTCGCTCGGGCGGCGACAGTCAGCATCGCTAGAGCGATCCCGCTGAAGCATGTTGCTACTCTTGGAGTGAGCCGGTTTCCGTTCACGATGGCGTCTCCGTCGGAGCGGGCGTCCCCGAGGCGGGCGTTTCGGTATCCATCGGCGTCGGGGTCGACGCGATCGTCGGCGTCTCACTGGGATCGCCGGTCTCCGTGGCTGTCGGTGTCTCCTGTGGGGTCGCAGTCTCGACCGGTGTGTCGGTTGAGGCAGATGTCGCGGTCAGCATCGCTGTCGGCGTTGGATTCGTCGTCGGCTCGACCGTCACAGACGGGGTCGCCGAAGGCATCGTCGTTTCGGTGGTCGACGGAGTCGGGAAAGGCGTCGACGTCTCCGTTTCGACCGGTGTCGCCGTCTCGACCGTGGTCGACGTCGGACTCGCACTCGGCGTTTCGGTGACGGAAGCGGCCGGCGTCGCGGTTTCGGTTTCGACCGGGTTGGGGGTTTCGGTGGTCGTAGCCGTCGAAGTGACCGTCGGCGTCTCGAGTTCTCCGGACGGGGTCGGCGATGGCGTTGCGTCCGGCGTAACGGTCGCAGTCGGTGTTTCGCTTGGCTCAGTCGGCGTCGAGGACGGGGATACGGTCGGCGTGGACGTGCTGGACGCGGTTTCAGTTGGATCGGCTCCGGTCGGCGTCGCGCTTGCGACCGGCGCCGGCGTGTTGGTCGGCGCAACCAGCGTCTGGGTGGCCGATGGAGTCGATGGTCTAGGCGACGCTGAGGGTGTAGGGCTCGGTCCCTCCTCCCCGCCCGGGCAAGGAACGTTCGGAAAGGCCTCCTCCAACCCGACCCGGGCGAACAACTGATCTGCACGCGGCACTTCGATTCGGATCAAAGCGTCCACCGCACATTCGTGGTGGCGGATGAGGCACTCCGCGTAGTCATTCGGAGAGTCGACGGCCACGCCCCGACTCGCGCACTCGGAAGCAAGCGCCTCCAGGTGCAACCCGCTTGCGCTTGCCAAGGCGGAGAATGGAAGCGCGCCGCAGGCCTTCTGGATCGCGGTCACGAGCTTCGTCCGCGCAGCGGAGAAACCGGCAATCGTCTTCCGGCATTTTGGATCAGCTTTGCGGACACATGGCGCAAAGCCACCGGGTTTCGCTTGCTCGCAGGCAAAGAGCGACGTGAGGCACTTGCCGAGACCGCCAAGCTCGGCGAGGACCAAGGACCGCCCTGCCTTCCGAATGGCCCCGGCACATCGCTCCATCGACGGAGCGAGCGCGCCCGCGCCCTCCGCACCCCCGTCGGGTCCAGACAGGCATGCGAGCTCGGATGCGATCAAGGTCCCGAGCCCGGCCTCTGCCATCAGCGCGCTCGCGCGCGGGAGCTGCATGCCGAGCATTTGGTCCGACCTGCAGCCATGCTCCCGCGTGATGCAGCTCGCGATCGCCTGGGGACCATCCACGCCACCACCCCCCGCGGCGCATGCACCCGCGATAGCCTCGAAGCCAAGGCCTTCGACGGCTCTGAGCTCGCCGATCCCCAGAGTAGCGCAGATGTCCACCAGCGCGGTTCGCCGTTTCGCCGTCGCCGCCGAGAGCGCGCCGATCTTCTTCATACACGCCGCCGCAGCCTTCCCTGGACACGACGCGTCGCCCGCTTTCGTGCCCGCGCACCGGAGCAGCGCTCCGACGCAGTCGCCCGCGCTCTTCAAGCTAGCCCCGACGAGCTTGGCGGCATTCTTGACGATCGCCTCTTGGCACTTGGTCGCATTCTTTCCCTTCACGGGATCCGGGAGCGCGAGCGGCGTCGGTGTGAGTGTCGGGGTGGGCGAGCGGGTAAGCGTCGGCGTCGGGGTCACGGTTCGGGTTCGGGTTGCCGTGAGCGTCGGCGTCGGTCGCGGCGTTACCGTCGCGGTCGGTCCTACTAGCGCGACGGCGGCGGCCGCGTTCACCCTGCCCCACCCGAACTGATCGTTCCGACCGGCCGGGTACGGGAGGCCCCCGATCTTGTCCGCCGAGCTCTGCAGTACCTGCTGCAGCGCATTGCGCGTGAGCGTCGGTTGCCGCGACAGCACGAGGCCCATTACGCCCGATGCAAGGGGGGCGGCGGACGAGGTTCCGCCGAAGGTCGACGTATACGAGCCGGTGTCGTAGCCAGCGGTACCGCTGCGATCCGTTGTCGTGATCGCCAGCGTGCCGCCGTTGCTCGGCGCGACCAGGAACAACTGTGTGCCGAACTGACTGTACCGCGCTCGCTCTCCCAGATTAGTCGTAGCGCCAACGGCCCACGCACCGGCTTGGTTCGCCGGAAACCCGACCTGGCCAATGTACGTCGGCACCCCACCGCTCACAGCAAGATACGGCCCGATCAATGTACCGCCGATCGAAACGTAGAGCTCGAAACCGTCGTACCCCGCTTCGCTCGAGATCCATCCTTGGAAACGGAGCGTACCGCCGGAGGTCGACGAGCGATTGCAGACGAGGATGGTCGTGCCGCCATCGCCGATCGCTCCCGACCGCAGGAAGCGCTGACCCGCGAAGGCGCGGGAAGAATCGGTGACGACCGACCACGGGATCGGAGCTCCAGTGGTACCGCTCGCGCAATTCGGCGGTAGCGCGCCGTTCTCGAACCCGTTGATCGATTCGCCGGGAAACTGCAGCGCGTCGATGCGCATGGCATCGTCGCCCGCCGAAGAGCTTCCGTCCTTGAAGTAGACGAAGGCATAGCCGACCGTCCCTGGCGGCACACCCCCGAGCTCGAACGTAATCCACGGAGGCTCCGCGGAATTACCGCTCGAGAACACGACGGGAGCACCAAGTCCCCCGCGACCCGCGCTCGCAACGTCCGCGATCGCCGACTCGATCGGCGCACTACGGCTACCGGGCGGAGATCCCCAGCTGTTGTTCAAGACGTCCGCGAGCGTCCCCGCATATCGAATGGCACTCGCAACGGCCGAGTCGCCAGCGAAGTTTCCTCCCTTGAAGATCTTGATCGGCAGGATGCGGCATGAAGGACAGATGCCTGAAACTCCGATACCGTTGTTGCCGACTGCGGCAGCGACCCCCGCCACCGCTTGCCCATGGCAATCGGCATTGTCGCACAAACCGTTCACCGACGGATTCGGATTGTTGTCGAAGTCGGCGAAGTCCCACCCGTTGACGTCATCCACGAGCCCGTTGTGGTCGTCGTCGATCCGGTTCCCGGGAATCTCGAACGGATTGACCGCGATGTTCGCCTCAAGGTCCGGATGATTCAGCTCGACGCCATCGTCGATGATGGCAATCACCGTCGATGGGTCACCGCGAGTCGCGTCCCAGGCAAGCGGAGCGTCGACATCGGCATCGGTGACACCACCGCCCTGACCGCTGTTGTGCAGATGCCATTGCTGCGTGAAGAGTGGATCGTTTGGGATGAATGATCGGACGTATTCTTGCAGAAAGTCGGGCTGTGCCCACTCCACATCCGGGGATGCCGCGATGGCGTTCGCCGTCACGAGCGCGGCATCCGGCTCATCCCCCTGCGTCTCGAGGATGAACTGATCGGCCGTTCCGTAAACCGCCGACACGGTGGTGGTCGTATGAATCGCATTGAGCGTATCGATCGCACTTCCCGACACACCCGCCTTGAGCTTGACGACCAGGCGGCGAGTCAGAAGCAATCGGCCGCCTGCGTCCCGTTTGGCGTATGCATAGGTAACGCCCACGACACCCAGCGAACGTCGCAAGGAGGCAACGTCCGCCGCCAGCACTGTGTCCTTGAATTCGACAACGAGTATCGATCCACCGGGCGGCGCTGCGACGTCCTCGAGCCGAACGAGGGCACCCGCGCGCGCCACGCCCAATGCCCCCTCGAAACGGGTGCGGGCCTCGGCGACCGCAGGTTGTGAGGAAAATTCGACGACGAGTTGCCGGTCGAGGCGTCGAATGGCGACGATCTCGTCCCGGACGCGGTAGGAGGTTTCCAGCTCCGATTTCAAAGCAGGGGCCGCATCGCCAACACCGGCCGTCGGTCCCCCGACTGTCGCGCGGACTGGTTGGCCCGCTATCGGTGCGGCGTCAATCGTGTGGACATCCGCGACCCACAACACGAGGGGCAGCAGGAGATAGAGAAGGGGCCCACCGCGAGGCACGGGACACAGGAAAGACGAGGGGACGCGTCTGGGCGAGATGGGCGGCATGCGGAAAGGGTAGAGCGATGAACGGCCTGAAGGAGGCGGTCGTATACACCGAAAGAGTGATTTCCCAACATTGAAATTGAAGGAAATGGGAAAATGATTGCCCCATTCCGGGGCACCCGGTCATCGACGACTGCCGAAAATCATAGGCCGTAGTAGGCGACATGAACGCCCCTGCTGCGGGTTACGTACGCGGCTGTTGCGTAAATGAGGTCGTCATCTTCTTGCGGTCCAATCGCGTTCGCGACGAACATCACCACGGCAAGTGCGATGATGGAGAGGGTGACAACCGGCCACCGCTTGAGACTCTCCCCGTCGTGTCCGATCGGAATCAGCATCGTCGGTTGAAGTATCGGCCACGACGCGTCCCTTCCTGAGGCGATCCCCGGACGCACGCGATTTCGCAGGTCAGAGAATCGGCAACAGACCGCACCGATCCACGACACCGCAGCAAAAGGCCCGAACAAATCGTGCGAACGGCGGTATAACTCTAGTGAGACCAAGGCCATCCGTGCGCCCAATTTGCGGCGTCTCGGGTGTCGCCGCACCAGCCCGGCATTGTGGACGCAGGTCCACGATGCCGGGCTTTTGTGTTTCTGGAACCCGTGATGCGTCCGCCTACGCGCATCGCCGAACGCGCCGTCAAAGGAGAATTGCATGTGGACATGGACCAAGATCGCCGGCCGCGCCCTGACCAACCTCGGAATGATTGTCCTCGGAATCGCGGCAGCGAAGGAGCTGCTCGACACGGGCGTCGACCTCGCCGCCGCATTCCGCGACGGCCACCCACCGATCGACCCGTCGGACGGGCATCCCTTCCCGCCGATGGCGTCGTGAGCCCCCCGCTTCGTACCGCGGATCGCGACACCGTCCGCCTCGTGGCCGAGTACTCGGCGTGTGAGGAGATCGCGATCCTGTGCGCTCACCTGGCTATGCACGACCCGCGGTTCGCTCCCGTCGGTCGGCGGGCGGAGGACGAGCAGTACCGACGGAAGGCCGCGCTCGAGACGGCGGGCTTGGCGCTTCGTCATCCGGACGAGCGCACCGCGGCGATCTTCGGCCGCACCTACCAACTCCCGGACGTGACGGCATCCGTGGTGCGAGAGATCGCGCGCAGCATCCCGGTTGCAGCTCCGCCGCCGGGCGACTCTGACGAGCCCACCGAGTTCGTCACTCATGTTCCACAGGAGGACACGATGCAGACGAACCAGAACTCCGATCCCAATGCGCGGCTGAATGGCCCGCATCCGGCCGAGCCCGAAGCGGGCGGCTTCTTGGCGTTCGTGAAGCGGCAGTGCACCACCCAGAACGGCATCATCGCCGGCGC
>JBDSJB010000180.1:0-6002 GCA_039917665.1 Binatia bacterium
CCGCCGGAGTGCCGCGTCGTGCATCTCGGGTTTGCCGGCCGACGGGTCCTCCTGTTGCCGACCTACGTGGGTGCGCCGCGACCGGCAGTCGCCATGGATCCCCATCGCCCGGCGACCGTCGAAGCAGCCTTGTCGCCCGTGGCCTGTCGGTACTACGTGCACAGCTCGCTGTGCTCCACGCCCGAAGGACGGCCGGAATGCGACGCAATCGAGCGCCGGCTCACACTCGTGCCGATCGCGCGCGCGTCGTTCGCCGACGTACGCACGCGCGAAACCTTCGTGCACGACAGCGATTGGGTGGAGACCTGGATCGCACGCGTGGAAGGCGTGCAGGATGAAGGGGGGCGCCGCTGACTCAGCGGATGCCGGCGATCCAGCACCCCATTGCTTCGAAGCGCAGCGTGCCGTGCTCGATGAGCGCCTCGTAGAAGGCGCGCTGCGCGTCGAACTCGGGCCCGCCGCCCTGGACGTATCGGACGTTTCGGTCACACGTGACCGCGAGGTCGACGCGCTTCTCGGTGATGAGTCGGGGATCGAAGTTCGCGACGCGCTCCACGAGCTCGCCTTTCAGCACGCGCGCGTCAAAGTCTGGATACGCCTGCCGGAAGGCCGCTTGGACGAGCTGCTGCAGGTGGCCGCCGGGCTCCGCGAACGTCATCAGCAAAAGCGGGAGGAGGTCGGACTCGACCCAGATCGTTCCGCCGGGTGGTGCGTGTTGAATCAGCCAGCGTTGCATGACCGACCGCTGGTTCTCCTCGACGTTTGCGACGAGAACGAGCGGACGTGTCCGTGCCCAGAGCTCGAAGGTCATCGGCGCGACGAGGATCAGGGTTAGCGCGGCGCTCAATGTGCGACGCGCCACGGTCGCGGTCGACGTGCGACGCGCCACGGTCGATAGCACGTCGCCCACGAGGACGCCGATGGCGGCACAGAGCCACGGCATGGCGATCAAGACGTATCGATCCTCTTGCGTCCTGGCCGCAGCGAAGGCGCCGACGACGATCCACGGGAACAGTCCGAGAATGCGTCGGAATCCGTGCCCGCGGATCGTGAGCCACGCGCCCGAGCACGCCCCCATGATGGCGAACAGCAGGCTCTGATCGTGCAGGTGGTGGAGGTAGAACCAACCGGCCGCCTTCTCGGTGTACGGATGCTGCCACATGGTGAGCGAGAGCTGAAAGACGATGTTGTGCGCGGCCGCTGCCGGGTCGAGGATGAAGTACGGGTTCGTCAGCGCGAAAACCGCCGCGCCCGCGACGACGCCGAGCGCGATCGACTGCGCGAGCTCCGAGGACGTCGACCGCTTGCGAACGAGTATCGCCGCGCCGAGGTACGCGAGGCCGAGGCAGACGGCGGTGTAGTTCGCTGCCGTCGCGAGGCCGATCATCACACCCGAGGAGATGAAGTCGCGACGTTGGCCACGCTCCGCCAGCCGGTGCATGGCGAGCATGGCAACGGCAGTGAGCAGAACGCAGAGGGAGTCGACGCGAGCGCGCTGCGAGTATTGGACGTGCACCGGTAGGATGGCGAGAATCCCCGCGGCGACGACGCCTGCGCGCCACCCGGCGGTGCGGCGAGCGATCTCGAAGACGACGGGTACGGTCAGCGCGCCGAATACGGCGGCGAGCAGCTGGAGTGCTTGCAGATACTTCGCATCGTCAAGAACGAAATCCGCGAGGAGGTCGACGGGCGAATGAAACACGCCTGACTGTTTGCCGAGGAAATAGCGACCCGAGAAGAGCGCCGCGCCTGCTTCGTAGAAGAGCGCCGGATGGTAGAAGTTGCCCGGGTTGCCGTCCTCGAAGAGTACGGACCACGAGCGCCAGACGGTATACCATTCGTCGCCCCCGCCCTCGTTCGGCCCCACGCGAACCACGAAGGGCAACCGAACGGACAACGCGAGTGCGAGGAGGGCAACCCACGCTGCCACCAGCCGCCATCGGGAAGAAGCGTGCCACCGAGCGGTCGCTGGCGCCGGTCGTTTCGGCGGCTGCACGTAGGGTGCATAACGCGACGTGATCGCCTCGGGCAAATCCGGACGGGCGATTCGGTGTGGATTCGGTGTGGATGCGGTCTCCGTGGAATGCGACGCGATGGAGGCCGCGCCGGGTTTCGCCGGGCTGGGTTTCCGGTGGACGCCTGCCGCCCGACACCGCTAGAAGGCGCGGGCGTGAGCGCGGCAGCGATCAATGCACCGAGACGGCGCGGGGGGCGCGCTGACTCCGTTGCGCAGAAGCTGCGGCGAGCGCGCTCGGCAGGTTCGGCTCGCGCCGGCGTCCCGTTCGCCGCGCTGAGGCGCTTTGCGACCGTCGGGCTGCTCGCCGCGATCGCGTTCGTCGCGATGGCGGGTGCCATCGCGACCCTCGCCGAGGCCGCGGCGATCACGCCCGAGTTCGCGCAGAACCTTTACGGACGCGTCGCGCCCTTGCACGAAGCCGACGGCTGTCGGCTCACGCGCTTCGATACCAGCCGTGTCCAGATCACCATCGGCCTCGAGTCGGCGACGCACGACGAGCAGTTCTTCGATCTCGGCGCGCTGCCGGGGCCCACCGGCGGCAGCCGCACGGTCGGTGAATGGTGGGTCGCCGTGTCCGAGGCGCTCGCGCGCGACTGCCCGACGACCGTCGCCGCCATCGAGCGCATCCTCGGCGAGACGTCCGCGCCGACCCGCGGCTGGCGGATGGGTGGACCACTGCTCGGCGGACCGTCGCAGTACGACCTGCTCGCCGTGACGTTTTTTCTGCTCCTCCTCGGGACCGTCTACGTCCTCTATCGAGAAGTGGCGGTACGTGGCGCTCCTGCCCGCCTCGTCGTCGCGTTGCTGCTCGTGTCCGTCGTGGGGCTCGCGCTCCGCCTCACACTGTCGCCGCACACGTTCTTGCACGAGTACTACCACATCGCGGAAACCGTGCCGGCGTACTTCAGCAACGAGACGGTCCCCGGATACGGCAAGACCGGGCCGGCGCTCTTCCGTGTCGTTGCGTGGATGGTCGAAGGCGGTGACGACGAGCGGATCATCTTCCTCACCAACGCGGTGATCTCGTCGCTCGCGATTCCGGCCGCCGCGATGCTCGTGCTCGCGGTGTTCGGAAGCTGGCCGCAGGCCGTGTGTGCGGCGTTGCTGCTCGCCGTACTGCCGCAACACCTACGATTCTCCGGCGCCGAGGACCTCTTCGTGCAGGCGATCACGTTCGGCCTGTGGTCGCTCGCGCTGTTCGCGTCGCATCAACGGACCCATCGATGGACGGATGCGCTCCTCGGCGTCCTCGCGGCGACGCTCGCGACGCAAGCGCGTCCGGACATGATCTTCTTCCCTCTCGTGGTGGCTGCGTTCCTGCTCTGCAACGAGCCGCGCGCCTGGCGCCGGCTCTTCACGTGGCCGATGCTCGTCGCCGGGGCATTGTTCGTCGGGTTGCTCTTGCCCCACGTGCTCGAAGTGCTGAGCGTCATGGGTGACGGGCGCTCGCCGTCCCCGCATGTTCCATCGCTGCAGCGGTACGTCGAGACGTTGATCTTGTTCGACTCGCAGATCACGCCGGTCGTGTACTGGGTGCTGATCGTCGCCGGCGCCGCGTGGTGGGCGATACACCGGCCGGGCTGGTTGCTCTGGATCGTGGCCGTGTACCTCGGCTTCACGATCTTCACCCTATCGATCTTCGACAACCCGCCATGGCGACTCCGGGCCCAGAACCTGCCGATGAGCTTCCTCGTCCTGCTCGGCGCCGGCGCGGTGCCCATGTGGATGGCGGCGTGGCGCTCGCACCGTCAACGCGGGGCGGTCGTCGGCAGCGTGCTCCTCGCGCTGATGGCCGTCGGTGTCGTGGCCGGCTGGCGCGGGTTCGTCGCCGAGCTCAAGGATCAGCAGCTCGAGTGGGCGTTCCTCGAGCGCCACGTGTCGCAACTCCCGGCCGAAGGGACGTTGCTCACCGCGGTCGACGCGGGGGGCCGCAATCTCGACGCGTTCCCGGAGTTTCTGCTCGCGCGCACCAACCGGCGGTACGAGTTGGTCGATGTCCGGAACGCGGCCAACGGTTCGGTCACGTGGCCCAAACCCAAGAGCGGAGCGCTGCTCTTCTACCAGGGCATGTTCTGTTACTTCGCGTTCACCGACGAGCCCGCGCCGGACCCGATGACGTCGGTGTGTCGGGCCGTGCACGAGCGCTACGAGGCAGAGCCTCTCATGGTCGAGGATCTCGACACCGAGGGCTACTCTGCGCTGCGCTATGCCCAAGGCGGGCGCGGCGTCTATCGCATCGGCTTCTATCGGCTGACCCCGCGGATGTGATGCGAGACTTCCCAGGCGCGGATCGCGTGGGCCGAGCGCCAGCGAGCCGCGGAGTGAGACTCCGTCGGGCTTTGCCCGATGGAGCGAGCAGAGAGATCCCCTCGTTGAGTTAGATCTTAAGGCCGACGCGCCGGCGCACCATCGCCTTCAGGATGAACACCGACGCGACCATCGACGCCGCGGTCGAGATCGCCGCGCCGGCGAGGCCAAAGTGCGGCACGGCGAACCAACAGGCGATCGCGTTGATTGCGGCCGTCGCGACCATGTAGCCGGTGTGCCAGCCCGGGTACCCTGCCATCAGCAGCGTTTGCGCGAACGGGACGTAGCCCGACGCGAGCACCGTGCCGAGCACGAGGTAGTTGAACGGCGTCCAGCTGGCGAGGAAGGCTTCCTTGCCGGTGAGGACGAGCAGCGCATGGGGGTAGAGGAGCGCGCCGATCACGCCCGCCGCGACCATGCCGACATACGTCCAGCGCCGGCCGCGAGCGATGGTCCGTTCGAGCTCCGTGAAGCGCCGCGCGGCGATCTCGCGCGCCAGGATCGGGTTGTAGACGTTCTGGAGCACGAGCAGCATCTGGACGAAGCCCAGCGCGAGGACCGCCGCGAACGAGTAGAGGCCGACCTCGGACTCGGTCATGAAGTGGCCGATCACGAAGATGTCGACGTAGGTGTTGAGCTCGAACAGCACGCCGCTGACGACGCTCTTGATCCCGTAGTGCAGGTGCTCGCGTGTCCAGTCGCGCCAGGCGCGAGCCACCGGGAACGAGAGGTGTTGGCGCACGTCGATGAGCAAGATCAGGAACAGCAGGCACTCCCCGACGCTGAACACGACCGCGAGCGCCGATCCGTGGACGCGCTGCTCGTCGAGCACCAGGAACCCGACCAATCCCAGGAGCGGAACCAGGTAGCGTACCGTCTGGTAGACCGCGAAGGCGCGCATCCGCTGCGTCCCGTTGACGACGCCGAGCAGCACCTTGTTCAGCGCGTAGAAGAACAAGCCCGGTGTCGCCACGAGCAGGCTCGTCGGCATGTTGGCGCTGTGGTTGAACCAGGTCGACAGCCAACCGATCGAGCTCCAGTAGGCGGCGGTCACCACCAGCGAGAGCGCGAGCGTTGCCGCGAGTGCGCCAGCGACGATGCTGGTCACCTTCGCCTGGTCGTGCACGTGCTCGGCGACGGCGCGCAGGGTCGAGCGATCGATGCCGGCCACGGCGATCTGGGAGAAAAGGAACCACGCCGCGAGCGTCTGATTGAAGACGCCCAGTGCGACCGCGTCGTAGTAGCGGCCGATCAGGACCTTCAGCAGGATCCCGGACGCGCCGAGCACCACCAAGCTCGCCAAGTTCCACAGCACGTCTTGCTGGAACTTGCCGGCCAGCTCCTTCGTTCGCGTCAAACCGCCCCGGACCTGCTGGCGTCGGTCATCGATCACCGGGCTCGCGCGGATGCACGCAGCACGAACGCCCAAGCTCGACGCTCGGTACTGTCTCAGTTCGATCCTCGCGGCAGCGGGCGATGATTGGTGGTCGCCGGCGGGCGGGTCGGGGGTGGCTCCTACGGTCGCGCAGTCGCTGACACCAGCGCGTACACCCTGCCGCTGCCACCATGGCCTGCGCACACGCGAGCTGCAGCTCCCCGGAGCCATCCCCGACCCGCCCGCCGGCTGCCACCAATCGCCCTGCCGCGAGAATCGAACTGAGACAGTACCCAGGAACGC
>JBDSJB010000181.1:0-2510 GCA_039917665.1 Binatia bacterium
GGCAATCGCATCCGCTCGCTTCCACTGGTGCTCGCTCATCAGGTCCATCCCCCTGCATGCTCACGCCTTGGGGGGAGGACAGAATCGCTGGCCGCTTAGAGGAGGACAGAATCGCTGCCCTTCGACACGACGCGCACCAGCCCATTGACCGGCCGCACCGCACGGCAGTAGCGTCGCCGAGTGGCTGTGAGCCATTCGAGGCTGTCGCGCGCCGCCCCCTTACCGCCGGCGGTCGATCTCGCGCTCTTTCGTCGCATGGCCGACCTCGCGACCGAGGGCCTGTATCTGCTCGATCGCTCCGGGCGCTTTCTCTACGCAAACGCCCAAGCCGTCACCCAGATGGGCGGCTACACGTTGGAGGAGTTGCTCACCCTCACGGTCTGCGACATTTGCCCCGATCTCACACCCGACATGTTCGCCGCCCAGGTCGAAGCGACGGCGCAGGGTCCGATGCCGCGCATCGAGTCACGCACCCAGCGGAAAGACGGGGTCTGTTTTCCCGCCGAGGTGAGCACGGCACGCCTCGACCTCGACGGCGAGATCTATCTCTTCGGGGTCGCCCGCGACGTGACCGAGCGCAAGGCCGCCGAGACGGCGCGGAAGGCCCTCGCCACCCAACTGCTGGAGACGATCGAGCGCGAGCGCCAACGCGTCGCGCGTGAGCTGCACGACGACGTCGGTCAGGCGCTCGCGACCGTCGGCATCCTCCTCGACACGCTCGAGCTGACGCCCGACACCGTCCCCGCCACGATCCGGCCCGAGCTGATCGCGACGCGGACGACCATCCGCGAGATCACGGAATCGCTGGCACGCATCGTCCGCGAGTATCATCCGGCAGAGCTGCTCGGACTCGGTCTCGCCGACACGCTCCGCACCCACGTGCGCCAATGTGCCGAGCGCCATCGGCTGACGTGGCGGTTCAAGGCAGCGCGGGTCGAAGGCGTGCTCACGCCGGATCAAGAGCTGCACGTCTATCGCGTCGTGCAGGAGGCGCTGGCGAACACCGCGCGGCACGCTCGAGCCAGCGCCGTCGACATCGCGATCACGTCGACGGCCGAGCATCTGCTGGTGCGCGTCCACGACGATGGCGCCGGCTTCGATCCGGAGGCGGCGCCGGCGAACGGCGTCGGCCTCGCCACCATGCGCGAACGCGCCATGTTGCTGCGCGGCATGCTCATGGTCGCCAGCACGCCCACCGGCGGCACCACCGTCGAGCTCACGGTGCCACTCGCGGCCGAGCTGTCGTCCGATGCCGACTACTCATGGCGCGAGACGCCGCTCCGCCCGTCGGATCCCGTCACGACGGCGCCGCTGCCGGCGGCGCTCGACCTCGAGGTGTTCCGGAAGATGGCCGACATGGCGAGCGAAGCGTTCGAGCTCGTCGATGCCGACGGCCGCTTCATCTACGTGAACGATTGCGCCTGCACGCTGACGGGCTACAGCCGCGACGAGTTGCTCACCATGACGGTCTCGGAGCTGAACCCCGATTTTCCGCCGGCCATCTGGCACGAGTGGGCCACGACCGCGCAGGGCGCCGTGCCCACGTTCGCGACCCGCAATCGCCGGCGCGACGGCCGGATGATTCCCATCGAGATCAGCGCCACACCGGTCGAATCCTTGGGCGAGCGCTATTTCTTCGCGGTCGCCCGCGACATCAGCGACCGACGCGAGGCCGAAGCCGCCGAGCGGGGGTTCACGCGCCGCCTGCTGCACACGCTCGAAGCCGAGCGCCAGCGCGTCGCGCGCGAGCTGCACGACGAGGTCGGCCAGGCGAGCGCCACCGTCGGCCTCTTGCTGCACGCGCTCGCGAACACGCCGGAGACGAGCGCACGCCCCCACCCCGAGCTCACGGCGACGCACGCGACCATCCGGCAGATCACGGAGTCGGTCGCGCGCATCGTCCGCGACTACCACCCGGCCGAGCTCCTCGGGCTCGGCCTCGAGGAAACCCTCCGCACCCACGCCCGCCAGTTCACGCAGCGTCACGGCTTGACGCTCCGTTTGTCCACGACGGCCGTCGACGACATGCTGAACGACGAGCAGGCGCTGCACCTCTATCGCATCGTGCAGGAGGCGCTCGCCAACGTCGCCCGCCACGGCAACGCCCAGCGCGTGAGCGTCCGGCTCACCCGCCACGGGACGCGCGTCACGGCGGTCGTGAGCGACGACGGCGTCGGCTTCGACCCCTCCAGCGTCCGCGCCGGCGGTCTCGGCCTCGTGACGATGCGCGAGCGCGCGGAGCTGATCGGGGCCACGATGACGATCCGCGCCGTCCGCGGGCGCGGCACCGAAGTCCGTCTCACCCTCGCCGCCGCCCCTGCGCGGCGCGACGACGCGCAGACGCCATAGCGACTCCGACGCATCGGTAGTGTCTCGGTTTGTCAGTGATGCCGCGGTCTGGCTAGGCGGTGTCGCCAGCGGGTGGGTCAGGGAGTGCTCTTACGGTCGCCGGGTTTCCGCCACCCAGCGCGTACAACCTGCCGCTGCTACCCTGGCTTGCGCACACGCGA
>JBDSJB010000182.1:0-7160 GCA_039917665.1 Binatia bacterium
GCGTGTGCGCAGGCCAAAGAGGCAGCGGCAGGTTGTACGCGCTGGGTGGCGGAAATCCGGCGACCGTAGGAGCCATCCCCGACCCGCCCGCCGGCGGCCACCAATCGCCCGCTGCCGCGAGAATCGAACTGCGACAGTCCCTAGGTGTCCTGCGCTTCCGCATGCGAGGTTTCAGGCGAGCGGCGACCAGAAGCGCAGAATGCGCTCGATCGTCCACATGATGGCAACGGCGCCCATGGCGTAGGCCGGGATCCGTCGCAGCCCCGGCAACCGCGCGACCGAGCCGCGGAAGAGCGTCGCCGCAACGACCAGCGTCGCCACGATCGCGAGCTGTCCCGCCTCGACCCCGACGTTGAAGGCGACGAGCGCGAGCGGGATCTGGTCGGCGGGCACGCCGGTTTCGGCGAGCGCGCCGGCGAAGCCGAGCCCGTGCAGCAACCCGAACGTGAACGCGACCGCCCATGGATAGCGTTGGGTGAGCGTCAACGGATCGGCAGGATCGCGCAGCAGCTCGCGCGCGAGGAGCACGATGCTGAGCGCGATCAACGCCTCGACCGGCGGCGCCGGCACGTGGACGATCCCAAGCACGGCCGCGGCGAGCGTCAGGCTGTGTGCCACGGTGAAGGCACTGATCGTCGCGACGAGCGCGCGCGTCGCACCGACCAGCAAGAAGAGCCCGAGCACGAACAGGACGTGATCGGTGCCGCGGAGGATGTGCTCGACGCCGAGCGCGAGGTAGCGCGCCGCCACGGTCCGCGCCGGGGCGCCGAGCAGCAGCATGCCGCCACTCGGCCCCTCGGGCACGAGCCATTCCTCGCCGTCGCTCCGGAGCACGCCACTCTCGACGTGGCCGTCGTTCCACGTGACGCGCACGATCACGTCGACGCGGCTGCCGACGACGCCCGGCACGGCGATCGTCTCCCCGCGCAAGCGCCCGACGCCACACTCGATGCGAAACGCGCGCATCTCGTCACTCGCCCCGAGACTGCCGCGGTCCTGACAGCTCGCGGGCACCCGCGGCTCGAGCGCGGGCGCGCCCGGCATCAGCGCACCCGACTCCTTGCCGGGCGGACGCCACACGACGTCGAAGACGCCCATCCCGCGCTCCCGGAGATCGAGGAGCGCCGGCTCGAACGTGTGCGCCGCCGCCGTCGGCATTCGACCGAGCAGCGGCACGAGCAGCGCCGCGAGCACCCAGAGCCACCTCATGGCGCGGGATCGATCTGCACGTCGTAGCGCGCGCGCAGCTGTTCCAACGCGACGCGCGCCGCCCGCACCCGCTGCTCTTCTTCCCAATCGCGCGTCAGCTCGCGGCGCACCTCGGCGACGGTCGCCGCGCGCCCGCCTGTGCGGTCCGACACCCGCACGAGGTGCTGGCCGAAGCTGGAACCGATCGGCCCCGACCATTCGTCGGGCGGGAGCTTGAAAACGCGTGCCCCGAGCTCGGGGCCGAAGATGCCCGCGAGCTCCCCCTCGCTCTGTGCCTTCAGCAGGCGCCCACGAAGAAAAGGCTCGCCGACCCGCGCCGGATCTTCGCCCGCGGCGATGCGCTCCAGCAGGTCCGTGGCGACGGCCGCCGCGTCCGACGGATGCGCCTGGTTGCTCACGAACACGTGCTCCAGCGAGAGCCGGCTCGCCAGCTGATAGCGCCCGGCGTGGCGTTCGAGGAACGCCTGCAGCACGTCGTCGGTCGGCGGCGGCAGCGGCTCGGAACCCTGATTCAGGAACTCCATCTTCTGCACCAGGCGACGGCGAACGATGATGTCGCCACGGTCGAGGCCGAGCGCCAACGCCTCGCGCAGCATCACCTCGGTGTCGACGTAGCGGTCGACGAGCGCCGTGGTCTCCTCCGCAGTCGGAAGGCGGCCCTGGCGGCGGAGGTGCTCCTGCTGGAACCCGCGCTGCACCGCGGTCGTGACGACGATCCGATCCGTCGGCGACGGCGGCGCAACGGCGCGATGGAGCGCGAACAGCCCGACGCCGAGCAGCACGAAGTGCAGCAGCGGCTCACGGAGCCAGCGGCGTAGTCCCATCAACGCGCGACGAAATCGCTCACGCGCCAGGCCGGTACCAGATCGGCGACGTCCAGGCGCGCTCTTGCACCGTCCTCTCGACGGCGGGATCGGTGCACGACGGCGGACGATCGACCGGCGCGAGGGCGTTGCACGTGATCGTGCTCCACCGGCACGTCGGATTCTCGAGCACGCGCACGTAGTAGAACGCGTGCTGCGCCTGGTCGAAGTCAGGGTCCGTCCACACGCCGCAGAGCGAATCGTCGCCGGGGCCGCTCGCGACGCAGGTATCCGTGTCGACGGTCGCGCCGTTGTTCGGATCGCCCGCGACGTCGAACACCTGCTGGTGCGATTGCCCGCCGTCGATCCAGCCCTTCACGATCTGCACGCGCTGCAGCTGGGTCCCGGGGTGCAGCAGCGTTCCGGGGTCGCGTTCGGCCGACACCAAGAAGGATGGCGCCGCGGCCGCGGCCGGGGTGTCGAGCAAGCTCCCCATCGCCACGCCCGCCGCGTACGCGTCGGGGATCATGTCGGGGTCGCTGCAGAGACCGGGCGAGAGTCCCCAGCCGCCGAAGAAGCGCACCGCGATCCGCGGACCGCTCGTGCCGAACACCTCGCGGCGGCGGAGCGCCGTGAAGAGGCTCGGCCGCGAGTTCTCCTCGGCCCAGACTCCGACGATACCGCCCGGGCTGAACTGGATGCCGCCCGGGGTAAGCACGCCGTTGCCGAGCTGCTTCGCGGGCGTGTCGTCGTCGGTACCGCGATGGCCGGGGAAATCCGTTTCAGCGACATTGCCCGGCGTGCCGTTGTGAGTGTCGGTGCTCGCGATGATGCCGAGGCGATAAGGGTTCACGCCGAGACGCAGGTCTTCTTGCAGGCCTTCGAGCAACACGTTCCGGACGAAGTCGCGCCGCGAGAAGCAGCCCGAGCGTTGCACGCCGCCACCGCCGGTGCCGTCGCCGCAATCCGTGAGCGGCCGCGGATCCTTCTCGAAATCGCACTGCTCGTCGGAGGCGCCGATCACGCCCGAGAGGCCGTTCATGCACTCCGAGTCGCCCTTGTGCTGATAGATCTCGACCAGCGGCTCCATCGCGCCGCGGGTGGCCGCTTGCTCCCGCTCCTTGGCGAGCGATCCGGCCTCCGGGTACTCGACGGCGAACATGGTGCCGTTGCTCTCGTTCGGGTTGTGCGGGATCGCGAGCACGTCGCAGCCGCTCGCGGCGTCGCGGCACCCGGCTTCGAGCTCGGCCCAGAGACCCTGAGGCCGCTGCTGCTCGAAGTACGTGGTCGGATACGGCACGCGGTCGTTCGCGAAGATCACGTTCCGGTGCCGGGTGCTGGTCTGGCGCGCGCTCGTGTATTCGTACGCGACGAAGCTCGTGAACGTGCACGCCGAGGTCCGGTCGTAGGCCTGCTCGGCCGCGTCCTGGACCTGCTGCCACACCTGCGCCCCCTGCGTCACGCATTGCTGGCCGCCGGGAGCACAGACGTCAGTGAAACGCTTCGGGTTCAACGTGACCAACGGCGACGCGAAGAAGCGGAGGGCGGCATACACCTCGCCGCGATAGAGCTGGCAGCTGCCCGCATTGTAATTGGGCGACCCGGGCGTCGAGCACTCCTCGACCTCGCCGAGATACTCCGAGTGGTCCGTGACGGCCGCGAAGTCGAGTGGCCGCTCGAGTTGGACGGTCCGCGTGCCGACACCATTGATGTCGAGGGGTGGCAGCGCGACCGTCGCGCCGCGCGCAAAGCCGTACGCCTCCGCGGGCGTCGTCCGCACGTCGAAGGCCTGGGCGTCGAAGGACAGCGCCGTATGCACGTGGAGATCGCCGAAATAGAGATTGCGGAAGGGATTGTTGGCGGCGCAGGCGGCGCGCGTCTCTTCATAGGGACGGAGCACCGTCGACCCCGAGACGCGGATCTCCTTCGCGACGGCCGCACCTTGGAGGTGACCCTTATTGAGCTTCAGCTTCGCGTGCGGCGCACAGAGGCGCGCCTCCAGCCGCGAGTCGCGATCGAGCGTGATGCTCTTGCCGGCGACGAGCATCTGTCCCGCGAGCGGACCGGGGCCGCCATCGGCCGGCGCGATGCGCGCCTGCACGCCGAGCTTCAAGACCCCCGCGACCTGAATCTGGCTCGGGGCGCGGAAGAGCATCTCCCCGTGACGTCCCACCCGCAGGCTGCAGAACACGTAGCTCCCGCCCGTCAGCTCGAGCGTGGCGAGAGCTCCCGGGCTCTTCACCGAGACGTCTCCATAGATACCGGGCGGGAGAACGGTTCGTCCGGCCTTCACGACGACGCTCGCCGCGGCGTTGCACGCCGGGAAGACGGGCGGGAAGCCACAGGCCGCCGGCACGTCGGCGATGACCGGGACCGGCACGGGGCTGAAGGCCGGACAGGCCACCGACGATCCGGTGCTGGCGTTGCTGACGAGCGCGGTACAGGTGCTGTCCGCCCCGACGGAAGCCGTCTGCGCCACGAGCTGCGCGGTCGGCGCGCTCAGGGTTCCCTTCGCGACCAGCGCTCCCTGATTCACACCGAGGTCGCCGTCGCCCGCGGTCAGATTACGCACCCGCATGCTCTCGATCGCGAAGAGCGTGTAGGCGTCGAGCGACGTCGCCGCGACCTGCGCTTGGGCGCTGGACGCGAGAGCGAGACAACAGAAGAGCGTGACGCGGCTGAGTAGGTGCATGGGGGGCCTCCTCGGACGACGGGCGTAAGAATGTGGGTCGGCGAGCCTTAGCACGACCTCCTCGCCGCTGTCAGGCGATTTCACCCGACGGTGCTGTCGAACTAGGACACCCGGGCTGCGCTGTGCGATCGCGTATTTCCAGCGTCCAACTCGGCCCCGCCTGTCGCAGCGCGGAGCGCGAAGCCGTCACCGACACCGCTCGAGGCGACGGCGCACGTCACCGTGCAGAGCTGGTGGAAGTTCGGGGCACGGCGGCCGGTCTCGACACGGCGATCGCGGCCTGCGTCGGCGCTCAGTGAGACCCACCGGCCGAATCCGGGTGCGACCGCGGTGACGGTCGCGATGCGGGACTGTCTCCGCGGCGCCAAGTGGTTCCCCGTCGGCGGGACGGGTGCCACGTAAGGGGTGAGCGAGCGCGCGGCGGAGCCGGAGCTCCGCCGCGCGTCGTCGTGCTCAGTTCGGTGACTGGTTGATGACTCCGCAAGCGCACCCGCCGCCCGGCACGGGTCCCGTGTGCTGACAGACGAGATTGTTCGGGCAGATCCCACCACACTGCTCGGAGCCGGGGAGGAATCCACACGGTTGGGGTGGGGCGCCGACGCACTCGCAGCCGCTATCGTCCGGCTTTACGCGGCAAGTCTCGGCCGCCGTCGCACACAGGCCACCGCATTGATGGATGCCGATGGGTCCGCACGACTTCACGCAATCACACTTGCCGGCCGTGGTGTATCGGCACTGCGCCGCGGGGTCCGCACAGTTGCCGCCGCACGTCCGCGTGGCCGGGTCGGTCAGGTGACATCCGTCGAACGGAGGATCACACGTGCAAATGGGCGGCTGGCCAGGGGTGTTGACGATGACGCACGCTTGCCCGGTCGCGATACAGGTGCCGCTGCAGACACCGGCCGCGTCGAGGCTGCATCCGCGTTGGCAGTCGCAGATCCCCGTGGTTCCGAGCACGCACGTCGCGTCCGGATCCGTGCAATCGCCTCCACACTGTGGCGGTGTGCCGGGGAGCGCGCTGTTGTGACAGAGATTACTCTGCTTGAACGCCGGCACCATCAGGAACCTGTGGTTGCCGACGGTAACCTGGCGTGCGGCGAATTGATCGGTCACCGGCAGCGTCATGCTCGGCAGCTTCGTGCACTTGATCTGGTAGACGAGATAGTCCTGCGCCCGCAGACCGTTCACGGCGCCCGGCGGTGCCGGCTGCACGTTCGTCTTCTGCACCGGGATGCAGAAGAGCTTCGCCGGGAACTTCACGGCGCAGCCGGGCTCGACCTGGAACGGCGGCTGCTGCAACGGCACGAGATCGGCGATGTACTTCGCCTTCGTCGGATCTTTGATCTTGTAGCACTTGAGGTGATCGAACGGATTGCCGACCTGTGCCTGGGAGGGCACCGGAGTGAGCATGGCGAGCACGACGAGCCATGCGATGAGTGTGAGCGCTTTCCTGCAGCTCATGGCAGTTCCCTTCTGTGTGGAGTGGGGCGCGCACGGCGCGCGCGCCATCGTTCAACCGACACTGCTTCCGAACGGAGCGCAATCAGGAACGAAGCGAAAGGCATACGCTGCCGCTGCCGCGGGCCGACTGTCAACGACAAACGACGTGCGAGCCCTGGTGAATCTCTCCCTGGCCGAAAGCCGTGAGCGGAGTTGGCGCATGACGCCTGCGACGATGCTCTCCGAGCTGGCAGATCGCTCGCATGCGCCTCACGCCGCTGCTCTTCGTGCTCGCGGTCCTAGTCGGATGCGGTGACGACTCCGACCCGCCCGTTCCGTCGGTGCGCATCGCCAACGGGACCGTCCGCATTCGCTGCGGTGGGGGCGACTGCTTCGCCGGCCGACTTCGGCGGCGCCTACGTCGGGGTCACCCGCATGCGCGACAGTGTCGCGGAGCAGTACGCGATGATCGTACCGCTTCACCAACGTCGACATCGAGACCGGCGACGGTAACGACGTCGCGCAGATCGTCGACGTCACTGTCCCTGGCACGATTCGCATCGCGACCGGCGCGGGGGACGATCAGATCGATCTCTGCGACGCCAATGCCCGTGGCGACGTCCGCATCACGACCGGCCCCAGAAACGACCGAGCTTACTGCACCGTCGGCTTCGCGGGTCGCTTCGACCTCGACCTCGGCGACGGCCACGATTACCTGGCTCTGACGGGACTGATCCACGGGCCGCTCGCCATCGACGCCGGCCCCGGCGCCGACACCCTGAGCTGGTATCCATTCGGTTCGCCTCCGAGGGACGCGGCGTTCGTCGGCTGCGAGCACGACGAGACCGCGGGAACCGTCAGCGAATCGTTCCCCGCCCCGGAATGAGCGGCAGATCGAGCGCCGTCACCCAGCCTGGCGGCAGCTCGTTCACGTACGGCACGGCATTCAGCGCGCGCAGCCCCGTCGCCAGACAGCCCGCCGTCGACGCGTCGCGGCCGCTGCCGTCGGTGAAGCG
>JBDSJB010000183.1:0-3520 GCA_039917665.1 Binatia bacterium
TCGGCGGCCTCGGCCGCGGTGGCGATAGGACGGCCGTGACGCGCGGCGAGCGCCACGATCCCACCGACGAGCTCGGCGTTTCTCGGCTGTCCGGGCCCGCTGTAGTCCTCGAGCCCGACGCGGACGCGGTGCCGATGATCTCCGCCTCGTAGATGCGGCAGAGCTGCACCGCCGCGAGTCCGACGCCGCCCGCAGCGCCATGGATCAGCACGCGGTCGCCGCGCCGGGCGTTCCCGAGCACCTCGAGCATGAGGATGGCCGTCAGATAGTTCACGGGGATCGCCGCGCCCTCTTCGAAGCTCATGCCGTCGGGGAGCGGCACCACCTGCACGGCGGGAACCGCGACGAGGTCGGCGTAGCCGTTGAAGCGGGTCGGCGCGATCACCTTGTCGCCGGGCGCGATGCCGGTGACCCCGGCGCCGATCTCGTCGACCGTACCCGCGACCTCGTAGCCGACGACGCACGGCAGCTTCGGCGCGTCGGGATAGAGGCCCATCCGCGCCATGACGTCGGCGAAGTTCACGCCCGCCGCGGCGACCCGGATGCGCACCTGGCCCGGACCCGCATGCACGTCGGGCCCCTCGCGGATCTCCAGCACTTCCGGCGGACCAATACGGGGAATCCAAACGGATCGCATGCTCACCTCACGGGCGCCGCGGCAGGCGCAGGATCTCGGCGGCCTCGGCCGCGGTGGCGATAGGACGGCCGTGACGCGCGGCGAGCGCCACGATCCCACCGACGAGCTCGGCGTTTCTCGGCTGTCCGGGCCCGCTGTAGTCCTCGAGCCCGACGCGGACGTGGCCACCGCGCTCGATGGCGAGGGCGGCGAGCGAGGTGCTGACGTCGCCACCGATGACGCCGACCATCCACGGCAGGTCGGTCCCGTCGAGCATCGCCAGGTAGGCGTCGAGGCTGGCCGCGGTCGGCGGCAAGCCAAACGGCAGCGCCGGACCCCCGAAGTACAGCTGGATCTTGGCCGGCGGCAGACGGCCCCGCGCATGATACGCGAGGGCCACGCGCAAGAACCCCGGCTCGAAGATCGACACGTGCGCCGCGAGGCCACGCGCCAGGCAGACGTCGAACATGTAGCGCGCGTCGGCGAACGTGTTCTCGTAGACGAGGTCGATCGCCATCGGCAGACCGTCGGGATCGAATCCGCCGAGGCTCACCGAGCCCGGATCGACGAGCGCCAGGCGCAACAGCCCGAGCTCGGCGAGCTCCTCGACGTGGGCGTAGCGCTCGCGGATGTTCGTGTGCGGGCCGCCACCCCCCATGGTCGGATAGAGGATCGCGTCCGGCGCCGAAGCGCGGATCGCCGTCCAGGCGTCGCGGTACGGCTCGGTCGCGTGACGGCCGACCAGCAACATGTCGTCGGTGTGATGGTGCACGATCGTCGCCCCCGCATCGAGGCACGCGAGCGCATCCGCGACGATCGCGCGCACTGTCCGCGGCACGTGCGGTTGCATCGCCGGCATGGTCGCGCCGTTGATGGCGGCCTCGATGACGAGGGGTCCCAACATGGCCAAAGCGCGTAGCGGAAATTCTCTGTCTTGACTACGCAACGGACCCTGAGGGATCTTCGACCGACATGACCAAACCCCTGCATCGACGATCGACGACTCGGAGCCTCTGGCTGCTCGCGATGATAGCGACGTTCCTCGTGTGTCTGCCCGGCCTCGCGGCAGCCCAGATCTTCAAGATCTGCGGCGACGTCGACGACAACGACCAGGTGACGGTCACCGACGGTGTCCAGGTGCTGCGCGCCGCCGCCGGCCTCTCGAGCGATTGCACGGACGCCGTCTGCGACGTCGACGTGAATGGCACCATCGGCGTCACCGACGGCGTCATCATCCTCCGCAAGGCCGCCGGCCTGCAGATCACCCAGAACTGCATCCCCGACGAGGGCAACATCAATCAGCAGGTCGCGTACATCCTCCAGTTCAGCCAACCGCTCGTCTCCGCGGTACTGCCGACGATCATCCAGCACCGAAACGAGACGGTCGACAACGACTTCACGTGCGACAACGGGGAGGACGGGATCTACAGCGTCGTCGTTACGGACGGGCAACAAGACAACTCGTTCTCGGATTGCCTGATCGACAACGCGCTCATCACTGGCGACGCCGAGAACGCCAACGACGACCCGATCCTGGCGATCGAGCTCGGCGATGCGCGGAACGACGACACGATCTCGTTCGAGGGCACGAACGGCAGTGGGCTCCTCGGCATCAACATCGAGGGCGGCATCAAGTACAGTGGCCGGCTCGACGCGGCCCCGTTCTTCGAGCGCTTCGACGAGACGAGCGACTTCCTGCTGGTGGTGCAGAACCTCCAGGTCGCCGCCACCGGCTACCCGCTCGGCGGATCGTTGTCCTACGAGTTCAACGAGGACTCCGGCGTGCCCGGCGTCCGCCGCGCTCAGGTGTTCTTCGACGGCTCGAATCTCGCCCGCGTCCTCGTCTTCTTCGATGACGGCAGCTTCAAGAACTACCGCTTCGAGCTGCTCTTCCTGAATTTTCTATAGAGCGCGATCAGCGGTCTTCAAGAGAGCGCGATCAGCGGTACTGTCTCAGTTCGATTCTCGCGGCAGCGGGCGAATGGTGGCAGCCGGCGGGCGGGTCGGAGATGGCTCCTACGGTCGCCGGGTTCGTGCCACCCGGCGCTTACACCCTGCCGCTGCCTCTCTGTCCGGCGCACACGCGAGCTGCGGCTCCCCGGAGCCATCCCCGACCCACCCACCGGCTGCATCATCATTGAATCTCTTGGAGCCTTTGGTTCCCGAGTGCGAGTCTGCGGTCGTGATGCCTCGCCGGTGGGTGGGTCAGGGAGTGCTCCGGGGAGCCGCAGCTCGCGTGTGCGCCGGTCATGGGTGGCAGCGGCCAGTTGTACGCGCTGGGTGGCCGCAAACCGGCGACCGTAGGAGCACACCCTGACCCACCCACCGGCGACACCGCCCAACTCAGAAAAAGGCCTCACGAGCAGACCGAGACACTACCCGATTCGCGCTCGCCTATAGACCGCGGTTGGCCGTCATCAGGCGATCCAGCTCGCGCTGAAACGCGGGACGCGCGAGCGCACGGCCGTACCACGCCTGCAAACCAGGGTGCGCGTCCGTGAGACCCTGGCCGAGACTCGTCGCCGACGTGATCATCATGAAGTAGCCGATGTCGGCGACGCTCACGTCCCCACACAGGTACGGTTGCTCGCCGAGCTGGCGCTCCAAACGACCGCAATGAGCGGCGATGCCGGCTTTCGCCGTGGCGACCGCCGCCTCATCGCGCCCGTTGCCGTCGGGCTTGTAGAACACCTCGCGGATCAGCTCCCACACGAACGCGAAGAAGATCTCGTCGGCGGCGGACTCCATCACGCGGCAGAGCGCGCGGAGGCCGGGATCGCGCGGATAGAGCGCGGGCGACGGATGCCGGTCCTCGAGATACTCGAGGATGATGGTCGAGTCGTACATCGCGACGTCACCGTCGACCAACACCGGCACCTGCTGCTTCGGATTCAGCTCGATCAC
>JBDSJB010000184.1:0-3323 GCA_039917665.1 Binatia bacterium
TGTACCCGATGTTCTTCAAGCTGGCGCACGTGGCCGCGAGCTCGCCCTGATAGCGGATGGCGGCCGGGAAGATGATGGTCCGGGCCATCTCGATGGCGGTGCGGGCTTCGAGCCCGACCGTCAGGCAGTACTGCTCGAGGTAGACGTCCAAACGACTGTGGAGCTCGCGCTCGCTCAGCACGCCGTAGGTCTCGAAGAGGGCCGTGGCCTCGGGCGTCCCGAGCACCGGGAGCGCGTCGATGGTCGTGCGGAGATTCGGGAGACCGCGCGTCTTGGCCTCCTTGTGCCAGGCTTCGGAATAGCCGTCGCCATTGAACACGACGCTGCCGTGCTCGGAGAGAATCTCTTCCAGTAACGACTGGATCGCCGCGTTGAGCTTGCTCCCGTCGCCACCGATCGCCATCTCGAGGCGGGTGGCCATGAAATCGAGCGATTCGGCGAGGATCGTGTTCATCGCCACCAGCGGCCCCGCGATCGACTGACCCGAGCCGACGGCGCGGAACTCGAAGCGGTTGCCGGTGAACGCGAAGGGACTCGTACGATTGCGGTCGCCGGCGTCCTTCGGAAGCGGCGGCAGCGAGTCGACGCCGACCGTCATCGTGCCCTTGCTCTTCGACGAGGTGGCGCCGCCCTTCGACACCTGGGCGAAGATGTCGGTGAGCTGCTCGCCGAGGAAGATCGAGATGATCGCCGGCGGAGCCTCGTTGGCGCCGAGACGATGGTCGTTGGCCGCCGACGCGACGACGGCACGGAGCAAGCCGCCCCACTTGTGGACCGCACGGATGACGGCGGCGCAGAACACCAGGAACTGCGCGTTCGCGTGCGGGTTGTCGCCGGGATCGAGCAGGTTGCCCTGCGTCGCGTTGCCGATCGAGAAGTTGACGTGCTTGCCTGAGCCGTTCACACCCGCGAACGGCTTTTCGTGGAAGAGGCAGGCCATGCCGTACTTCTCGGCGACGCGTCGCATCGTCACCATCAGCAGCTGCTGATGGTCGGTCGCGAGATTGGCCTGCTCGAAGACCGGCGCCACCTCGAACTGCCCGGGCGCGACCTCGTTGTGCCGCGTCTTGACCGGGATGCCCAGCTTGAACAATTCGCGCTCGCTTTCGAGCATGAAGGCGAGCACGCGTTCGGGGATGGCGCCGAAGTAATGGTCTTCGAACTCTTGGCCCTTCGGCGGCGGTGCGCCGAAGAGGGTGCGACCCGTGCCGAGCAGATCGGGACGGGAAAAGAAGAAATGGCGGTCGATGAGGAAGTATTCCTGCTCAGCGCCTGCATACGAGACGACGTTGGCGATGTCCGTGTGACCGAACAGCTTCAAGATCCGTTGCGCGTGCTTGTTGAGGGCCTGCATCGAGCGCAGCAGCGGCGTCTTCTTATCGAGCGCCTCGCCCGTCCAAGACACGAAGGCGGTCGGGATGCAGAGCGTGGTGCCGTTCGGGTTCTCGAGGATGTAGGCCGGGCTGGTGACGTCCCAGGCGGTGTAGCCGCGCGCTTCGAACGTGGCGCGGATGCCGCCGTTCGGGAAGCTCGAGGCGTCGGGCTCGCCTTGGATCAGCGTCTTGCCCGCGAACTCGGCGAGCGCGCCGCCCTCGCCGTCGGGCGAGAGGAAGCTGTCGTGCTTTTCGGCCGTGTGACCGGTGAGCGGATAGAAGACGTGCGCGTAGTGCGTCGCGCCCTTCTCGATCGCCCAGTCTTTCATGGCGGACGCGACGGCGTCGGCGACCTCGGGACCGAGGGTCGAGCCGGTGTCGATCGTCTTCACCAACGATTTATAGATGGGCTTTGGTAGGCGCGCCTTCATGGCCGCGCGGTTGAAGACGTTGGTGCCGAAGAACTCGCTCGCTGACAGCTTTGAAAACGACAGCGGCTCGGTGATCGGCTGATACTTGGTGACGGCCTCGATGGCCTGCAGGCGCGCAGCGCTTCCGCTCAAATTGAATCCCTCCCTTGGGGTGTGCTCAGGAATGACGACGCCACCCGGCCGGGCGGCCCCTCCGATCTGCTGAGCAAAGTCCGCGCCGTCAAGTCTTTGACGGGAGCGGGTAAACGATTCCCTGTGCTAGGCGACCGCCGATCGACCTGCTGCGCAGTCGCTGGGCATGGGGTGCCGCGTCCGAGAGCAGGGGCGGGTCAGGTCGAGTGCGCGAACGAACGCCCGTCGACGTCGGCGAGCTCGACACCGAGCAGCGCGGCGATCGTCGGGGCGAAATCCTCGGCGTGCACTGGCGCAGAGCGGAGTCCGGGGTTGATCCCCGGTCCGCGCGCGAAAAAGAAGCCTTCGGGGCGATGGTCCCCCGTCCGACGCGTGCTTTGGTCGTCCCGCCGGATCTCGCCGATGCGATCCGACGCGGCGCCCGTGATCGGCCCGTCGCGATGCCAGCGCACCAGCAGATCCGGCAGCTCGCTCGCATGCTCGCCGGGGAAGAGCTCGGCCGCGCGCAGCACCTCTTTCACGAGCGGACGCCCGCTCGCCGGGTCGACGAGCTCGTGGAGCTCGCGGATGAGCCGGGCGCAGAAATCGTCGGTCGCGGGGCCGGGCTGTAGAATCCCGGTCGGCTCGCGGCCCACCACATTCAGCCGGATGCCGGCGCAGTTGGCATTGGTCGGCACGGCGAAGCACGAGCGACGGCTGCGATCGGCGGCGTCGGGAGCGCGATCGACGCGCTGAGCGATCGTCCGGAAACGCTCGGTGAACGAGAGCGGCAGCGTCTGCCAGGCCCGCCGCGTGCGGTCGAGCACGCGGCGCTGCCACGACGCCGGTCGCGCCGTCAGCCGCCGCAGCACGTCGTCCAAGAGATAGGTCGCGTCGTTGTGCGCCGCCATCCCGTGGCTGAGCAGCACGATGACGGTGGTCTCGGGCCCGGCGTGCCGCAGCAGGCGGCCGAGCGCGCCGTCGAGGGCTTGGTAGACGTCGCGCACCGGATCGCCGATCGCGGCGACCAGCGCGGGATCGTGACGGGGATGCGTCGGGTCGTGCAGATGCCAGCATTGGTGACCGACGCAGTGGCTGTCGCCGAACGCGGTCATGAAGAGATCCCAGGGCTCGCGCGCCAGCAGATCCTCGGCGATCGCCGTTTTGTGCGCGATGCGATCGAGCAGGTGGCCACGGAGATCGCGTTCGGGTGTCGCCCCGCGCATCACCCAATCGCAACGTCGAAACGGCGACGGCGCGTGGCGCGCGTGCACCTCGTCGATCAGCGTCGCCGGCCACGAGCACGGGAGTACGTCCGCGTCGTGCGTGCCCCAATCGACGATCTGCAAGCCGTTGATGTCGCGGCCGAGCGGAGCCTTCGGCACGTCGAAGAGACAGAGCCGCCGGC
>JBDSJB010000185.1:0-4406 GCA_039917665.1 Binatia bacterium
CGAGGTGATGGATGCCTGCCGCGCAGCCGGGATCGAACGGATCGGCATCTTCACGGCGCCCGAGCCGACGACGTGAGACGAATTTCCCTCGGTTTTTCTTGACATCCCGCGGCGACTCTTCCATAGCCCAAGCGTAAGCCCGGAGGCCGGGCCAGCCGTCGGAGGGGTCGAGGGGATGGGGGAGGAGGCGGCGCTGCGGCATTTCGACGTCGCCCGAGTACTGATCGCCAGCGCGGACGCGCGGCACGGGGTGATTCATATGCCACGGCCGCGTTGCTCATTCGCGGCCGTGGCAGAAGCGCGGGTAAGGAGTCGGACAGGGAGCGTCGTGGGAGGAGGAGGAGCCCGCGCCTCGCGTGCAGTAAAGCAAGGCCGGTGCCATTGGCCCATTGCGCTGCACTGCGCCACGAATCCCGTTTGGAGATTCGCAGCCGGGATCGCGAAGGGTGCGACCCGACTCGTGATTCAGCCCGCACTAGCCCATATGGGCGCGGGTGGAGAGCACAGACAGATCCGTAGAGGCTGCGAGGCGGGGTCGGTGCCGCAGAATGGCAACCCCGGCAGCGAACAATGCGCTGGTGCAAGGTTGATCCTGGGGGAGGGGTGATGGGTGCGATTGCCGGCATCATGCCGCGAGAGAGCGGTCTCCGTAGAGAACAGCTGACGACGGCAATCGGGACGATGCGCGATGCCCTGAGTCAGCGGGCTCCGCTCGAGGGCGGCATGGCCGTCGCGTACGACGCTTCGATTGCGCTTGCTCACCGTGGGGGCACGGGTCCAGGGGCAGAGGCGGTGCTGCAGCCGCTTCGCAACGAGCGTGGAACCCTCTGGCTCGTGGCGGATGGGGAGCCCGCGAATGCCACCGAGCTTCGCCTCGACCTCGTCGCGGCTGGTCACCAGTTCCAGTCGGGCTGCGGGAGCGAAGTCATTTTGCACCTCTACGAGCAGGACGGCATCGCGGCGCTCGAGCGCCTGGCTGGCAATTTTGCCTTTGCGCTCTGGGATCGTGAGCAGCACGAGCTCTTGCTCGGGCGCGACCGTTTCGGGACGAAGCCGCTCTACGTGAGTGATCGACCCGACGGCTTCAGGTTTGCTTCGGAGGTGCGGGCGCTGACCGGCGGCGGTCGCCTCGATCCGGCTGGCCTCCTCGCCTATCTGACTTTTGGCTACGTGCCCGAGCCGATCGCGGTCGCGTGCGACGTGCGGCCCGTGGCGCCAGGGACGATCATGCGCGTGCGAGGGTCGCGGGTACGCACCACACGCTTCTGGGAGGAGACGTCGGCATGGCCGACCGGCCAACGCGAAGCCGACCGCGCGCGCTTCGGTGGCATCGTCCGCGACGCGGTCGAGTCCGCGATCGAGGGCGAGGACGACGTCGGCATCGTCGTCGACGGCAGCGCCGCGTCCGCCGCATTGTTGGCGTTGGTGCGCCCGATGCTCGGCCGGGGGCTACGAACGCACGTCTTTCGCTTCAAGAAGGACGAGGGGCCGACGGTGCGGAGCGGTCGGCCGCATCCGGACACCGCGATGGCGGTCGCGGAATGGTTCCGCGGCGAGCATCGGGAGCATCGCCTCGACGCCGCCGATATCCTCCACGCCTACGAGGCCGCGACCACCGCGGATCAACCGTCGACGGGCGCCGCACTCGCGGCGCTCGAAACCGTTGCGCTCCGCAAGGCGGGCGAACGGGTGTGGCTCTCGGGCCTCGCGACGCCGCAGCTGGTCGGCGTCGATACCGCGCGCCTCGTCTCGTGGCTGTGGCGCGCCGGGCGCCACGGCTCGACGAGTGGGATCACGCGCGTCGCCGCGCGCGTCTGGGCTCGGCGCCGACCCTTCGGACGTGCGGCGACGCTTGCCGAGTACGTCGGGCCGAGCGATGCGATCGCGCCGGCCTATCTTGCGAGTCGGGGCGTCTTCGGTCCGCAAGGCCTCGCCCGGCTCTTGCGCGCCGACGCGCTCGAGGATGCGCGGAGTGCCTTCGACGCGGCCGCGCACGTCGATGCGCGGGCGCTGGCCCCGCTCGGTCCGCCCTGCGTCATGCCGGCGGCTTCGGCGCAGGTGGCAATCGAGCGCGCAGTCGCGGCAGTCGAGCTCGCGGGTCCGCTGATGTCGGGGGCGCTCCGCGACGCCGAGGGGGCCGCCGTCACCCACGGCCTGGCGCTGCGGGCGCCGTTCCTGGACCACCGACTGCACGACTGGGTCACGACGGGCGGCGCGGCGTTCGATCGCTCGCCTTTGGTGGCGCTCCTCGACGGCGTGTTGCCGGCGCCGCTCCTCCGCCGTCTCGCGCCACCCGCGCCGCCGCCGATCGACGATTGGCTGCGGAACGATCTCCGTGCCGTCGCCGAGTCGCATCTGCTCGGTCACGACGGCGACGGGCTCTTCAGAACCGACGCGCTCGGCGACCTGTGGAAGGCCTTTCTCGCGGGGCGGGCTCCCTGGGAGCCCGTCTGGTCGCTCGTCACTGTCCGCGCGTGGATGAGCGCGCAGCGGTCGCAGAGCGAGAGCGCGGAACGGCGGCGCCGAGCGGCCTGAGGCGGAGCGCGCGTCTCAGGCGTGCGCGCTCGCGTGTGCGAGGCGTTCGGCCTCGGTCTTGAACTCGAGGACCGACTGACGGAGCGCCGTCTGCTCGATCGGCTTCAGAATCAGGCTCGGCACCCAGAAGCCGAGCGAGATCGACTGCGCACAGGTGGCGGTCGTCCGGCCAGCACCGTCCGCCGTGAAGACGTAGCTGCCTGCGATGTCCGCGACGTCGCCCTCGGCCATCTTCCACGTCAGGCGGTCGGGCGGGAACCAGGTGTACTCGAGGACGTACCGCACCGTCCGGAGCTTCATGTCGACGACGAACTCGACGCGTCGCGCGCGCCCATCGGGATGGCGGTCGAGCACGTCGATGCTCGTGACCGGCGACGACCACTGGGGATACGCTTCGAAGTCGCCAATCGCGGCGTAACACAGCTCGAGTGGTGCTTCGATCGGGGTCGAGAAGCTCTGATCATGATCGGCCATCGCGGGAACGTAAGAAACGGGTCACGGTGCTGTCAAGCGCACGACGAGCTCGCGCGTGTGGGGTCACAGCTTGCCGCTCTCGGCGCCCGCGATTAAGGTCGCGCGCGTGAGTGACGAGATGGTGACGACGCCAGAGCCGCGCCGATCTCGGCGGCGCGCACACGTCGTTGCGCTCACCGGCGTGCACGGCGTTGCGGGGAGCGCGCTCGTGCGACGGCTCGAAGCGGATGATCGCGTCCGGCGCTTGGTACTGATCGATCGCCGCGCGCCCGACCGGCCGCTGCGCGATACCGCGTTTCACCACGTCGACCTCACCGCGACGCTCGCCGACGTCGCGCTCGCGGAGATCCTCGCGCGCGAGAAAGTCGACACTGTCGTCCACGCGGCGCTGCACGACGTCCCGCAGTGGAATCGCGAGGCATCGCACGAGCTCGAGGTGCTCGGGACGCGGGCGCTCTTCCGCGCGATCGCGGACAATGCGCGCCGCGCGGGGACCGTCGACGGTGTCGTGGTTCTCGGCACGACGCTCAGCTATGGCGCGCTCGCCGACAACCCGCAGTATCTCGACGAGGACGCGCCACTCCGGGGCGGGAGCGCCTATCCGTTCGTGGCCGATCGGGTCGCGCTCGAAACCGAGGTCGCGGCACTTCGCCTCCGCACCGGCTTGCCGGTCGCGATGTTGCGGCTCGCGCCGACGCTCGGCGACGAGCGCACGCTGCTGGCGCGCGTGCTCGCGCCGCTGTTCGTGCCGGCGCTGATCGGAACGGATCCGCTGATGCAGGTCCTCGACGTGGACGACCTGGTGGAGGCCGTGCGGTTGGCGCTGCATGGGCGCGTCGACGGTGCCTACAACGTCGCCGCGGACGGCGTCCTCCCGTGGTCGACGATCATCAAGTTGAGCGGGCGGATCCGCGCCGCCATGTTGGAGCCCGCGCTCCGTCTCATGCTGCAGGGACTCTGGGTCGTCGGGGCCGGGGTCGTGCCGGGCGCCCATGCGTCGTACCTGCGCGAGACCTGCGTCGCCGACACGACGCGCATCGGTGACCGACTCGAGTTTCGCGCTCGCTATGAGATTGCCGATACCATTGCGCGTCATCGCGGGCTCGCCCGCGGCCGATTCCGCTTCGCTGCCTGACGGTCCGCAGACCACGAAATGCGCTGTCGCCCGCGGACCCGCATGCTATAGTCCGCCGATCCGACGAGGACGGTGACCCCATGCCCCAAGCTGTTCGACGAACCCGTGTACGTACGATCGAGTGGACGCGCGGTCGAGTCGTCATGATCGATCAACGTCTGCTGCCCGTGCGTGAAGTCTATCGCGTCTACAGCAACTATCGTGAGGTCGCGCGCGCGATCAAAGACATGGTGATTCGCGGCGCGCCGGCCATCGGCGTGGC
>JBDSJB010000186.1:0-2708 GCA_039917665.1 Binatia bacterium
ACCGACGACTGGATCCGCAAGGACGGCGAGAATTTCTCCGCGTTGCAGGTCGCGCGACTCCTGCAGGATCATCCCGACGTGATTCTCGCCGCCGCGTATGGCGTCCCGTGCTCGGTCTCCGACGAGCTCGTGATGGCCGCCATCAAGCTCCGCGACGGCACCCGCTTCGATCCCAAGTCGTTCTTCGAGTACTGCGAAGGCCAGGTGACGGGCGGCAGCATGGATCGCAAGTGGTTCCCCGACTTCATTCGCGTCGTCGACGAGTTCGATTACACCGGCACGGCGAAGATCCTCGTCCGGAACTTGAAGGGCGTGCACTTCTGTCGCCGGCGTTTGCCGGAGGCATCGCTCTATTGGCGGAAGCGCGGCTCCACCGCGTACGAACCCTTCACGCCGAAGGACTACGACGGTCTCCGCGAAACGTTCGCGAAGGCCGAGCGATTGGAGCTCCTCGACCGGTGACCGGTTTGTTCCGGGCGTTGGTCGTCGCGACGGCGCTCGGAATTCCTCTCTACGCGTGGGCGGCTCGTGGGCGCGTCTACGGCATCTTCGCCGCGGTGATCCTCGCGATCGCACTGCCGGGTGCGGTCCTCATGCACGCGCGCTATCTCCTGCTCGCGCCGGTCTGGCTGCAGCCGGTGCTCCAGGCGGCGTTTCTCTGGGGCATGCTGGCGGCCGGGCTGCACCTGGGATCGCTCGTCACGGCGCGGCTCCGAACGCCGACTTTTCGCTGGGGCCTCAGCATTCCCGGCATGGTGTTCATCGCGGCCGGCGCGCTCTCGGGCGTCTGGGCGCTCGCGGTCGTGCCGCTCCAGCTCGCGTGCGACGCGCTCGGGATTCCCGTGGGCAGCGCCGTACTGCGGTGGCTCGACCTCGCCCCGTTCGTGGTCGCGGTGGCGTCGGTCGCGACGTCGCTTCGGCCCGCGGCCGAGATCGTTCGCGTCGTCGTCCCGAGCGACGCGAGCCCACCCGTCGTGACGCGCCTCCCGATCGAACGCTACCGGCTCGGTCGCGTCGTGCCACCCCCCCTCGCGCAGCGTCCGCTTCGCATCGTTCAGATCACCGACCCTCACCTCGGACCGTGGCAATCGATCGCCCAGCTCCGGCGCGTGATCGACGATCTCCTCCGTCACGATCCCGACCTCGTGCTGCTGACGGGCGACTTCCTCACCATGGAAGGCAGCGGGACGCGTGGTGCGCTCACCGAGGCGCTGGCGCCGCTCCTGAAGGTGCGTGGCCGCGCCTACGCCGTCTTCGGCAACCACGACCACGATCGTGGCGCCCCTGATGAGGTCCACGCGGCTCTCACCGCGAACGGCGTCCGCATCTTGATGGATGAGGCAGTGGCGATCGAGACGCCGGCTGGCCCGGTGCAGATCGTCGGCGCCGACTACGTCGGCAAGGGCCGGCGCAAGCACATCCAAGCGCTCCTGCAGGCCCATCCGCGCCGCGCCGACCATCTCCGGCTCTTGCTGCTCCACGATCCGAGCATCTTCCGGCACATTCCGCCCGGCGAGGTGGATCTCACGCTCTCCGGTCACACGCACGGCGGCCAGCTCGGTCTGGTCAGCTTCGGGCTCGATTGGACGGTGCTCACGCGGACCGGGTGGCCCGATCACGGCCTCTTCGGGCACGGCTCGAACCGGCTGTACGTCCACCGCGGCACGGGCTTCTACGGCTTTCCGCTGCGGATCGGGGTACCGGGCGAGGCCTCGCTGCTCGAAGTCGTTCGCTGAAACCGTCGGCGGCAATCCAACCTTGACTATCGGCCGTTAGCTCCGCGAGCAGAGATGCGGGTCGCGTGGATGTCCCACGCACGAATCACGGGAGGTGAAGAATGCGGAAGAGCAGATGGGTGGCCGTACTGGCCGCTATCGCCTTCGTTGCTGGAGGCCGGATGGCCTCGGCGGCGGATCACATCGACGGCCCACAGGCCTCAGCCGATCCTTCGGCTGATATCACCGACGCGTTCGCGTGGATGACGCCGGATGCGAGCAAGGTGATCTTGGTGATGGACCTGACACGCAATGCCGACGTCGGGTCGAAGTTCTCCGACAGCGTGTAGTACGTGTTCCACACGACGAGCAGCGCGAGCTACGGCGCCGCGAAGTCGGATGACGTGCCGGTGATTTGCCAGTTCGACGCCCAACAGCGCGTCGAGTGCTGGGCCGGCGATGCCGCCTACGTCAGCGGTGATGCCAGCGGTCTCGCGGGCATCGCGAGCTCGAACGGCCGTTTGCGGGTCTACACCGGCCTCAGGAACGATCCGTTCTTCTTCAATCTCCCTGGCTTTCGCGCGACCGCTCGCGCGGTGACGGCGGCGGCGCCGTCGCTCACGTTCGACGCGGCCGGTTGCCCGGCTGTCGACTCGGCGACCTCGAGGGCACTGGTAACGCAGCTGCAAACCGCGCCCGACGGAAGTCCTGCGGTTGACGGCTTCGCCAACTTCAACGTGATCGCGATCGTGCTGGAGGTCGACAAGTCGATCCTCACCGCGAACGGTCCGATCCTGTCCGTGGCGACCGCCACGTACCGGCGCTAGTGCACCGCCGTCGAGATCCGATCAAACATTCGCCGGCGCCTCTGCGACGGCGGCCGTCGGGAAACGCGTGCGGCGGAGGGGTCGCCCGCGGGTCCTGCGGAGCCGGAGCACGGCGCGCGGCGCGGCGGGTGCGACCGGCACGCATCGACCGATCGGCGCGTCGCGG
>JBDSJB010000187.1:0-4457 GCA_039917665.1 Binatia bacterium
ATGCCCACGGGCCGCGACTCGACCAACGGATCGAGCGCCGTCGGCCGCGGGAATACGCCGAGCGGCTCGTCGGGCCGATGATAGCCGCAGGCCTGGAGCCGGCGGAGGAGGGTGCTCCGGCCGATGCCGAGGCGACGCGCGGCCAGCGTCTGATTGCCGCCGCAGCGCTGCATGACGCTCAGCAGATAGTCGCGCTCGACCTGACGGAGGGGCACGATGCCCGGCGCGACGTGGCGGCGAGGGCGCGCCCCGAGCTCGGTCTTGATGCGATCGGCCGAGATCACGAGCCCGCGGGAGTGCTCATACGCGACGCTCAGGAGGCAGAGCAGCTCGCGGACGTTGGCGGGCCAGTCGTACGTCTCGAGCTGTGCCAGCGCGCCGTCGCCGAAGCTCTTGGCCGGTAGCCCGGTGCGTTCCGACCAGCGCTCGAGCGCGGCCGGCGCGATGATCGTGATGTCCTCACGCCGTTCCCGCAGTGGCGGCAAGCTCAACTGGATCGTGGCGAGGCGATCGTATAGCGCGCGCTGGAAGCGGCCGAGCCGCACGTGCTCGTCGAGCACGACGTTGGTGCCGGCGAGGATACGCACACGCGGCGCGTCAGCTTCGGCGAGTGTCGCCGAGAGGCGCTGTTGCAGGCGGTGGGAGAGATTCTCGATGCCGTCGAGGTAGACCGTTGCGAGTCGGGCGCGCGCCGCGAGGCTCGTGACCCCGCGCGGTCCGAACAGCGATTCGAAGATTCGGCCTTCGCTCATGCCGTCGAGGTGAACGGGGAGGAACGGGTGGCTCCGGCGGTTGCTCAAGCCGTGCAGGGCGATGGCGCAGGCGTGCTTGCCCGTGCCGGATTCGCCGCGCAGCAGGAGGTTCACTTCGAGCTGCGCGAGGGTGGTGAGGGCGCCGCGGAGCGCGGTGACGGTCGGACCGTTGCCGAGGAGGGCGAGATTCAGATCTATGACGTCGAACGCGGGGCGATACGAGCGAGGTTGGGTGATCATAGGATTTGCGACAGCAAGCGACGCGCCATGAGATCGGAAGCAGGAAAGCCGGGAAGGCAGCGCGTCAGGATCGCTCGCCGTCCTTTTCACAGGACACCAAAAGGGAGCTGTTCGTCCTGTTTCGAGGACGTTCGCGCGACACATGCGATCGGTTCTGACGCAATTCTCGATCGAGGTTTGCAATCACGGTCGTCGTATCGCTATGGGACGGCGCAAATGATCGAACCGTCTGCGACGTTCCTCTTCGATCAGATCCGCCGTGAACGTGACCTCTACCGACGGCTGCTCGCGCTCGGTGCGCAAACCGAAATTCGCCCGCTGCTCGCTGAAGCCCTCGGGCTGATGGTCGAAGTCCTGGGTGCCCGGCTCGGCTACCTGGAGCTCCTCGACGACCAAGGGGGGACGGAACGGCGCCCGCGCTGGTCGATGGCCTATGGGCTCACGGCGGAGGAGATCGACGACGTGCGCGACGTGGTGTCGCGCGGGATCATCGCCGAGGCGCTCGCGACCGCGCAGACCATCGTCACGCCGTCGGCGTTGCTCGACAGCCGGTTCCAAGCCCGTGAAAGCGTACGCCTGCGTCGCATCGAGGCGGTGCTGTGTGCCCCGATCGGCCAGGATCCGACGCTCGGGGTGCTCTATCTCCAGGGCCGCTCCGGGGCGCGGCCGTTCAGCGATGAGGATCGCGACATCGCGGAGCTGTTCGCGCGCCAGCTCGCGCCCCTCGCGCATCGGCTCCTGGTCCGCGAGCAATCGAGCGACTCGACCCGTCCGGCACGGACGGCGCTCAGGCTCGATCACGTCATCGGGCGGAGCGAGGCGCTCGCCGTGCTGCTCCGCCAGGTGGCGCTGATCGCGCCGCTCGACGTGAGCGTCTTGCTCACCGGCCAGTCGGGAACCGGCAAAACGCAGATCGCGCGCGTGATCCACGAGAACAGCCCGCGCGCGGGCCAACCGTTCATCGAGCTGAATTGCGCGGCGTTGCCCGAGGCCCTCTTCGAGAGCGAGCTCTTCGGTGCGCTGCCCGGGGCGCACTCGACGGCGACGCGGCGCATTCTCGGCAAAGTCGCCGCCGCCGATCGCGGGACGCTCCTGCTCGACGAGGTCGGCGATCTCAGCTTGCCGGTGCAGGCCAAGCTCCTGCACCTCCTGCAATCGAAGCAGTACTATCCGCTCGGGGCGACGACCCCGATCGGCGCCGACATCCGTCTGATCGCGGCGACCAACGTCGATCTCGAAGCGGCGGTCGCCGACCGTCGCTTCCGGGAGGATCTCTTCTACCGGTTGCAGGTGTTGCCGTTGCGCGTGCCGACGCTCGCGGAGCGCCGCGAGGACATTGCCGAGCTCGCGACGTACTTCTGCGTCCAGGCGTGCGACAACCACGCGCTGCCCCGGGTGACGCTGTCGCGCGAGGCCGTGCGCGCGCTCGAATCGGCGGAATGGCCGGGCAACGTGCGCCAGCTCGCCCACGCGATCGAGGCCGCCGCCATCCGCGCCGCGGGCGAAGGACTCGCCCGCATCGAGCGGGCGCAGCTCTTTCCGGAGAGTCGATTCGAGGTCGAGGAATCCGGAGAGGCGGTGACGTTCCAAGGCGCCACGCGCCGTTTTCACGCGCGGCTCCTCGGCCAAGCGCTCGAAGACAACGGCTGGAACGTGATGGAGGTCGCCCGCCGCCTCGATCTCGCGCGATCGCACGTGTACACGCTGATCCGCGCGTTCGGTCTGACGCGCCGGTAGCGCGTCCGCCGCGTCCGGTCCACTCACTCGGAATCACGCGCGGAGAGCGTCCAGCGCATTGGACGCGAGCGCACGGGTCTGGTGCTTGGCATCGTGCAGCGCCGCGGCGATCTTCTCGGCGGCTTCGACAGCGTGATCGGCCCGGTGCGCTGCCATCACGTGGAGCGCGAGACGCGCTGCCCCGCGCGCCACGAACGGCTCTTCCACGACGGCACAGAGCACGCCGCGCTCGGCGGCGAGCGCGGCGGTGAGGCGGGTGTCCGTCTCCGCGCTGATCGCGACCGGTACGAGGGCCGCGCTCGCGCCGAGGCAGCGTAGGCCGCGCGCCGCCCCCGCGGCGCGGAGCGCCGTCACGGCGCACGCCAGGTTCGCCCGCAAGCGCTCGCCTTCGTCCGAGACGACGATGCGGAGGCTCTCGTGCGCGATCGTCGCCTGCAAGGGCGCGAGACCGTTCGAGGCGGCGTGCGAGCTCGCGAGCAAGCGGACGAGCTGCTTCGCGCTGGCTGAGCTCGTAGCGAAAAAGCCCCCGTTGGTGGCGAGCGTCTTGGCGAAGCTGCCGACGACGAGATCCACGCGACCCAGCATCTGCTGGGCCCCGAGCATCCCGAGCCCACCCGGCCCGCTGACGCCGAGATCGTGGCCGACGGCGACGAGCAGCACGGCGCCGTAGCGGCGACAAACGTCCTGCATCGCCTGCAGATCGGGGCCGTCGGATTCCCAGGGGAAGAGCGTCTCGGTGACCACCAGAATCGCGGTGCGGGAGTCGCCGGCACGAATCGCGTCGAGCCGGTGCGCGAGCGGCGCGCGGTCGAGGTGGGCGTGACCATGGACATGGGGCGTCGCCGTCAGGGCCCCGGTCGCGAAGGCGGGGTGGGCGCACTCGTCGATCACCACGTAGTCGCCGGGCTGCACGAGCGCGGTCAGGGCGCCGAACGCCGCCGCCCAGCCGCTCGGGAAGAGCAGCACGTGCTCCAGCCCGAAGAGATCGGCGAGCGTGGTTTCGAGGCGGACCGAAGCCGTGGTCGAGCCCGCGAAACACGGTGATCCCGGCGCGTGCAGGCCGTGCTCGGTCACCTCGCGCGCCGCCTCGTGGAGGGCCGGGTGCGTCGCCAGCGAGAGCGGATCCTGGGTCACGAAGTTCAGCCCGTGCGACGCGATCCCGGCCTCGTCCCGGATCGTCACCCGGGGACCGACCGGTCCATCGAGCGACCGGGCCCAGGCCCAGACTCCGGTGCGCAGGCGGGCGTCGCGCCACGCCAACAAGGGCTCGCCGCGGGTCAGAAGGTCCGGTCCACTGGATTGGACGAGTCGGCGGAGCGGGCCGTCGTGCAGCGAGGCGTGGCGCGTTGCGGAGGGCACGACTCGGCAAGTCGCGGACCGTTCGGTTGCGTCTTCGTCTCGGGTGTCGGTATTGCTCCGCCGCGATGTCCGACGATCAGTTGCAGCGCGAGCGCGATCTCTACCGACGGCTTCTCGACCTCGACGGCGAACGCGAGCTCGGTCCGTTGCTGCGCGAAGCGCTGGCGCTCATCGTCGACATCACGGGGGCGCGGCTCGGCTACCTGGAGCTGCACGACGAGTCACAGCACGCCGACGGTCCGCGCTGGTCGGTCGCGCATGGCATGAGCGACGAGGAGATTGCCGACGCACGGGCCGTCATGTCGCGCGGCATCATCGCCGAGGCGCTCGCCACCGGGCAGACGATCGTGACCCCGTCGGCACTGCTCG
>JBDSJB010000188.1:0-9807 GCA_039917665.1 Binatia bacterium
GGATGGCTTCGGGGAGCCGCAGCTCGCGTGTGCGCAGGCCAGCGAGGCAGCGGCGGGTTGTATGCGCTGGGTGGCAGAACACCGGCGACCGTAGAAGCCATCCCCGACCCGCCCGCCTGCTGCCACCGATGACCGCTTCGCCGTCGCGGCTCAACGCGATGACAGCCACGCGGTGATCTCGGCGGCGAACGCCGCCTGGCCTTGCTCCTGAGCGAGGACCAGCGCCGCGCGCGCCAGCGGAAGCGCGTCGTCGCGGCGACCGATCGCCTCGTAGGCGAGCGCGCACCGGAACCGCGAGACGGCGTCGTTCGGGTCGAGCCGGACGGCGCGCTCGAAGTGCGCGACGGCTTCGCCCGGCCGTCCGGCATCGAGGAGCGCGCTCGCGAGGTTCCGCTGGGCGTTCAGATGAGCGGGGCTCACGCGCAGCGCGGCCTCGAGCTGCGTCATCGCCTCGTCGCGGCGGCCGGCCACGAGCAGCGCCGTGCCGAGATTGGCGAGCACGTTGGCGTTGTCGGGGCGCTGGCCGAGGGCGCGGCGGAAGACCGCGATCGCCCGATCCGTCTGGCCGTCGCCGAGGAGCGCGCTCCCGAGGTTGTTCTGCGTCTCGCCGTCGTCGGGGGCGAGCGTCAGCACCGCCTCGAACGCCACGATCGCGGCCAGCGTGCGCCCGGCGCGCATGAGCGCCCCACCGAGGTTGTAGCGCGCGTCGACGTCGTCGGGCGCGAGCGCGACGGCACGCTCCAGGTGGCCGATCGCATCGTCGACGCGGCCGAGCGCGAGCAGCGCGTTCGCGAGGTTCACGTGCACCTTGACCTTTGGCTGATCGGGTTGGAGCTCGAGCGCGCGGCTCAGAGGCGCGAGCGCTTGCTCCGCGTGCCCGGTCCGGGTGAGCGCGATGCCGAGGTTGTTCAGCGCCACCACATCGTCGGGATCGAGGACGAGTGCCCGTTCGAGATGGCGCCGCGCCTCTTCCGAGCGGTCGAGCTTGTTCAACGCCATCCCGAGATTGTCGAGCGCCGACGGATAGTCGGGATCGAGCCGTAGCGCCTCCTCGAATGACGGCAGCGTCTCCGCGGGCGGGCGCCCCGCGTCGAGCAGCGCCACCCCGAGGTTGTAGTGCGCCATCGGATCGTCCGGCTGCCGCCGCACGGTGTCGCGCCAGATCGACTCGACGGTGTCGTACGCGGCGAGCCGGACGACGCTGACACCGGCCAGCAGCAGCACGAGCGCCGCCGCCACGCTCGCTTCGAGACGGCCGCGGCCGCCTCGGGCGACGAGCCAACGGTGCCCACCGACGACCGCGAGCGCGACCAGACCCGCGAGCGGCACATACATGCGGCGCTCCGCGGCGATCATCTTGGGCAACGGCACGACGAGCGTCGGCGCCAGCACGAGCACCGCCGCGATCACGACGAAGCGCGCCGCCGGCCGCCGCCACACCGCGGCGACGATCGTCGCTGCCACGACCGTGAATGCGACGAGCCACGGCCACGCGGCGCCGAAGGTGCGGAGAAAATTCGGCGCGTAGTGGATCGCGAGCGGCCACGGCCAGAGCGTCAGCTCCAGGTACAGCAACACGATCTTGGTCTGTGTCGCCCACCAGACGAGCGGCGCGACGTGGTGACGGGCGTCGGCGAGACCGCCGATGCCGCCGACGCTGAGGCCGATCAGCAGCAGCCAACTGGACGCCAGGCCGACGTACAACGGCGTCGAGCGCCGAAGCGCGCGCCACGAGTCGACGAGGAACGTGCGCTGATACAACGCCACCACGAACGGGGCCGAGGCCATCACCTCTTTCGACGCCATCCCCAACCAGCAACAGGCGATCGCGACGACGAGCCACGCTCGCGCCGCGGACGCCGACGGCGCCGTCCAGTGGCGGAGCGCCGCGCAGAGCGTCACCAGGTAGAAGAAGGCCGCCAGAAGCTCGGTCCGCTGCGTGACGTAGACGACGGCTTCCGTCACGAGCGGGTGCACCGCCCAGACGAGCGCCGTCGCGAGCGCGAGCGGCGCCGCGACGCCGGCAAACACGCCGCCGAAATACGGCAGCAAGAGCGACCCCTCGACGAGCACCGCGAGCACCGTCGCCGTCAGCGTGTGCAGCACGAGGTTCGTGACGCGATACCCGGCAGGCTCGAGCCCGTAGAAATGACGATCGACCGCGAGCGTCCAGTTCGGCAGCGGCCGGCGCGCCGTCGGTGCGAGCGGCGGCGGATTGAGCGGCCCGCGCTCGTGCGCGTCGCCGACGAGCGGCCAGAGCCGCAGCAGTGAGGGATTCTCGACGATGGCGAGCCGGTCGTCGAAGATGAACGGCGCGGGCAGCGCGCGCCCGTAGATCGCGCCGACCACGAGGGTGAGCAGCGCGAACGTCCCGAGCGTGCGTGCCGGCGACGCCGTCAAGCGTAGGTGCGGGCGCTCTCGACCACTGCCGCGAGCGGCCGCTGAAAGAGGAGATTGAACTCCAGCATCGGACCCACGATGCACCGGGTGCATGGCGTCTCACGATCCCAGGTCGTGCGCCAGTCGTCGGCGAGGAGATCGACCGCGGTCGTCTTGCCCTTGGTGTACGCGCACGGGTACGCCCGCCCGAGCGGGTCGATGTAGAAGAATCCATGGCCCGCCGCGCAGCGGGTATTCGGCTCGGTGTAGGCGGACACGGCGAAATCCTCCCATCCCGCGAGGAACTCGAGGAACGGAGTCGAGCTCACGATCGGCCGGCCGCGCCGCTTCTCCTCGAGCAGGCTCCGCCAGAACGCGCGAAACGCCTCGTTGGTGACCGACGCCGGTATGCTGCCGCGGACGATGTCGGTGTCGGTGCACTGCGGCTGGAAGTGCACGCGGACCCCGAGCTGCTCGGCTTCGCGGAGAATGGCGTCGGCTTGTCCGAGGCTGTGCTCAGTGACGACGCAAATGGCGATGACCGGCTTGCCGCGCCGGACCAGATCACGGATGCCGGCCAGCACGCCCGCGTGCGATCCCTCCCCGCGCGCGGCGAGATGCGCGGCCTCGTCACCGTCGAGGCTCGTGTAGACGAGGTCGGCCCCCTCGAGACGCTCGGGGTGGCGGTCGTAGAGCGTCAGGTTGGAGTTGATGCTCACCCAGAACCCGCGCGCCTTCGCCATCGTCACGATCTCGCCGATGTCCTTCCGCATCATCGGCTCGCCGCCGGCGAGCCCGAGCCGCCGCACCCCCATCTGCTGCAAGCGGTCGAACATCAGCGCGACGCGCGGCAGATCGAGATGGGTCGGATCGATGAAGGGACAATTGCAGTAGCTGCAACGGAGATTGCAGCGATTGGTGACGGCCCACGTCGCCGAGAACGGCCGCGGCGTGCCGTCGACCAGGTAGGAGAGCAGGCTCGAGCCGAACGCGTACCCGAGCGCGATTTTTTCAGACAGCCGCACCGCCGGCCCCCAAGACCGCGAGCCACACGATCGCGAAATACCCTTTCGTGAGCAGCCAGCCGACGGCGGCGTCCGCCACCGCGAAGAAGATCAGCAGCGGGATGACGGCGCTCGCGGCGCCGAGGACGCCGAGCGTCCCGTACAGCGCGACGGCCATCAGCAGCCCGAGGACGATCAGCACGTCGCGGGCGAGCGTCGCGGAGTGCACCGCCGTCGTGTCGATGCCGTTGGCCGCATCGGAGTCGCGGTCGCCGAGCGCCTGGAACAGATGACAGACGCCGGTCATGACGCCGACCAGGAACACCAGCGCGACGGACGGCGACACGATCGCCGCGTAGAGCGCGCCCCACAGCCACACGATCACGATGTCGGCGATCGGGGCGCCCTTCAGCAGCGTCGAATAGGCGACGTTCACGACCATCACGGCGGCGGCGGCCGCCGTCGCCCGCGGCCCGATCGTCGCGAGCGCGAGGCCGAGCGTGACGAGCTTCAGCGCGAGGATGGCGAGCATCCCGACGCGGCGATGCTCGACCCAGAGGGCGATCAGACGACGGTCCTTCTTCGGATTCGTCCAGTCGACCGGCGCGTCGTGGAGGTCGTTGAACGCGTACATGAGGCCGATCGCGAGCGTCGACAGCACCGAGAGCGCTGCGCCGCGCAGGAAGTCGCCACCCTGCCAAGTCTGGAGGGCAATCAGCGAGAAATTGATGGCCAGCAGGGCGCCTTCCCCGCGTCGAACGCGATGCCAGGTCGAGGCGACCATGGCCCACGCCAACGCCTCGAAGACGCCGCTGTGCGACGCCGCAACGGGAGCGATCGTGACGGGGGGCGGCGGCGCGTAGGGGGATTCCTGCCGAGCCGCTCCGGAGGCGGGCATCGGCATCCCTTACCACGAGGCGTCGCGGCGCCGTCAACGACCATTCACGGCGAACGGCAGTGCGCTGGAACGGCGTTGCGCTCTGCTGGGGCGACGCCTCTAGCGGCTACGCCCCCGGCGCGACGGTGACCACGCGGACGGGCCGATCGCGCGCGGCGGCGGAGAACGGGACGCTGACGCGGCTGATCTTGCGGCCGCGCCGGACGATCCAGACGGCGCGCGTCCCCGACTGGAACTCCGGGCCCCAGACGACGTCGTCGAACGAGCCGACGACGCGACCGTTGATGCCGAAGATTCCCCGGTCTTTGTCGTCGCGCTTCGCTTCCCACGCAAGCGTGGCGCCGTCGTCGCTGACCCGTGGGCGCCAGACCGAGCTGACGTGCTCGAAGATCGGCTTGCCGTCGACGTAGATGGACCAGGGCCGCGTGAGCTCTCGACTCGATGCCCCGTACGCGACGTGCGCGCCGTCCTTCGTCGGGGCGATGCCCCAGACGTCTTGATACGGTCCGTAGCGATCGCCGCCTTTGAGCAGCGTGACGTTGGCGCCGCCTTCTTTCTGCGATTGGGAGCACGCGTACACGACGCGACGGCCGTCCGCGCTCGACTCGGGCGGCTGATGGCGCCACGGCTCGCTGCAGGTCGTGTCGTCGACCGGCCGTGTGTCGCGTACGACGCGCCAGAGGGCGGCGTCGCCGGCGACGCGCTCCCACCAGAATGCGACCGGCGCGCGTTCGGCTTTCGAGAGCGAGCGCGGTGCGAGCACGGAAGCGGTCGAACAATTGGGATCCGCGCGATCCACGTTGGCCGCGGGATACGACGCGATGCGGAGCCCGTCTCGGTAGACACCCCACCCGTCGGCGTCGCGCGTCATCACGAGCACCGTTCCGTCGCTGAGATAACGCGCGGCGTGGCGCAACGGCACGTCCGGATGGGGCGCCGCCGCCAGCGCCGAGACACCGCACTCGGCCGACGGCGCCTCGAATCCTTGCCGCTCGATGCCGTCGATGAAGAGCCGCACGCGATCGTCGACCTTCGCCAGATACGCCACGTGTTGGCCGTCGGGACTGAACGTCGGCACGCTCATGTCGCGCTGGCGCGTCATCTCGACGCCTTCGACCAGAAGCGAGATCTCGCCGAGCTCGCCGATCGCGCGGGGCGGGCCCGCGCCGACGGCCAGCCAGCGCGACCCGTCGTCGCTGAACACGACCTCGCCGGCCGCGATGAACTCGGTCGGCAACGGCTTCCCGTCGGCGACGAGCGTGAAGCGCGGCTCACCGCCGGCGTCCGGCGTCGTCTCACGGCCCCAGTAGAAGAGCCGGTTGCTCTTCGTGAACGAGAGCCGGCTGCACTTGCCGAAGACCGGGCCCGTCCCGCTCGATCCGACGACGCGCTGGCCGCCGTCCGCATCCTCGATGAAGGCATACGCGGTGCCGTCGAACGACACCATGAAGCTCCCCGTCACGTAGCCGGGTGGCAACACGGTGAGCAGGGTTTTCTCGATCGCCACGTCGCGCGTGCAGCTCGCGACGAGCAGCGTCAGCATCAGCGGGAGGACGAAACGGCGCCAGAGGGGCATACGAGCGCCCAGGTCGAACCATCGTTGGCGTGCGCCGTCAAGCGACCGTGCCCGCACCGTAGTAGTGCCTCAGTGTGATTCGCGCGGTGGTCAGTTGGTGGCAGCCGGCGGGCAGGTCGGGGATGGCTTCTACGGTCGCCGGTGTGCTGCCACCCAGCGCGTACAACTTGCCGCTGCCACCATGGCTGGCGCACACGCGAGCTGCGGCCATCCCCGACCTGCCCGCCGGCTGCATCAAACATCAAATCTCATTGGAGCCGTCGGTTCGGCAGTGCGCGTCTGCGCGCTGTTGATCGTCCTTGTTGCGATGCATCGCCGGCGGGTGGGTCAGGGAGTGTCCGGGGAGCCGCAGCTCGCGTGTGCGCCGGCCGTGGTGGCAGCGGCAGGTTGTACGCGCTGGGTGGCGGCAACCCGGCGACCGTAGGCGCACTCCCTGACCCACCCGCCGGCGACACCGCCCAGCCACGAGCGCATCGCGAACAGACTGAGACACTACACATCCCGAACGCTTCGTTGACGAGCGTGGGCGGGGTCTGTTACCCCGAACCCTCGCACGAGTCGTGCGCGTTCCCCTTCGATGAAGCCCTCCAACATCACCTCCGCGCAGTGGCTCGAGTACAACGCGCTCTTTCTGGCGGAGCACTTCCTCGGGCGCCGGCGCTTCCTGGAGATGCTCGGCGAGCGCGCGGCCAATCTGACGGCCGCGATCGACCACCAGGCGACCGGGCAGGACGCACTGCCCGACCTGCAGGTGATCGAGGAGGAAGGCGAGTTCAGCGAGCCGCTCTACCATCCGCATCACGTCAAAGTCCTGCGCGGCGCCGCGAAAGACTGGCCGTGTACGCGCGAATGGTCGTTCGACTATTTCGCGGAACGCTACGGCGACATGAGCATCCAGCTCTACAACAACGTCGGATTGGTCGGGAACAGCCAGCAGGATTTCGACACGACGCGGTTGCGCGACTACATCGCCGAGTTGAAGGAAGGCTCGCGCAAGTACCTCAAGTTCTCCCGCATCGCGAACGACGATTCGGCGCTGAAGGACGATTTCGATCACGAGTGGCTGAGCAAGTTCACGCCGTCCGGATCGTTCGGCAAGATCTTCTATCTCTTCATGGGCGCCGCGGGGACGCTCACGCCGATTCACAACGGCATGCCGCCGACGCTCTTCGTCCAGGTCGTCGGTCAGAAACGCTGGCTCTTCTACCCGCCGTCGCATCGCCTGTTCCTCGGCGTGCGCGCGGAGCGTCGCAACTATTTCTACAGCGACGTCGACCCGTTCGCGGCGCGCAACGACGGCTATCCGATCTTCCAGCACTCCAAGCCGCACGAGGTCATTCTGAATCCGGGCGACCTGCTGTGGTTCCCGTCGTACGTGTGGCACCACGTCGAGAACCTCACCGCGTCGATCGGCGTGGCGTACAAGTACGTCCACCTGCCCTCGGCTTTCAAAGCGTCGAAGATGATGGCGACGCTGTTCTTCCTCTCGACCCGACCGTTCCTGCTCGAGTCGTTCATCTCCTCGCGCATCAAGAAGAACGACCGGATCTTCACGAATCCGCCCGCGCCGTCGACGAGCTACTGAGCGTCGCGCGCGGCCACCACGAGCCGCATCGGCGTGAAGATCCCGCGCCGGCCCGCCGCGACGAGCGCCGCCGTTCCCGCGCGGAGGACCCGCACGGTCTCCGTCGTGCCGGCGGGGGCGAGCCGAACCCGCTCGGCGACGGTCAGCGCGGCCGCTTGGAGCGCCCGCACCAGCGGAATGCGCGCGAGGCTGTCGAGGCTGCGATCGCGCGGTTGGAGGGCGCGATACCAGGGATCGGCCGCTGTTGCGGCCTTGGGTTCGGCCGATGACCTGGGCTCGAGCTCGGCCGCCGCGCCGTCGTCGGACGAACGGTCGGTGCTGCGCAGGATGCGAAAGCCGGCGGACGCGAGCGCTTCGTGCCAGACGCGCCACGAGCGCAGCTCGGTGATGCCGTACGACGCCTCGATCTGGCGCGCGAGCGCGCGGTGGGCATCGTCCCGCGGATCGAAGGCCTCGGTGAGACACCACTCGGAAAACCCGAAGGTGCCGCCGGGACGCAGCACACGGTGCACCTCGCGAAACACGCCCTCCAGGTCGACCGCATGACAGAGCGCCTCGAAGGCGTAGGCCACGTCGAACGTCGCGGTGCCGAATGGGAGCCGGGCAAAGTCGCCACCGACCGCGTGCAGATCGAGCCGCGGCCGATCGCGCACCGTCGCGCGCTGCCTCGCGACCTGGCGGAGCTGGCCGACGTTGGCGTTCAACCCGACGACGCGCGCCCGGGTGGCGGCGGCGATCGTCGCGGCCGGCCCGCCGATGCCGCAGCCGAGATCGAGGCACCGCGACGACGCCGACACGCCGAGCGCGGCCGCAACCTCCTCTTCAAAGCGGCGAATCGCGACGCGACGGGGCTCGTGCGCGCGGAGCGGCGCGAAATGAAACGACGATCCCCACGCCTGTCGATAGATCCAGGTGGTGGCGTCGTAATAGCGATTGGCGATCTGCTCTGGCGCCGCGTGCTGCCAGGCGTCCGCGCCCGACCCGGGACGACTCATCGCAGGGTCGCAGCCACCCAGACGACGGCGAAGTAGACGCGGGCCAGGTGCCAGGCCCGCTCCGCGTGCGGCGCACGGCTCAGCAATAGATACGGGATCAACACGGACGCGGCCCACGGAGCGCCGAGCCAGCGGTAGACCGTCCACGCGAAGAACGCGCACGACACGAGCCAGATGAGCTCACGCACCGGCGCGGGTGCGGTGGCCGAGCTGTGCACGCCGGCGGCGCGATCGGCCGTCGTGTCGCCGCGGGTTTGGAAGGCGTGGCTGATGGCGGTCATCCCGCCGGCAACGAGCAGCAAGGCGCTCACCGTGGTGCCCATACCGACGACGGCCGCCCCCATCACGCCGACGATGACGACATCGACGCCGGGCAAGCGTTTGGCGAGGCCCGAGTAGAGCGGGTTCAGCGCGAGCAGCGTGATGGCCCACGCGGCAGCCCACGCGCCGAGCAACTGCCACGACGCGAGCGCGACGACGACGTGCATGACGAGCGCGATGGCGAAGAACAGCCGCGGACGCCGCAGCAAGGGCGCGCGATGCTCGGGCACCTTCGCCGGGTTGTGGGAGTCGATCGTCCGGTCGGAGATGTCGTTGTAGAGGTACAGGGCCGCGAGCAGCGCGGAGGTGAGCGCGAAGACCGCGGTCGTGATCACGACGTCGCGGCTTTGCAGCGCGGCGGCCCACGTCGCCATGCCGATGAGACCGCCTTCGCCAAGCCGCACGCGATGCAAGAGCGGCATGAGGAGCGCGTCGATCGTCGAGAACGACGAGGGCGCCGCGCGGTCATCGCGCGCCGTCAGCGCGCGCGAATCGCCCGCGGCCAGCGCGCGCGGATCGAGCGCGGCACGCGCGCGCGGATCGCCCGCGGCACGCGCGCGTCGATCCGGCGTCGTCAGCGCGGCATCGTCGTCCGCGAAAACCGCTGCGCTGCGCACGCGCTCGGCACCGCTCGCGCGCATGCTAGCGGGCTCGCTTCGGGGCGTGGGCAGGTGGTCGGATGGCCGAAGCTCTCGAGGTCATCGTCACGTCGCATCGCGTCGTGTGGCGTCGCAAAAAGGACTGTCTGGTTGGCTCTCGAGCGAGGAACGAAACGGAGAGCGCTCGGTCAATAATCCGCGCCGCCGGCCGCGGTCAAGCAAATACCCGTCGCAAATAACCGTCGCCGCTCAGGGCGTGCGACCGACCGCGCTCTCGACGGCCGCTTCCCAATCCGGTCGCCAGCCGAGGGCGCGCAGGTCGTCGAGGCCGGCGAGCGTCGGGTCGGCGACGAACGCCGGCACCGCGTTCTCGACCGAGAGTCCGCTCTGCGTGATGCGCGTGATTCGCCACGCCCCGTCGGATTGCGCGAGCGTGAGCTGCTGCTCGAA
>JBDSJB010000189.1:0-3094 GCA_039917665.1 Binatia bacterium
CGGTGTCGAGGCGGCCGCCGTTCGGGCCGTCGGTCAAAACGAGGGCGCGCGGGGCGATCGGATACGCGTTCGACGATTCGCGCGGATCGTTCAAGCTGCCGACGACGACATCGACCCCGACGCCAGCCGCGGCGACGACGGCCGCGCGTCGCGCAGTCACGACGACGAGGCGGGCGGCGCGGGCGGCGCGCAGGATGGCGGGGTCCTGGCCGGTGAAGAAGACGGCATCGCAACTGGCGAAGACGTCCCAAGGGAGCGGATCGTCGATGCGGGCTTGGAGCGGCGGCTGCATGACGATGATGGTGCGCTCGCCGTCGGGCGTGACCAGCACGAGGTCGCGGCTATGCGCGCCGGCGCGGCGACCCGCGTGGATGACGGCGCCTGATGCTGCGAGCGCGGTCTCGACCTCGCGACCGGGACCGTCGTCAGCGACGGCGGTGAAGAAATGGACCTCAGCCGGGCTGCGCACCAACTGGAAGAACGTGATGGCGCCGCCGCCGCCCGCCATTCCCATCGGCGCTTCCAGATGCAGGATGTCGCCGAGCGCGGGGAGGCGCGGCACCGCGGCGAGGGTGACGTGCTGCGCGTGCCCGACGACGGCGATGCGAGGCCGGCCGGCATTCACGCCGCGGCTCGCGCCGCTCACGCGGCCACTCGCGCCGCACGCGAGGCGGCACAACCAGTGACATGCGGCATCGGCGGCTCTCTACCATCCGACCCGCGTCACCCGCCATCCGATGGTCACGACGGCAGCGCGGTGGCGCTCTCGCTGTGCAACACCCCTCCGCGCTCGCGCAATTTCGCCCGCGCCGCATGGCGTGTGTCTTGCAATCGCAGTGTCCGGCCTCCGTCCGCCAGACGCCGGCCACGAAAGGGGAAATCGCCGCATGCCGACCATGGAAGAGCTCCTCCGCGAAACCGTCGAGAAGAACGCCTCCGACCTCCACTTCAGTGCGGGGCAGCCGCCACGCCTCCGCGTCGACGGCGATCTGGCGCCGCTCGACTATCCGGTGATGAGCCCCGAGGACGTGATGGCGTGCGTGGGGACCGTGATCAACGCCGAGCAGAAGGCCAAGTTCGAAGCCGAGCACGAGCTCGACCTCGCTTGCGCGCTCGACGGCGTCGGCCGCTTTCGCGTGAACGTCTTCATGCACAAGAATGGGCCGGGCGCCGTGCTGCGCCGCATTCCGACCGTGATCCCCTCGCTCGAGTCGCTGAACCTGCCGCCCATCTTCCAGGAGCTCTGCAAGAAGGAGCGCGGGCTCGTCCTCGTCACGGGACCGACCGGCTCGGGCAAGTCGACGACGCTCGCCGCCATGGTCGATCACATCAACGACACCTGGGACGCGCACATCCTGACCGTCGAGGACCCGATCGAGTTCGTGCACCAATCGAAGCGCTGTCTCGTGAACCAGCGCGAGGTCGGTCCGCACACCGACTCGTTCTCGGCAGCGCTGAAGAGCGCACTCCGCGAAGATCCCGACGTGATTCTCGTCGGCGAGATGCGCGACCTCGAGACGATCTCGCTGGCGCTGACGGCCGCCGAGACCGGCCACTTGGTGTTCGGTACGCTCCACACTTCGAGCGCGGCCAAGACCATCGACCGCATCATCGACGTCTTCCCCTCCGGCCAGCAGGGCCAGATCCGGACGATGCTCTCCGAGTCGCTCGAGGCCGTGATCGCGCAGAAGCTGCTCAAAAAGAAGGGTGGCGGCCGCATCGCGGCGACGGAAATCCTGGTCGGCGTACCCGCCGTCCGGAACCTGATCCGCGAGGCCAAGCTGCACCAGATCCCGTCCGCGATGCAGACCGGTCAGCAGTACGGCATGCAGACGATGGACGCTGCGGTGGCCGAGCTCACCAAGAAGGGAATGCTTGAGCGCCCGGCGGCGATGCTGAAGCCGCAAGAGGCGGCGGGCGGCTCGCACTAGACGACGTTGTCGTAAGGTTTTCAGTCGGCGGCACGACGACGCGCGGCGGCGGAACGGACGTTGCCGCCGCGCGCTGCGGTAGTGTCTCAGTCTGTTCGTGAGGCCTTTGCCTGAGTTGGGCGGTGTCGCCGGTTGGTGGGTCAGGGCGTGTTCCTACGGTCGCCGGGTTCGTGCCACCCAGCGCTTGGAACCTGCCGCTGCCTCCATGTTCTGCGCACACGCGAGCTGCGGCCCCCCGGAACACTCCCTGACCAACCCACCGGCGAGGCATGGCAACGAGGACGATCAACAGGCGCGCAGACTCGCGCTGCCGACCGGGCTCCAGTGCGATCGAGTGATGAAGCAGCCGGCGGGCGGGTCGGGGATGGCTTCGGGGAGCCGCCGCTCGCGTGTGCCCATGACATGGAGGCAGCGGCAGGTTGTACGCGCTGGGTGGCAGCACACCGGCGACCGTAGAAGCCCTCCCCGACCCGCCCGCCGGCTGCCACCGATCGCATCGCCGTCGCGAGAGTCGAACTGAGACAGTACCCGCGCTGCGTTCGGCTTGCGCCGTAGCGCGACCCGTGTGAGCGTGACGCCCGTGCCGCGACCCGAGCTCGCCACGGACCTCTACACCGACGCCGCCCTCGGCGACCCGTATCCGCTCTATCGCGCGATTCGCGATCTCGGTCCGGCGGTCTGGCTGTCCGCGCACGACGCGTGGGCCATCGGCCGTTTCGACGACGTACGCGCCGCGCTCCGCGCCGACGAGACGCTCGTGTCGGGTCGCGGTGTCGCGTTGAACGACATGCTGAACGCGGAGGGCACGCGCCTCACGTTGACGAGCGACGGCGATCTGCACCGTCAGCTCCGCTCCGTCCTGATGAAGCCCATGATGCCGAGCACGCTTCGCGCGGTGGAGGGGGAGATCGAGGCGCTCGGGGACGCGCTCGTGGCCGGCCTCGTCGACCGCGACGCGTTCGACGGCATCGCGGACTTCGCCCAACACCTGCCGGTCGCCGTCGTGTCGCATCTCGTCGGGCTGCCGGAGGACGGCCGGCAACGCATGCTCGAGTGGGCCAAGGCGACCTTCGACGCGCTCGGACCCATGAACGCGCGTGGTCAGGCCGCGGCGCCGCTGCTCTTCGAGATGATGGCGTACGCGATCACGGTCGAGCGCGCGA
>JBDSJB010000190.1:0-5453 GCA_039917665.1 Binatia bacterium
GCGAGGCCGTGGCGCAGCTCTGACCGATCCCGTTGCACGTCGGCGTCGAGCTCGGGGTGGGCGTCGGGGTAGCCAGCGGGCACGTGCCGGCACCGGGATCGAGCGCGCAGATCACGTCGTCGACGTAGGCATCAGCCTTGGCTTCGAGCGCGGCGGTGTCGCCCACGCTGAGGCAGCCGCCCGGATATTTCGCTTCGAGCTTGGCGAAGCAGCCCTTGAACGGGTTGGCGCCGCCGTCGAACTTGTCCTTGGCCTTCTGCAGACAGGCCGCGAACTTCACGGGATCGAGACCGTTCGGCGGCTTCTCCGCCTTGCTGTGACACTTCAAGAGCGCCGCCGTCTTCTTGGAGACGCAGGCCTTCTTGGCGGACGCGCATGCGTTCAGCGTGGCGTGCGACGGGGTGGCGAGCGCGAGCGCGACGAGGGTACCGGCGACGGCGAGGGCGAAGCGTTGCATGGCGTGATCCTCCTTGGGGACGGTGGGAGTGGCGCGCGGAGTCTACGGCGAAGCGCCGGCGCCCGCCAGGGAAAAATCACGCCAGGTGCACCCAGCGCATGGTTCGGCTACGGTGCCAACGATGGCGGAGAAGCTGAAAGAGATCGCCGAGGAGCTCGGGATCGGCACCATCCGCCGCCACATCCTGCTCTGCTGCGACCAGACCAAGCCCAAGTGTTGCGACCGCGAGGATGGCCTCGAGTCATGGAAATTTCTCAAGGGGCGGTTGAAAGAGCTCAAGCTCGTCGGCGAGGGTGGCGTCTTCCGCACCAAGGCCAATTGTCTCCAGATCTGTAAAGGCGGGCCGATCGCCGTCGTCTACCCCGAGGGCACCTGGTACCACTCGTGCACCCCCGAAGTTCTCGAGCGCATCATTCAAGAGCATCTGATCGGCGGACAGCCGGTCGCGAAGTACGTCGTTGCGACGAATCCGTTGCCCCCACCGGAGGATTAGTATGACCGACGTCCGCACCTTCTGCCGCGTCTGCGAGCCCGCCTGCGGCCTGGTCGCCCAGGTCGAGGACGGCGCGCTGACCGCCGTCCGTCCCGATCGCGATCACCCCGTGACGCGTGGCTGGGCCTGCAACAAAGGCATCGCGACGCTCGACGTGCATCGCGATCTGGACCGCTTGTCGCACCCGCTGCAATGCGACGCCGCCGGCGGCTTCGAGCGCGTCACGTGGGACGCCGCCATGGCCGGCATCGCGGAACGCATGCGCGCGATCAAAGCCCGCCACGACGACTGGTCGACGGCCGTCTACCTCGGTAATCCGACCGCCTTCAACGCGACCGTCTCGGTCGGCACGACGCCCTTCCTGCAAGGGCTCGGCACGCGCCAGATCTACAGCGCCGGCACCCAGGACTGCAGCAACAAGTTCGCGGCGAGTGAGTACGTCTTCGGGTCGAGCACGCTGCACCCCGTCCCCGACTTCGCGCACACCGACTACTGCTTGATCCTCGGGTCCAACCCCGGCGTGTCGCACATGAGCTTCATCTCGATCGCGGAACCGATCGAGACGCTGCGCGAGATCGAAACGCGCGGCGGCAAAGTGCGCTTCGTGAACCCGCGCCGCATCGAGTCGGTGAAGTCCGGCGTCGGCGAGCTGATCCAGATTCGCCCCGACACCGACGTCTACTTCCTCGCGGCCGTGCTGCACGAGCTGGAGCTGAATGGCGGCTTCGACGAGCAAGTGCTGGCCGCGCACGGCAAGCACGTCGACGGTCTCCGGGCGTTCATCGCGGCCTACTCGGCCGAGCGCGTGAGCAGCGTCACCGGCATCGCCGCCGACGTGATCCGCCAGGTCGCCCGCGATTGGCAGGCGGCGAAGGGCGCGTCGGTCACGATGTCGACCGGCGTGAACATGGGCCGCCAGGGCACCCTCGCCTACTGGCTCGTGCACATGCTCTCGTTCGTGACCGGCAACCTCGATCGCCGTGGCGGCAACATCGAGTCGATCGGCTACTACCCGACGGCCGCGCGCGCCGGCCGTGCCGACCCCGCGAAGACCTTCTTCGACTCGCGCTTCGGCCGCATGCGCCACGTGCGCGGATCGCTGCCGGGGAATCTCCTCGCCGACGAGATTCTGACGCCGGGGCCGGGCCAGATCCGCGCGCTGTTCGTGCTCGCCGGCAATCCACTCCTGTCGGTCGCGGGCGAGCCGCGCCTGCGCGAAGCGCTCGCGTCACTCGACCTGCTCGTCTGCGTCGACCTCTACCGCAACGTCACCGGCGAGCTCGCGCACTATCTCCTGCCGGCCACGGATCAATACGAGCGTGCCGACCTCACCTACGCCGGGCTCGGCCTGCAGGCCCAGCCGCACGTGCAGTACACGCCGCGCGTCGTCGAGCCGCACGGCGAGCGGCGTGAAGAATGGTGGATCTTCTCGCGCCTCTGCCAAGAGCTCGGCTTCAAGGGTCCGCTCGACGAGGGCGACGAGCCCGCGGTGTTCGCACGCTTGGCTCGCATGCTCGAGCGCGGCGGCGTCTCGCTCGCCGCGCTCAAGGAGACGCCCGGCGGCGTGATGCTCGATCCGCTGATGCCCGGACGGTTCTTCGCGGACCAGATCGGCACGACCGATGCGAAGGTCGACTGCTGCCCCGGTCTCTTCGACGACGCCATTGCCGGGGCCGCACGCGAGTTCGACGATTGGCTGCGCGAGCCCGCCGGCCAGCTCCGTCTCATCACCAAGCGCGACCGCTTCATGCACAACTCGTGGTTCCACAACGTCGACAAGCTGAAACACCGGGAGCGGGCGCGGAACTATCTCTTCGTGCACCCCGACGACGCGCATCGGCTCGGCCTCGTCGACGACGCGGTCGTCCGGGTCGAAAGTGGCGCCGGCGCAATCGAGCTGCCGGTGCGCGTCGACGACGACCTCATGCCGGGCGTGGTCGCAGCGACTCACGGCTGGGGCCACGCCGAAGCGACCGGCATGCGGATCGCGAGCGAGCGGCCCGGCGTCAACGTGAATCGCCTGCTGCCGAGCGGCCCTGGCAGCTACGACCCGCTCAGCAACATGGCGTACATGACGGGCATCCCCGTCGACGTGCGGCTGGTCGACGGCGCGCAGAGCTGACGAGCGGTGTCGCCGGCGGGTGGGTCCGGGAGTGCTCCTACGGTCGCCGGGTGGCTGTAAACCGGCGACCGTAGAAGCCATCCCCGATCCGTCCGCCGGCTGCCACCAACGCGAGAATCAAACCAAAACGGTACCGGAGCGTCCCCGACGTGGACGGCGCACGGCATGCGGGCTAAGCGACTCGGATGCCTCGCCGTCTCTCCCTCTTCGCCACCACCACGCGCGGCACCGAGGATCTACTCGCCGCGGAGCTGATCGAGCTCGGCGGCGTCAAGATTCGCCAGGATCGCGGCGGCGTGCGCTTCTCGGCCAACATCGACGAGGCGCTCCGCATCTGCCTCTGGACCCGCATCGCGATGCGCGTGCTCTACCCCCTCGGCGAGTTCACCGCCCACGGCGCCGACGGGCTGTACGAAGCGGCGGCGAGCGTGCCCTGGGAAGAGCACCTGACGACGCAGTCGACGTTCATGGTCGAGGCGACGTTGCGCAACAGCGAGCACAATCATTCGGGCTTCGTCGGCCTCAAGATCAAGGACGCGATTGCCGATCGCCTGCGCGACAAGCTCGGATCGCGCCCCGACGTCGACACGCGCGATCCCGTCTTTCGCGTCGTCGCGCACGTCGCGAAGGAGAAGCTCTCGCTCTCGCTCGACCTCTGCGGCGAGCCACTGAACCGCCGCGGCTATCGCGTCGCGCCGATCGTGACCCCGCTGAAGGAGACGCTGGCAGCCGCGATCTTGCGGGTCGCGAAATATACCGGTGAAGAGCCGCTGCTCGATCCGATGTGCGGCTCGGGCACGCTCGCGATCGAAGCCGGCCTGATCGCCAAGCGCCGCGCGCCCGGCCTGACACGCGTCTTCGCGGTCGAACGCTGGCCGCAGATGGGTCCGGCCGCGGCAAACACGCTCGCCGAGCTCCGGGCGCAGGCGCGTGCCGACGAACGGCCGTCGCCGTTTCCGATCTATGGCTTCGATCGCCAGGAAGAAGCCGTCGCCGCGGCTCGCAAGAACGTCGCGGCGGCCGAGCTGTCGGAAGAGATCCTCATCGAGCAGGTCGACGCCACCATTGGGGCGCCCGTGCCGACGGCACCGGCGGGGCTTCTCGTCAGCAACCCGCCCTACGGTGACCGTCTGAAGCACGGCGGTCAGCAGACCATGAAGACTTTTTACTTCCAGATCGGCGAGAGCTTCCGTAGCCTCGCGGGCTGGCGCATGGTCATCCTGGCCGGCAACGACGCGTTCGAGAGCGCTTTCCACAAACGGCCGAGCGCGACGCGGGTGATGTGGAACGGTCCCATCGAATGCGCGCTCTTGAGCTATACCCCACCGACCCATGCCGAGAGCTGAGATCATCTGGAAGCGCCGGTCGCCGGAAGGCGAGACGGTGCAGGTGAAGGCCCGCCACTTCGGCGATCAGTGGCACTTCTCCGTTCGCCCCGCGCGCTACGACCAATGGCGTCCGGTCGAGAAGCCCCCGCTGGAGGATTGGCTCACGCTCCTCGACGGCGTACGCCGTCGCAGCGGCCGTGGCTTCGTGCGCGAGGAAGAGATCCGTCGCATCGAGCGCACCATCCGCGAGCGCTTCCCCGACGCGGAGCTCTGAGTCAGCCAGCGCGAACCGCTGCCGTGACCTCGAGAAACGCGCCCTGGAAGCGCGTCATGTCGTCGTCGGTGCCGATCGAGACACGCACGTGCGTTGGCCAGACCGGCCACGGGCGGCCGACGTAGACCTTGCGGGCTTTCAGGCCGTCGATCACCTGCTGCGTCGGCATGCGCGCGTCGACCATCAGCTTGTTGCTGACCGAAGGCGTGAACGTGAAGCCGTGCGTCTCGAAGAACGCCATGAGGGCGGCGCGTCGTGCGGCGTTCTGCTTCTTCCGCGTCGGTACGAGCTCCGGCTCGAGTAACATCGCGTGGGCGGCCGCCATCGCGGTGACCGGCATCGCGCCCGCGTTCCAACTGCTCACACGTTTCACCAAGTCCTGACGCGCGATCGCGAAGCCGGCGCGCAAGCCCGCCATCCCGTACACCTTCGAGAAGGTGCGCAGAACGACGACGTCCTTTCCGGCCCGCACCAGGTCGACGGCAGGAGGCTCGTCGCAGAAGTGAATGTAGGCCTCGTCGAGGAGCACCACCGAACCAGCCGGCTTCGCGGCGATCAGCCTCTCGATCTCGGCCCGCGGCGTGACGGTCCCCGTCGGGTTGTTGGGATTGCAGACGTAGAAGAGGCCGGTCGGCTGTTTCTGCGCCGCTTGCAACATCGCGGGCAGGTCGTGGGAGCCGTCCTTGCGGAGCGGCACCCGCACCACCTTCGCGCCGATGAACTCCGCGGCCAGCGCCGCCGCCTCGTAGCCGGGCTCGACGGTGATGAGCGCGCGCTTC
>JBDSJB010000191.1:0-5212 GCA_039917665.1 Binatia bacterium
TGCGCATGCACGGCAGCTGGCACATCTACAAACCGGGGGAGCGCTGGCGGGCGCCGCGGCGCGATGCCCGCATCGTCCTGACGACGTCGCAGTGGGTGGCCATCGCGTTCTCGGTCAATGACGCCGAATTCCTGACCCGAGACGCGCTCGAGCATCACGCTCGCGTCACGGCGCTCGGGCCGGATCTCTTGGACGGCAACGTCGATCTCGCCGAAGCGCGACGCCGCATCCGGGAGACTCCGGCGCGTCACATCGCCGAAGCAATCCTCCGGCAGCAATCGGTCGCCGGGCTCGGCAATGTCTTCAAGTCCGAGCTGCTGTTCCTGTGCAAGGTCTCACCCTTCGCGCCGGTGGAGACCGTGACCGACGCAGAGCTCGATTGCCTGCTCGAGCGCGGCCGCGCCCTGATCCGACTGAACGTCGACGAGCACGCCGTCGTCGCCGCAACCAGAGTCGGACGCGTCACCACCGGCCGTCTCAATCCGCGCGAGAAGTTGTGGGTCTACGGCCGGCCGGGCCTCCCGTGTCTGAAGTGCGGAGCTCCCATTCAGAGCGCCAACGAGACCGAAGGGCGGCGGACGTACTGGTGTCCGTCGTGTCAGGCGCCGCGCGGTTGACGGGGGCAATCCGGCTGCGAGAAACCTCGCTTGTGCCCGGCGCGCGCTGCTCGTGGCCGATGGACGATGGACCCTGCCTGCTCTCGTACGTGAACGGGCCCGGTATCACAGCACGCGGACGTCGCGCGCGATGATGAGCACTGTGTCCTGTCCGAGCGACGCCTCGATCGTGCGCTTGAAGGTCGCCATGTCGAAGCTTGCGCGCCCGTCGTCGAGGACGCGCAAGATCGTCACCTCGTCGCGGAGCGTCACCCCGCCCACGCACCAGGCCCCCTCGAAGCGATAGTCGAGATGCGTGTAGCCGCCGAACGCCTGCAGCACCGTCTCCTTGATGCGCGCGATCTCGGCGGCGTCGACCGGCGTTCCGTCGTTCAGCGTGGTGGGAAGAAAGATCTCGAGCTCTCGCATGGCGTCTTCGTCGCCATCGTACCCGCGCGATCCCCGCTGGGCGAGTTCATCTACTGGAAATTGCGGCTCAGCTGACCATGGCGAGGCCCTCGGATGGAATCGCGCCCACGATCCTCCGTCTGCTCGCGTCTCGCGGGCTCATGCAGACGATCTGCCCGTCGGAGGTGGCGCGGGCGATCACCCCGCACCACACCGGCGCACCCGACGCATGGCGCGCACACATGGCCGACGTCCGCGCGTTCGTCGTGCGCATGGCAGCGCGCGGCGAGGTCGTCGTCATGCAGCGCGGGCGCGCCGTCGATACCATGACGGCGCGCGGGCCGATCCGCATCGGCCCCGTGCGAGGTCGCGGGCGCTGACGGGGGGACGACCTTCGAGCAGCCTCCGGATGCGGCGGCGATCCCGGGGGCTCGACTCACGAAGCTTTCGACAGCGGCGGCGGGCGTCAAGACCACCCTCTCGATCGTACGCTGCGTCACATGCGCGCAGCCAACGTGTCCGAGCTCGGGACCGTGTGTCGAGAACCTCGGCATCCTTCCCGTGTCGCCGTCGGCCGGCGAGCTTCAGTGGCGCGCGCTTCGTGGGCAACGCCGCGACGCTCGCCTACGTCGGCACCCAGAACAACGCCGACGTCGGCGTGAAGATCGCCCTTCCCGCTCGGAGGTACGATCTCGCGCTGCCGCTTCGGCTTTACCAGCGAGACCTACTTCGACTCGAGCGCGCTACGCTTCGTCGATCTCGGGTACGACCCTGCAGACGCGGCGCCCGGCGCGATCGCGTGCGCACCGACCTCGAGCGATCAGGCGTCTCCGGTACCTTCCCGGGCGACCCGGTCGCGGAGCTCGCTGGCGACCGTGGCCAAAGCGGCCAACGCGTCGAGCGCCATATCGGAGTCGTCCTCCAGCGCATCGGCGATGGCCGCACGCGTGAGTCGCATCGCCGAAACCGCTTCGCGCGCGGTGGCATCGTACCAGCGAGGCGCCTCGGCCAGCGTCTCCTCCAGCCCCGCGATCGTCTCCGGGCCGAGCGCGAAGCGCTGCCGGCCGTCCACGGTCGTGCACGCCACGACGCCGCGCACCACGACCAGCGCGTGGTCCGCGGCGTGCTCCGACTTCCACAGTGGCTCGCCGGCTCCCAGATCAAGCAGCTCGGCGTCGCGGGCGAGCAGTCCCAGCGTTCGGATCTTCGCTCTGCCCAACGTCGTCCGTCGCAGGAACGCGATCCGTGCTCCCAGCTCATCCAGCGCCGGTGCGAGGGCGTGTCGCACCTCGTCTCCACCGCCGGCTTCGAAACCGGCGGACGGGAACAACCGTCGTCGCAGGCGAACCGTCGCCGCTGCCACGCCCCGCAGTGCCACCGACAACACGTTGAAGTTGTCCTCCAGGATGTCGCGCAGATCTGCGCGGTCGATCGCCAGCGTGCGAGTCGCGACGTCGGCGACTGCCCGCACGGCCGTCGCCGTCCGTGCCAACGCGTCGACTCCGCCCACCACGCGCAGCGACTCGTGCACCCGAAAGAGCTCGCCGTTGCGATATTCCGTCACACGCCCTTCGAGCACCAGATGCATGCTGGTGATCGGGCCGTCCTCGTTCGCGACCACAGTATCGCCAGGCTGGAACTCGTGTACGCGCGTGCGCTCGGCGATCACCGCCAGCTCGTCGGCGTGCACGTCGGCAAACAGCGGCAGCGCTTTGATCGCCAGCAGGCGCTCGACTCCACTGGCGCCGTCTTCAACCAGCGGCACGTGGTGTCTCCACGGGCAAGGTGGTCGCGGACACCTTGGGGCGCCCCAGGTGATAGCGCGCGACACTCGACAGGATCGCGCTCGAATCTGCGCACAGCGCATCGGTCACCGCCGCGAGCGCCGGCGTGTCGAGCGAGAGGCTACTGCCATCGTCCTCCCGCTGGGCCGCCGCCAGCGCCACATCGGCAATCGGCAGTGGCCACGCCGCGGCAGCGACGCGCAACTGCTCCACCGCCGGAATGCCGTCGGTCATCGCGAGCAGAGCGTCGCGAAACGGGCCGTCGAGCACGTGCCCCAGCACCTCGCGCGCGCCGGCCCGCGCGCCGTCGACGTCGCCGGTGAGCGCAGCGTGGAGGCTGGCAAACTCCTCGCGGGTTTCGATGATCTGCAGGACGCGGAACACCCGCTCGAGCGCGTGCTGGCGCTCTTCTGCGATCAATGGGCCGAGTAGATCCTCCGGGTCCGCCGCGCCCCCCAGATCGTATGCGACCTGGTACACCAGCAACTCGATCATGCGGTGCAGGAAGCGCTCCGCCACCGTCACCAGCGCCCGTTGGTCGACAGGCACCTCGGGGTGATCGGCCCGCAGGCGTCCCAGACCGCGCAGGATGTTGTTGACCAAGCGACCGTCCTCTTCCCGCATGAGCTGCTCGACCAGCACCGTAGCGGCGCGCTCCGTGCCGAAGCGACTGAGCGTGCGCGGGAGGTGGCGCCGCACGGCGGGCGACGACGTCGAATCTTCGAGCGTCCGGGCGAGATGGTCGAGCGCTGGCGCACCCAGCGCCAGCAGGCCGGCGCGCGCCGCCGCGCGACAGTCGGGCAGCGCCAGGAGCTCGGTGAGCAACGGGATGCCGTCGACGGTGGGCTCGGTGGAGAGGGTGCGTGCGACCTGCCTGCGCACGGCGGACGTCGCGTCCGTCAGCAAACCACGGGCGACCGGCACGATGACCCGCATCGGCAGCTCCGCCAGCGTGCTGGCGACGGCGAGACGCGACGCTTCGTCGGGGAGCGAGACGAGATCGGCCACCAGCTCGCGCAGTTCCTGCTCCGGCGTGTCGTCCCCTCCCATCCAGAGCACGAGCGCGGTGGTACGAACCAACGACGACGGGTCGGTCTGCAGGCGCTTGCGAACGACGGCGCGATCCCCACCGTTCGCGACGTAGGCCCGCAACGCCGTCGCACGCACCGTTGGATCGGTGTGATCGAGGAGGCGACGACGAATCGCCTGTACGTCATCCCGCGCCACGCCGTCGAAGAGCTGCAGCGCGCGCAGGACCACGAGCGCGGACGGATGGTAGAGGATCAGCGGCGACACCAATCGGGTCCGGTCGTAGGTTGCCAGCAGGTCGAGAGCCGCGATCACCTCGCCGTCGTTCGAAGCGCTCAACGTTGCCACCAAGGTCTCCAGCGACTGGAGATCGAGTTCCGGGACACCGGCGTCCTCGCCGGTACTGAGGGCCCGGAGTTGCGCGCGGAAGCGCTCGAGGTAGTGGCGCTGCAGGTCGAGGTAGCCGAACAGCCAAACCGCGCACAACACGGCGACGCCGGCCGAGAGCTGCCGTGGCGACGCCCCGAACGCCAGCGCGGCGAGGATCAGCACTGACCCCAGCACCTGGCCCCCGCGCTGCCCGATCGACTCCGCCAGCCCGCGCAGCGCCCCGCGCGTGGCGGGGGCCAGCGGCAGGAACAGGATCTCGGTGGCCGAGCGATGAAGCGAATGGCGGAGCACGCCGTCGGTGCCGCGGAGCAGCAGGGCGGCGGGCAAGGCCGCGGTCCCGGACACCCCCGCCGCTACGAGCCCGAGCGACGCCGGCAACAGACACAGATTCCGCACCACCCCCAGGCTCTGCAGCAGGCGCGGCGCGATCGTCACCTGGAACACCAGCGCGGTGGCGTTGACGATGGTGTTGTAGCGCGCGAAGAACGGCCCGAGCTCCGCGCGGCCGACTTCGCGGGTGACGATGCTCTTGAAGATGAAATCGACCCCCATCCCGATGATCGGGCCGATCAACGCCAACCACAGGATCCGCTGCAGATACGGGTCGGCGCGCATCTCTCGCAAACCGGGGGCCTCGGCATCGACGGCGGCCGGCTCCGGCGCAGTCACGACGACGTCGTTGCGTACGAACGCCGGCAGAATGGCCGCGACGGCGAACAGCACGGCCGCGAGCGCCAGCAAGAAGCGCGGCGCCTCGAACCGCAGTGCCGCGCCCGCCAGCGCGGACCCCACCGTGGCGCCCAGCATCGCGCCGCTCGCCACGACCGGATACGCGCGCTTCGCCTGCCCGACGTCCATCTGCTCACCGAGCTGGACCCAGAACTGCGTCACCACGACCGACGCCAGGAGACCCGTCCAGATGTAGAGCGCCATCAGGGACGCCGTCGTCGGGACGGCCGAAACTTTCCAGAGCGCCGCCGTGCCAGCCGCGCCCACCAGTAGCGC
>JBDSJB010000192.1:0-3969 GCA_039917665.1 Binatia bacterium
GCGCTAGCGGCCCGCCCCGCTCGACCCATAGGCAAATGGCACCACAGTTGCTCTTGCGAAGTCGCCGTTGGGCGCCCGCACTGGGAAACCCGGACTTCGCGGCGGCAGAAATATGACGATCGACTTCGCAAAGACACTTCCAAGGCACGAGCCGGAGGCGCGCGGCGTCTCCGAGGCGTGCGATCCGGCGCCGCCGGCACCGTCAGCGGCGCCCTGGTCGGGCGTCGTCGATCCTGCGCGGCAGCCGAGGACGACGTTCCGCGCCGCGCTTCGCAACGTCATCGACAGCGGAATCTCCCGCGACGACGTCCGCTTCGCCGACGCCTCGCTCATGCGGCGGGTACGCACGTTCAACGGCTGCGCGCTCAGCCTGATCCTCACGGGTCCGCCCAACATCGCGGCTTACGCAGGCGCCGGAATGCACGCCGCCGCGCTCGCCGTCTTGGCGGCTTGCCTGGTGGCCGTGCTCGCGATGATGCGACTGCGGCGCAATACCGATCTCCAGGTTCCCGGGCACATGCTGGTCGCGAACCTATCGGCGTTGCTCATCTACCTGACGTTGCATCTCGGCGGGTTGTTCGCGCCGGGGCACGGCTGGGCGATCGTCCCACCGCTGGCGGCGGGACTGATTCTCGGACGCCGGGGAGCGGCCTTTTACGGCGTGGTCGCGATCGTGGCGGAGGCCGCCTACTCGTATCTCGAGATCCACGGTCTCACGCCGCCGACGCTTCTGCCGGCGGACATGCGCATCATTTTCGCCATCAACGCCCACGTCACGCTCGTCATCGCGGCCCTCGCGCTCGTCTACACGTTCCTCGCCGGACAGGAGGAGGCGGAAGAGGCGTTGACGTGCGCGCGCGACCGCGCGGAGGTAGCGGCACGCGCCAAGAGCGAGTTCCTCGCCAACACCAGTCACGAGATTCGCACGCCGATGAACGTCATCATCGGCATGACGGAGATGGCGCTCGACCGCCCGCTCGACACCGAGACGCGCCACTACATGGACCGCGTTCGAGCAGCTTCACTCGGACTACTCACGATCATCAACGACCTGCTCGACCTCTCGAAGATCGAGGCCGGGAAGATGACGCTCGAGATCGAGCGATTCGACGTACGTGCGACGGTCGACGAGGTAGCGGCGCTGATGGGGTCCTCGGCGGCCGCGAAAGGGCTGACGCTCACCCGCCAGGTCGACAGCGCAGTGCTGCCGTTGCTGGCCGGCGACGCGGCACGTCTGCGTCAGGTCCTGCTGAACCTGATCGGAAACGGGATCAAATTCACCGAGCGCGGCGGCATCGACGTTCGTGTCCAGCTGCTGCGCGCCACGGCGATGCGCATGGACCTGCAGTTCGCCGTGCGGGACACCGGCATTGGCATTCCGTCCGACCGGCAGGCGGCCGTGTTCGAGAGCTTCACGCAAGCCGACGGCAGCACCACGCGCAAGTTCGGCGGCACCGGTCTGGGGCTGACGATCTGTCGGGACTTGGTGCGGCTGATGGGCGGCGAGCTACAGTTGGACAGCGCGATCGGACTCGGAAGCACGTTCTCGTTCACCCTGTCGTTCGAGCGGCCGCGCGATGTCGAGGCAGTGACCTCGCAGCGGTCGGGGGCGCGCTAGGGAGCGATCAGCACCTTGCCCGCAGTGGGTGGCGGCATTCCATCGTCTCCTGGGTCAGGGTGAGCTTGCCCACGATGGGACGCGACAAGAACCCGAAGTCGCTCGATCAGGCGGCCTTCCTCACGCTGGTGAAGACCGCCAGCGAGGTGCTGTGGCGCCATGAGCAATCGGCCCGGGCCCGGCTCCATCGCTCGATCACACTCGTCGACGATGCGCCGTCGTCGATCGCAAGCGGGCAAATCAGAGCCGACCTCGACCTCGCCCCCGACGACGACAAGCCCCACGCGATCCTGTCGTTGTTCGACGACGCGACGAACGAGCCGCTACGGAGGGGGCGCGTTGCCGCGAGCTTCAGGCTCGACGCCGCGAGCGTGCAGCGGTGGATGCGGTCGGGCGAGGGCTGAATCGGCGTCGTGGCCCGGCGCGCGTAGCGCTACGACCAAGATTTGTGCGAGGGTCGCCGCGGAAGGAGCCTCGCATGAAAGTGTTCTGCCTGTGGATGCTGCTGGCTTGCGCGACGATCTTCATCCCCCTTTCCGCTCACGCGGATTTCTTCGAGCTGAAGCTGAAGGCAACGTGCTTCGATCCCAACACCGGTAAGTTCACCGTCCAGAAAACGAAGCTCTCGGGCTCGGCACTCATCGCGAAGATGCTGAACATCACACTCGAGCAGGCCTCGGCGTACGCCTTCAGCTACGGAGCAGTGGACAGCTCGATCAACGTCGCGTTCCGTTGCAACGGCAATCCCGACCGCGCTTTTGCGAAGAACGGCACGTGCAAGAGCATCCAGGAGGCCGGGACCGATCCGGCGAAGTTCGCGAAGGTTTGCAGGGCGGATCTCTTCGATTTCACCGGCGTCGTCGTGGAAGGCTCGATTCTCTGCACGTCGCAGGGCAAGAGGGACTCCGGGCTCGGCCCGATCGCGGCCAAGGGCACGTGCGTCGGCAATTTCGTGACCAACGCGATGGAGATCTGCCGACTCGACGGTACCATCGGGAAACGCTTCGTGCCGAAGGGGCCCTGCGTCAACTAGCGTGCTGACGGGGGTATCGCCGCGTGGGTTCCGCTGGGCTCAGCTCGAAACTCAGCGCGATTCGGGTTCGGTGGCGACGAGCTTCTCGGTCTCGCGCCAAAGCTCGTCGAGGGCGAGCGTCAGACCCTCGCAGCCTGGTACGGTCGTGAGCATTCCTCCGGTCGCGCCGAGCGCGCGCACGTAGCGGCCGTCGCTTCCGAGCTCGAAGATTTCGAGCGTCTGCTGCTCGGGGTCGACGATCCAGTAGTAGCGCACCCCGAAGACGGCGTAGTCGTCGACTTTTTCCACGCGGTCGCGACGAACGTCACGCGGCGTCGGCGTCACGATCTCGACGGCCACGTCCGGCGGCACGCGAACCGCCCCATGACGCGGCAGTGGGGGGTGACCAGGGAGATACATCGTGAGGTCGGGCTTCCGGCCGCGACGGGATGAGATCGCAAACTTTGCTTCGGACCCGAACACGAGGCCGCCGCGCGGGGCGACCCATGACCCTAAAACGCGGAGCAGCCATGCCACCACGAGCTCGTGCAGCAGACCCGGCAATTCCTCCTCCTGGAGGTAGCCGTCCACGAGCTCACCGGACTCATCCTCCGGGAGCTCCGTCCACTCGTCGATGGACATCGCTCGCGGGGCCGGTTCGGATCCGCGGGTCGCGTGACTCACGAGGTCGGACGGTACCACGAGGGTTCGCGTATACGCCACGAAACTAGGACGCGAGACGACGAGTAGCCGCTTCCTGCGGCGGTTGAACCCCCGCGACCGTCGGGACAGCGATGGGAATCGTCGCCGGTTGAACGCCCTCGCCGGATGGTGGATCTTGGCCCCTATGGCCGACCCCAAGACGCCCGCCGACCTGATGCACTGGACCGAGCTCGCCACCAAGGAACGCAAGGGCCAAGGCCCCGAAGGCCTCATCTGGCACACCCCCGAAGGCCTCGACGTCAAGCCGCTCTACACCGCGGCGGACGTCCAAGACCTCGATTTCACGGACACGACGCCCGGGACCTTCCCCTTCATTAGAGGCCCACGCGCCACGATGTACGCGGGCCAGCCGTGGACGATCCGGCAGTACGCCGGGTTCTCGACCGCCGAGGAGTCGAACGCCTTCTATAGAGCGAACCTCGCGGCGGGGCAGATGGGGTTGTCGGTCGCGTTCGATCTCGCGACCCACCGGGGCTACGACTCGGACCACCCGCGCGTCGTCGGCGACGTCGGGAAGGCCGGGGTCGCCATCGACTCGGTCGAGGACATGAAGATCCTCTTCGACGGCGTGCCGCTCGACAAGATGTCGGTGTCGATGACGATGAACGGCGCCGTG
>JBDSJB010000193.1:0-9863 GCA_039917665.1 Binatia bacterium
GGCTCGCAGGGCCCGATGCTCATCATCGGCGGTGGCGTCAACGGCGGCGTGTACGGCAATCACCCCAACATCAACGATGCGGCCCTCGATGACGAGGGCAACACCGAGTACACGCAAAACGCCAACAGCTTCCGGTCCACCGATTTCCGCGACGTCTACGGGACGATCCTGAAGCACTGGGTGAACCTGCCGCAAGGAACCGTGCAGGGTCTGCTGCCCCTCGACAGTACGCCGGATGCCATCTCCGATCCCGCGCATTACTGGCGCACGGCGAATTTCGATCTGGGCTTCGTCTGAGACTTGGGCGTAGCGTCGTCGCGTGATGACGCTCGCCGATTTTTATTTGGCCGATTCGCGGCTCATCCTGATTCCGATCGAGCACCTCGCTCCGTCGGGGATGAGCCGCGAGCTGGCCGATCTCCTGATCGCGCAACGCGCCTGGACCAGCGAGCGAGTCGACTTCTTCGACCGCTCGTTTCAGCTGTATTGGTCGCGGAGCGCCGCGCTCGCCGGCCGCACGCGAACGTGGATGGCGCCCCGCATCCGTCACGTCGCCGTCGTCGACGAGCCCGCAAGCGTTCGACCGTACGTGCAGCTGCTCAACACGAGCGCATGGATGCTCTACGCGAGCGATTTCGATCCGGAATGTTCGAATCCCGAGCTCGCGGCGTATCTCTTCGCGCACGGCGACCGCATGGCGCTCACCGGCGAGGTGACGCTCGCGGCGTTGCACAACGCGATCTGGTGGTTCGATCGAACCGAGGAAGAATGTGCGGCCTTCGCGGCGGCGGCCGCGCGCTCGTCCCGTCCGGACGCGGCCGGCTTGGTCGCCATCGCGAACGCGCTGCCGTGGTTGCGTCGGCTACGCCACGAGGCGCTCGATCCGCCACTCGTCGTGAGCCCGCATCGCGCGATACCCGGAACGGGCCTGTTGGTTCCGCAAGCGCTGGAACACGAGCCGCGCGGGCTCGTCGACGCGGTGACGGCGGCCGCGCGGCAAGCGGTCGAAACCTATCGCCGCGCCTGGAGCACGTCAGCGAATGCCAGCGTCGCCGACCTCGCCGGGTGGCTTGCGACCGATGCGCCGCCCGTGCTCGTCACCGCGGAGCGCGGGCGCGTCTTGTGGGACCCCGATCACCCGGACCGGATCGGCGCGCTGCGCTCGGCGCTGAAGCGCGGTGATGCGGGGGCCGTGGCGTCGATCGCCGAGGATCTTCGCGTCGTCGCACGTCACACCCGCGCGTTTCTCGCGGCGCTGGCGGAGCCCGATGCTCTGCCGATGGCGGCGCCCGAGACCGAGCAGGGGGGTTACAGCTATCTTCACCGCGAACGCCGGTTGATCGCGTACGATCTCGACGAACGCGGCATGGAGCGTTACTGCGGGCCGGCGTTGCCGTACGCGCGGTCGATGCTCGGCGCGCGGACCGTGCACGAGTGGGCCCATCTCGCGGTGGACGCCGGATGGGTGCCGTGTCGAGACGGCGAAGGGGTGCTCGCGGCGCGGCAAGCGCGGCTCGCGGACGAGCTGGATCGAGTGATCGCGGCGCTGCCGGCGCCGATGCGGACGATGACGGCGCAGGATGTCGCCGCGGCCGGCGGCGGCATCGGGCTCGCGCGATCTTTTCTCGCCCGGATCTCGGACTACCAAGCGAATATCCTCGCGCAACGCTTCCTCGATCGGAACGAGATCGAGACCTACATCCGCCACAACATTCGCACGCTGCGCTTCGCGTACCCGCCACCGCAGCTCTTCCGCATGCTCGTTCGCTACCTGTTCGAGCTGCAGTACCTCGAACTCAGCGAGGTGCGCGATCCGCGGACGTTCCTCGTGTCCAGCACGTGGTTCGACGCGGACTTCCTCGCGACGGGCGTGCTCGATGCCGAGAAGCTCGGAGCCCTCGCCGATGCCGCGGCGGCGATTTGCGCCTGCTACGAGGTCGACGAGACGCGCTTCCGGCCACGCGGCGTCGACTGACGGATCAGCGCGCGACGATCAGGAAGCGCTTCCGGAGCGCGCTCAGCTGATCTTGGACGGACGGCAGGCGGCGCGACTCCATCAGCACTTGAAAGACTTCGCCTTCCGTCGCCTCGCGCCGCGCGTCGGTGAGCTCGTGGACGGCGTCGAGGATCTCGTGAATCACGCGCGGAATCTCGCGCTGAGGAATCACGAGGTCGCCGCGACCGAGCGTGCCGCTCCAGTTGGAAGCATACGGTCGCAGCACGTGAAGGATCTTCTCGGTCACGTTCTTGTCAGCGCTCATGACTCGACGAAGCTACCACACAGGTCGCGCCTACGTGAATCCTGCCGGGCGTGCGGAGGATGCCGGATCCGGCGGTCCCGCCATGGCGTTCGCGGGGTCAGCATTTCTCACTTTGCAGGTCCAGGGGGCTGTGCCAGAAAGGCCCTTGGAGGTTTCCCATGGTGCCGCGGTTACTCCCCTCCCTGCTCGTCCTCGCTCTCGTCGTTGCTACTCCTACCCAGGCCGCGACCATTCGGGTCTTCGCCGTCGGGAACGAGGTGCGGGTCGAGGACGTGGTGAACGTCCAGGCCTTCCGAAACAAGATGTTCGCCCTCGTGGACGGGAGCTTCCCGAACCGCGGCGACTACGTGCAGGCCGGGCTCGACGACGTCGTCAGCCACATCCAGCCGGCCGATCCGACTGCGCCGCCCCTCGTGCTGGTGAATTTTCCGGAAGACGTCGGGTTGGTCGCCGCCATGACCGGGTCCAGGGGTGCGGTGGCGCGCAGCTCGATCTCGACGGGCGGTGCGTTTCTGGCCCTGCTCAACACTTATAATAGCCGCATCCTCTACTACCGCTCGAAGTTCCCCGGGCTCGAGATGTTTCGCGCGTTGTTGTTGGCCCTGACCGACGTCAACTATCGCGTCGTGTTCGAAACCTATCGCGACATTGCAATGACCTACGACATCTACGTGAGCGCCGGTGTCAACATCGCCGAAGCCCGGCGCGTCGAGAGTGCCGACGATCCGACCCTGGTCAATCGATTGCGCGATTCTGACGAGCCGCTTCGCCCTTACGCCTACGAGGCGATGGCGCCCGAGGTCCACAACACGACGATCATCTTTCGCCCCGACGGCGAGGTCATGGTTCCTGACGGGAGCGGCGGCGTCATAGCGGCTCCCAGCATGACCAGCGGCCTCCTGCGCGGCAGCATCAACAAGTCGTACCTCGTGCCGCTCGAGAACGACCTGCTCGCGATCGCGCCCTCCCCGGTGCGCGATCTCGACGTCCTCGACACGCCGCTCGGGCGTCTCGGCGTCGTGATTTCGAAGGACGCATGGATGGTCGACGTCAACGAGCGTTACGACGCGAAGCGCGCCAATTTGCTGATCCAATCCGAAGCGTTCAGCTCGTGGGCCTTCAGCGATTCGGACGACGGACCGAACGTGCTCAAAGAGGGCGGGTTCGGCGCGGTGCAGCGATTCCCGAATCTTCTGTACAACGTGACCCCGACGCTCGTCGGCAACCTGATCGACACCACCTTCGACGGCCAAAGCACGATCATCGGCAAACGCGATGGCAGCGCGCCCGGGCCGTTGTCGGCGATGAACGCGTGGATCGGACAGAACCCCGATACCGGGTTTCTCGGGATCGCCCCTTGGGTGATCGACGATCCGGCCATCGGCAATCCGGGACTCACGCTCGCTCAGCGCCGGGCGCAGCTGGTCGCGACGGGCGATTTGCTGAAGCCAAAATCCCCGACGCTCTGTCCGACGACGCTGACCGTTGGCGCGTGTCGCGGCGGTTACCGAGAAAGCGTCGTTTTCCGTGATCTCGACACGCCGGGCGACCGCGTGCTCTCGACGCCCGATCCGGGGCCGCGCGTTCCGACGGCGTTCGGCGCGAACGTCCAGGTAAACGCTCCCGAGGGGGCGCCGACAACCCAGCGGCACCCCGGCATCGCCGCGGCCAACGGGGCGGTCTACGTGGTCTGGGACGACGATCGTGACGGTTTCGAGAACGTCTACATGGCGATCAGCACCGACGGCGGCGCGAGCTTCGGGGCGAACGTGAAGGTCAGCAGCCATCCGGCCGGCACCGTCGTCGAGCTCTTCCCGCACGTCACCGTCGTCGCCGAGCGCAAACTCCTGTTCGTGACGTGGCAGGAGCTCGTGGCGGGGCGGAACGACGACGTGGGCCGCATCATGCTGGCGCGCTTCGATCTCGCTGGGACGAGGCTCGGGCCCGACGTTCGTGTCGACAGCGGCGGCGACGCATTCGGCAAATGGACGCCGCAGGTCGTTGCCGACCGCACGGGCGACCCGACCGTCGTCTGGATCGACGAGCGCGATCCGGGCGCGGACGGCGTGCAGTTCGAGCACGTTTATCTCGCCCACAGCGACGATCTCGGCGCGACGTTTCGTCCGAGCGTCCGTGTCGACGACGTTGGGGTGCGCCGCGGCGTCGTCACCGACCCGCTTTCGGTGAAGCTCGACAATCGGTGGCGTCCGACGGTCGCGATCCGGGGCCGACGGGTATTCGTCGCCTGGGCGGATTTCCGGAATTACAACTGGGACATCTTCTTCGCGCGACCGTCGGTGACGCAAAAGCGTCCGGCCAAGAACGTGCGCGTCGACGACTTCACGGGGTTCGAGCGCGTGAATACCGATCCGAGCATCGTCGTCGATCCCAAGAGTGGCATCGCGAGCCTGGCCTGGACCGACCTCCGAGCCCGCGAGGTCGACAGCAACATCTTCTTCACGCAGGCGACCAAACGAAGCGCGAACGCGTTTCGGGCGAGCCAGCAGCTCGATGACTCACGCCTCGGTTTCGATCCGGATACCGACACGCCGACCACCCAATCGCATCCGGACTTGAAGAACGCCGGCAGCACGCTGTGCGTCGCTTGGCAGGACGACCGGAACGGCACCAACGACGTCTACTTCAAACGCAGCGTCGACGGCGGCGCCACGTTCAGCGGCGACGAGCGGGTCGACGACACCGCGGCGGGTCCGAGCGGACAAACCGCTCCGGCCGTCGCGATAGACACGACCGGTGGCGCGCACTGCTACGTCGTGTGGGAAGACACGCGGCTTGGCAACTCGGACATTTATCTGTCGAGCCGCCTCGTGCCGTAGGCGCTACGCGGGTGGACTGCTCGGGCGGAGTCGCGTCATTAGCGCGAGCCCGAGCAGGTTGAACCCGATCTCGCGCACGCGCTTCAACAACATCATGGCGAGACCGAGCTCGGGTGGAAGCCCGAGCATGCCGAAGATCACCATGCCACCGGCCTCCTGCACCCCGATCGTCCCCGGGATGAAGATGCCGGCGAGGCGCATCGGCTGCGCGAGCGCCTCGACGATGATGGCATCGCCGACGCTGACGGGATGGCCGATCAGCATCATGATCGCGAAGACCTCGGCGGCACCCGTGATCCAGCCGATGAAGTGAAAGGCCACCGAGGCGGCCGCCGCGCGCGGTCGCGCGCCGTAGAAAGAGCGCAGCCGCTCGTCGATCTCGGGTGCGCGTTCGGCCAGACGTGCGGCGAGCCGCGCCCGCGGCATCACGCGGCGAATCAATCGCGTCACGAACGCGACCAGGCCGCGGCGCTGTAAGAGCACGAGGAGCGCCGCAACGCCGATGCCGGCGAGTGCCAGGACCACGAGCGTTGGGATCATCGAGATCCCGCTATGGCTACGAATCATGAAGAGCGCGGCGCCGACGATGACGAAAGCGATTTGCGCGACGGTGAGCGCGGTCTTGGCGAGAATGACCGACGTCGCACCTTCGGTGAGCGGAACGCCGAAGCGTTGCAACACGAAGGCTTTCACGGGTTCACCGCCGAGATACGCCATCGGCGTGAGGCTGTTCATCGCCTCGCCGACCAAGCGCGCGAGATACAAGAGCCAGAGTGCCGGGCGGAACTGCACGAACGTCACGCGCCAGCCCGCCGCATCGAACGCCGATGAGAATGCGTAGGGGAGAAAAATGACGGGTGCCCACCAGCCGAGCACGCGAAGGTGTTGCAGGAGCTCGCGCGGACCCGCCTGGTAGATCAACAGGCCGAGCAACACGAACCCCAGTAGTGCGAGCGCGAGCTGTGCGGAGCTCGTCGACGACGGCGACGACTCGGGAGACCACGTACCCCGCGCTTCGAACAGGGTGGGGTCGTCGGAGCCGTCGGGAGCTGGGACTGAGAGCGACATGCAGCGTGGCGCGAAGCCGCGCGGAGCCTAACAGCCGGTACTCGCGCCAGCAAGGAATGCGCGTCGTAGTTTGTTGCAATCGAAGATGATTGCAGGCATCGAAAACGCGTGGTGATGCGGGCGCTCGCGACGACGTTCTTGTTCGGTTTGCTCGTCGTGGAGGCGGTGCTCGCTCCCGCGCGCGTGTGCGCGCTCCAGCGCAGTTACATTCCGCTCCCCGAGATCCTCACCGACCCCAACGAGGGCAACACGTACGGTGCGTTGGCGGTCGTGCTCTTTCTCGATGAGCAGAAGATCATCAAGTACATCCTCGCGCCCGACGTTCGGTACAACAAGATCACGGGCGTCTTCCCTGCGTTTCGCCTCTTCGGGTTCCCGTCCCTCGACAAGAAGTGGAGCATCGTCGTCCGCAAGTCGCAGCACATCGACGAGGACTACGAGTTCATCTACCAAGACAACGCGTTTTGGCAGGATCGCCTGCGGCTCTCGGCCAACCTCGAGTACGAGCAGGATTCGACCGAGCGATTCTTCGGATTCGGCAACGGCTCGTCCGAGAAGGATGAGTCGAACTACACCGCCCGCGAAGGCATCGGCGTCGTGCGATTGAACTATCGGCTCCAGCCGACCATCGAGCTGACGTATCAGTCGCGGGTACGCGTCTTCCGCGTCCGGAAGGGTGGCGTCGACGAATTTCCGTTCATCGGCGAGGAGCATCCGGACACGCCGGGCCTCAGGGGCGCCACGATGGTCGGCCAAGAAATCGGCTTTCTCTACGACAGCCGTGACGACACCAACATTCCGCGCCAGGGCGGTTTCGGCCTGTTCACTGCCGAATTCATTCCCCGCGCTCTCGGCAGCTCGTTCACGGCGATCAAGTACGGGGCGGAGGTCCGGAAGTTCATTCCCTTCCGCGAGCGGTTCGTGCTCGCGATGCACAGCCGCATCAACTATCTGCAGAGCAACGACGACGTGCCGTTCTACGAACAGAACGACATCGGTGGACGACGCAGCCTGCGGGGATTCGGTAGCGGACGATTCGTCGACACGAACAGCTTCTTCGCCTCTGCCGAGCTCCGCACCCGCGTCTACGATCGTCAGATCTTCGGGGTGAACGCCGAGATCGAGCTCGCGCCGTTCTTCGACTTCGGCCAGGTGTTCCGATCCTCGCGCAACTCGCCGTTCAACGATCTGCACCCAGTCGGAGGCCTCGGGTTCCGCGGCGTCGTCCGGCCGCAGGTCGTCGGCTTCGTCGACATCGGTCTCGGCGAGCAGGGTCCCGCCGTCTTCACCGGACTCGAATACCCGTTCTGATGTGATCGCGGCCGCGCGTCAGGACGCGCGACGTACCAACATCAGATGCTGCCGACCGCGCGGGTCGGTCCCTTCGCTCGTCGCCAAGACCTCGAGCTTGGCGCGATCAGCGTCCGGAAGCTCGGCGAGCTCGGTGTCCCAGATCAGGAGATAGTGTGGGCCCGGCCCGGCGTGGCGGCCGGGCTTCCAGTGGTGCGTGCCCGCCGGCGCGTAGAACATCGCCCCGAAATCGAAGCTCCGCGGGTAGAACGCGAGCGGATGGCCGTCAGCAATGGCCGTCGCTTGCCGGACGAACGGTGCGAGCGTCCGTTGTCGTGCCAGATCCGGTTGGAAGACCGTGAAAACCAAGGTCCAGAGCGCGGTCGCGAAGACGGCGCAGGCACCGAGGAGCCGGGTGGGCTCGCGGCGCTGCATCGCCCGCAGCGCGAACAGGAGCGCACCGACCAAGGTCGCCGAGCCCGCCAGCACGAGCAGCAGGTGCGCATCGATAATGCCGCGCACGAGCGGTAGATTGGCGCGATCCTTCGGTGCGAGGAACGGCGCCAGGAGCGTCAGCGGCTGGAGGCCCATGCCTTCGGCGATCGCCGACACGAGCGGCACGACCGAGACGGCGCAGAGCAGGCCGACGGCGACACGCATGGCCTTCCCGTCGAGCCAGCGTGCCGGCTCCGCACCGCGAACGACCTGCTGCCACCACCAACCGGTCACGAGCGCGGCCGCGGGGTACAGGGCCAGCAGGTACACGCTCCGCTTGGCATCGGCCATCGAGTAGAAGACGAAGACGACGACCAGCCACGTCAGCGGGAATGCGACTCGGGGGTCCCGTCGCGCCGTCGGGTTGCGGATCGCCGCCACGATCGCGGCCAGCACGAAGGGCGTCCATGGTAGGAGCCCGGAAAGCAGGGTCGGGACGTAGTAGTAGAACGGGTGCGAGTGCCCGCTCTTCATGCGGGTGACCCCGACGAAGCGGAAGACGTTCTCCTTCAGGATCTGCTTCTGCACGAACGAATCACCCCCGAGGCCGGCGGCGAGCGCATACCACCCTCCGACGATCGTCAGGATCAGCGCGCCGCCGAGCACGGGTCGGAATCTGGGGATGAGGCGGATCTCTCCTTGGATGACGAGTGCCGCGAGCAGGACGAGTCCCGGTAGGACGAAACCGACGGGTCCTTTGGTGAGGGCTGCGCACGCGAGCGCGCCGTAGCCCACGAGAGCCTCGACGCGCGTGAGGCCGCCGGCGATCAGCCCGCGATAGAACACGAGGGTTCCGATCGTCATGAGCGCCGTCAGCGTGCCGTCGACCCGCGCCGTCGAAGCGGCCCGGACCCACTCGAACGTCGACGCGGTGACGAGCATGGCCGTCCACGCGGCGAGAGATCCGAGGGATCCGTTGGCGACGATTCCGACAGCGACGACCGTCGCGGTCGCGAGCAGGATCGACGGAAGGCGGACGGTCCACTCGGTTGCCGCGCCCCCGGCGACCGAAGCGACAGCACCGAGCCAATGAAAGAAGGGCGGCTTGGACGCGATCGTCCAACCGTTTGCCGAGGCCCGCTTCGGTAGAAGCCAGTCGCCGTCCTCGAGCATGTTGCGGACGACGAGGGCCTCGCGCGGCTCACCTTTGGTGAAGAACGGAGTCAGCGCCGCCGGCGGCGCGTACAGCAAAAGACATAGCATCCCGGCTACGAGCGCGGCGGCGCGAGGCGTTGGCATGAGCTGTGGGCACCCTCTTTGCCCTGCCTCGCAGGTGCGGTCCACCCCTCCCCGCATGAAGAGCGATTCATGTGACGAGCGATGCTCACATCGAGTCGGCGCAATTTGTAGGGGTCCGCATATGGGTCACACCCAACAATTTGTGTAGGTCCGATACTGCGCTCTCGTATAGATCCAATCGCGATCGGCGGTTGCTATTTCTTGCAAGGTTTCCTAACATTTGCGCCGCTGTGGCGGACATGAGGTGGTGGGGCGGACGATGTGTGCGACGCGCGAGCAAGCGTGATACGCACGGCGCGCCAACGACGAGATCGTTGGCGTGGGTGGCGTCTCCACACGAACGCACGCTGACAATGCGTGCCCACAGTCGGACGGCAGCACGACCGAAACTGCTGGCTGGCATGAGTGAGAGGTCTGCATCAGAGACACGTCTATGCGCAGTGGAGGCTTGAGTGGGTGAGTGGAGGCAGCGCGTTGTCGAGCGGATCAATCGAATTGCGTGGGCATGCAGCAACAAATCTAAAAGAGGCGATTCAAACCGAGGAGGTAAAGAGATGAGGAAGCGAACAGTCGGAAGTTGGGTGGCAGCGGCGGCGGTCGTGGTGGGGAGCTTGTCCTTCAGCGTTCCTGCAGGTGCCGAAGGCGGTCTCACTTTGGAAGAGCGGCTCGAGCG
>JBDSJB010000194.1:0-3362 GCA_039917665.1 Binatia bacterium
ATGGCCGCGACGATGTCGCGGCGCGCGTCGGCGGCGAGCGCCGGGTCGGCTCCTGGCGCCGAGGCGAGAATGGAGGTGCCAAAAGCGCGGCGCGACAGAGCGAGCACGAGAAACGGACTCGCTTCCCCGGCCGCAAGCTCTATGGCGCGGTTCGCGTGCTCCAGCGTGTTGTCGCGATCGAGGCCCGTCATCGCGATGCCAGCGAGCATCGCGTGACAGGCAACTCTCTCGGGTGTCGCCAGTCGATCTCCCCCGCGCAGCGCCTCGAACAGCCAGCGGCGGCCTTCTTCGTAGGCACTGCCGAAAGCCCAGTAATCGCTCAGGCGCGTGGAAAGGCGCGCCAGCAACTGAGGCTGGTCGTTGCTCACGCACCAGTCGGTGGCCGCGCGGAGATTGTCGATCTCGCTGATGGCCACGCGGAGCGCGGACAGCGAGCTCGACAGCAGCTCGAGGGGCATGGCCTCGAGCCACGCGAGGTACCAGTCACGGTGCCGTGTGCGCACGGCTTCGGCTTCTGCTGCCGCAGCCAGTTTGTCCGACGCGTACATGCGGACCGTCTCGAGAAGGCGGTAGCGTGCGTTGCCTCGCTCGTCTTCCGTGATGGCGACGAGGGACTTGGCTGCGAGGGATCCAAGGATGTCGAGCACGGCACTGGCAGGGACGGCGCCGCCACTGCCGATCGCTTCCGCGGCATCGAGGGAAAAACCGCCCGCGAAGACCGCGAGGCGACGAAAGAGAGTCCGTTCTTCCTCGCTGAGCAGGTCGTGGCTCCAATCGAGGGCCGCCGCGAGGGTTTGCTGGCGCTGAATGCGCCGACGTCCGCCGGTCAGCAGGCGGAAGCGATCCGCGAGTCGCTCGGCGACTTGCCGCGGGGACAGGTGCGCGACGCGCGTGGCGGCCAGTTCGATCGCCAGCGGGATGCCATCGAGCCGGCGACAGATCTCGATGACGAACGACAGGTTGTCCGGGCCGAGCGCGAACGCCGGCTTCACGGCCTTCGCACGCTCGGTGAACAGCAGGACCGCCTCGGAGCTTTCGGCCTGCGCGGGGTCGTCGGGAACGGCCAGCGATGGAACCGGAAGGATCTGCTCTCCATCGAGGCCAAGCGCTTCGCGGCTGGTGGAAAGAACGGAGACGTGGTGGCACTCGACGAGAATGCGATCGACGAGAGCCGCTACCGTGTCCACGAGGTGCTCGCAATTATCCACGAGCAGGAGGCACGTTCGGCGGGCGAGCGACGCGAGCACGCGATCGTCGATCGAATCGTCGAAGTCCCCGCCCAGCGCGTCGCCGAACGATGACGCGAACGCGGTCGCGATGGTGTGGGAGACGAGCTCGGGATCCGTCACCGGTGCGAGGTCGACGAAGAACACTCCGTCGGGGAAGCGCGCGAGCTCGAGGGCGCCGATCTGCAGCGCCAGGCGCGTCTTCCCGGATCCGCCGATGCCGGTGAGCGTCACCAGCCGGTGCGTTGCCAGGATGCGCCGGATCGCGGCGAGTTCTTTCTGGCGCCCGACGAAGCTCGAGCGTTCGGCCGGCAGATTGGATGCGGAGTTGAGAGAACGCAGCGGCGAAAACTGCGACGGCAGGCCCGTCGCCGTCAGCTGGAAGAGTCGCTGCGCGTCTCCCATGTCCTTGAGGCGATGGTCGCCGAGATCGTTCAGCACCGTGCCGTCGGCCAGGCCGGCGCGCACGAGCTCGGCGGTCGTTTTCGAGACCACGATCTGTCCGCCGTGGCCGGCGTCGCAGATCCGGCTTGCGCGATGGACTTCCTGGCCGGTGTAGTTGTCACCGTCAGCGAGGGCCTCGCCGGTGTGGAGTCCAATGCGGACCCGGACGCGGCGGTTTTCGGGCCACGGATGGGCTTCGAGCGCTCGCTGGCCCTCGATGGCGGCAGCCACGGCGTCGGTTGCCCGGGCGAACACGGCGAAGAAAGCGTCGCCCTGGGTACCGACTTCCCGGCCGTCGTTGGCCGAGAACGCGCGTCTCAGGATTTGCCGGTGGGCTTCCAGCAGTTCCACCCAGCGGGCATCGCCGAAGTCGCGGACGAGCCGCGTGGAGCCTTCGACGTCGGTGAAGAGGAAGGTGACGATGCCAGAGGGGAGGTTGGACACGGGAGGATACTACGCCGCGGGAACGGCGGAACGCCACGGTTGCCGGCGGCTCGCAAGGCGCGCCGGCTCCAGGTCTCACACTCCTTCGTGCGCTTCACTCGATTTCGTGACTTCGCGAGCTCGCTCTTCGCGGTTGCTATCGCTGGAGGAGGATCAAGCCGCGCGCGTCAAACGGAAGGCCGCGCGGATCTGATCGAAGGGAACCCGAACTGAGGTGCCCTTGCGATCGATGAGCCCTATTTCGGATCAACGCTTCAACGTCGCCATGGACGTTCTTGACGTCCCGCTCGAGAAGACGTGCGGTGAAGCGGTAAGGCTCCGAACGTGATCCAATGTGTCGATGATCGCTCTTGCCGGTCCTGCCGCGCACGTATGCGAGCCGGTGTCCGTGTGGTCGATCCGCCGTCGGCCTGGGAAGTTTCCAGAGGACCATTTCGATGGAATCCGCCCTGTTTGAGCTCTTGACGTTCGCGTAGGAAGAGTTGCGCTCGCTCTTCGAAGCATGCTCGTCTCGGCTTCTCGGTGCGGGCTGGAAGGCTCAACGACGATCGAACCGCGAATCCTTTGAGGATTCGGTGCTTGCGGCGGAGCGATTGTGTCGAGAATAGTCGAAAACCGGACCGGGTCCGGTCGTCTAATCCCCCTGGGCAGCTGAGATCCCCGCAAGACATGCGACGCCCGTGCCGCCGATGCCACAATAGCCGGCGGGATTTTTGGCCAGGTATTGCTGTTGGTAACCCTCAGCGAAGTAGAAGACCGGCGCGGGTGCGACGTCGGTCGTAATGGCGCCGCTGACGAACGCGTGGCTGACATCGATTCGCGAAAGCGCGCCCGGCGAGCGCGGTCTCATTCGGAGCGAGCCGGTGGCGGAGCGCTATCTGACGCACCTTTTCGTGCACGGCGACGTCGTCCATCTCGTCTTCAACATGCTGTTCCTCTATCTCTCCGGACCGCTCATCGAGGATGTGTGGGGGACGGCCGTTCTTCTTGGTTTTCATTTTGGCGGCTGGTCTCGCGCGTCACCGTCACAACGCCGGTCGCGGCGCTAGTGGAGCTGCTCCGCGCCGCGCGCTCATGAACGGCGGCGACGTCGGGGTGGTCGCGACGACGATCGCGAGCGCCGGGGCTGACTCCCTCGTCGGATCGCGCTAGAAGCGCTCCATCTCGTCGGATCGAGGAGGGTCGTTCGCATGAAGCTTCGTGCTGCCATTGCCGTCGCCGCGTTCGCGTGTCTGGTTCCCATCGCGG
>JBDSJB010000195.1:0-4401 GCA_039917665.1 Binatia bacterium
CGATCTCGCCGCGCGTCGGCTGCTCGTGATGCCGGCGGTCGCGGCTGCGAAGCGGACCGCCAACCTGCCGCTCGTCGACCCTGCGCGAGAGGCCACCGTGATCGCCCGCGCGGCCGAGCGCGCCGCGAGCGCGGGACTCGATGCCGCGGCCGCGCGCCGGCTCGCGGAGGCGCAGATCGCGGCAGCGCGCGCCGTGCAGGAAGCCACGCCCACCAACGCCGCCAGTGCCGTGGCGGGCGATCCGCCCACACTCGCGACCATTCGGACGGCGATCGATGCGCTCGACAGCGCGCTCTTGCAGACGCTGATCGTCGCACGTGACACCCGGCGGTCCGACCCGCAAGCGGCGCCGCTTCGACGCCCGGCGCTCGCAGCGGCGCTGCGTGCCGACGCCGACCTCCCCGGCTTCGACGAGGTCCACGCCGGCGCCATCGCCGCGACGCTCGCCGAGGTGTTGGACGCCGCGCGATGATCCGGACGACCCTCCTCTTCGCCCTGACCGCCGTCGCCGAGATCGTCGGCTGTTACCTGCCCTATCTCTGGCTCCGACATGGCCGCTCTGCGTGGTTGCTCGCGCCCGCCGCCCTCAGCCTCGCGCTCTTCGCATGGCTCCTCACGCTCCATCCCGGCTCGCCGGCCGGCCGCACCTACGCCGCCTATGGCGGCGCCTATGTCGCCACCGCCATCGTCTGGCTCTGGCTGGTCGACGGCCAACGGCCCGACCGGTGGGACATGCTCGGCGCGACGGTGGGACTCGCCGGCATGGCCATCATTTACTTCGGGCCACGCCAGGGCTGACCGCCGCCCACGCCGTCCGCCAAGGCGAATGCGCGTTGACGCAGTCTGGCTGCGCCGGTCAGGACAGGGCGATGCTCTTGCGCCCCCTGCTCGCACTCCTCCTGCTCGCTCTGACCCCGATCGCCGCCGCCACGGCGGGACCACCATCGCCCCTCGACACGCAGCTGCAGCAAGTCCTGACCGACCAGGGTTTCACGGGCACCGTCGGCCAGAGCCTCACGCAGCGCCTCGGCCGTCCGCTCGATCCCGCGCTCGCCGATCTCGGCCGGTTGCTCTGGTTCGACAAGATCGGCGCGCTCCACTCCGACAACAGCTGCGGTGGCTGCCATGCGCCGTCGACCGGCTTCGGCGACACCCAGTCGATCGCGATCGGCGTTCAGAGCAACAACCGCGTCGGCCAACGCCGCGCCGGGCCGCGGAATCAGCGCCGGACGCCGACCGTGATCAACGCCGCCTTTTTCCCGGCGCTCATGTGGAACACGCGCTTCTCGGCGCCGTCGGGCGATCCGTTCGACAACAGCCAGGGCTTTCTCTTTCCGGCCCGGAAGGCGCGAGCACGTTTCCCGCCGCCGATCCCCTCGTCAGCCATCTGCTGATCGCGCAGGCCCACATTCCGCCGACCGAGCTGGTCGAGGTCGCCGGCTTCACCGGCACGAGCGGGACGCTCGGCGTCGACTTCGATGCATTCGACGACGGGCTCGGCAGCATTGTCCCGCCACCGGACAGCAGCGGCTTTCGCAATCAGCCGATCCGCGACGCGGTGCTCGCCCGCTTGAACGCGGCGGCGGAGTATCGGACCCGTTTCGGCGCGCTCTTCCCGAGCGTGCAGGCCGGCGGCCCGATCGACTTCACGATGTTCGGACGGGCCATCGCCGAGTTCGAGTTCACGCTGGTGTTCGCCGACGCGCCCGTCGATCGCTTCGCCCGCGGCGAGCTGCGCGCGATGACGGCGAGCGAGAAGCGCGGGGCGCTCGTGTTCTTCGGCAAGGGCCGCTGCGTCGACTGTCACGCCGTCGCCGGCGCCGCCAACGAGATGTTCAGCGACTTCGAGAATCGCGTCGTCGGCGTGCCGCAGATCGCCCCCGTCTTCGGGCCGGGCAAAGGCAACATGCTCTTCGACGGCCCCGGGAAGGACGAGGACTTCGGGCTCGAGCAGGTCACGGGGAGTGCCGCCGATCGCTACAAGTTCCGCACCGCCCCGCTCCGAAATCTCGCGCTGCAGTCGGCCTTCTTTCACAACGGCGCATACACGCGGCTCCGCGACGCCGTCGTCTTCCATCTCGACGCGCTCAGCCACGCGCCCGCGTACGACGCAAAACGCGCCGGCGTCGACAAGGATCTCCGTCTCCGTCTCCGTCTCGGTCCGATCGAGCCCGTGCTGAGCCGGCTCGACCCGTGGCTGCTGGCGCCGGTCGTCCTCAGCAGCCGGGAGCTCGGCGACCTCCTGCACTTCCTCCGCGATGGCTTGCGGGACGAGCGCGCGAAGCGCCGGGCGCTCTGCGCGCTCGTCCCGCGGACGGTACCGAGCGGTCTCTCGACGATGAAGTTCGAGCGCTGCGGGACACCGCGCTAGCGCCGGCGCCCGCCGGCATGGGCATCGGCGCGCCCGCCGGCATGGGCATCGGCGCTCACGCCGACGGCAGCACGAAGACCACCGTCGGATCGGCGTCGGTGAGCGTCCCGAGATCGTCGGACAGGCTCTCCGGCGGGTCGTCGAAGCAGAGCAGCGCCAGGTCGTACGGCGCAGCGACGCCTGCCGGCAGCGGGAACGCAACGGCGCCGCCAGACGGGTCGAGCGCGACGAGCGCCGCCGTCTGCCAACGGTCTTCGCTCCCCGCGGCACGGGCCGCGGTGGCGCACGCAGCGCCGTCGTCGAATCCGTCGACGGCCGCGTTCACCGTGCCACCGGTCGCAGGCGTCGCGGTCGGCTTTCCGGCGCTCCCCCCGCTCGTGCGGAGCGGCGTCGGCGTCACGGTGCGCACGGGCGTGGCCGTTCGTGTCCGCACCGGTGTCGAGGTCCGCGCGAGGGTCGGCGGGGCCAACGTGCCGCTCGGCTGCGAGCCGGCCGTCGGCGTGGGGCCGCCCGCGGGCGTCGAGCTCGGGGCCGGCTCGTCGGTGGCCGCGGGCGTCGGCGTCACGAAATGGGGCGTCGGCGTCCGCACCGCCGTCGGCGTCGCCCCGACGATGCGCACGCTCTGCCCGCCCGGCGCCGTCGCGTTCGGCGAGTCGCTCGCGCAGTAGGGGGCGCCCTCGAACTCGTCGCAGCTACCCGTCTCGCGGACGTGGTCGATCACCTCCACCTCCGACGTGACGAGACCGGTCGATCCGCTGCCACCCCCACAGCCCGCCACGAACATGCCGATCAGGCCGAGCAGGCCGAGCACCCCGAGACATCCCGCCACCGTCGATCGCCGCTCGCGCATCGTCGTCTCCCTCATTCCACCGTCGCGGTGGTGAGCACGTTCATGAACTCGGTATCCCGCGAGGCCGTCGCCGCGAAACGCTCGGTGAGCGCGCGGAGCGCGGCGTCGAGCGCCGCATGGAACTCCTCGATGCGGGCCCGCTCGACGTTCAGGTAGTGATTGCGGAGATAGGTCCCCGTCGCTTCGTCCGGGAGCGCCACCCGATCGATCAAGCCTTTCGCGAAGAGCCCGGCGAACTGGCGCGCCACGGCCCGCCGCTCTTCCTGCCCCTCGGCTTGGAGGTGGCGACCCTTGCGCCGGACCTTGCCCGCGCGCGTCTCGACGAGCTCGTGCCGCCTCAGCGTCTCTTCCACCCGCTGATCGAGAGCGCTTTCCTCCGTCGCGGTCCGACGCCGGCGCTTGCCGTCCCGACGAAACTCGCGGCGCCAGCGCTCGGCGGCGATCCAGCTGCCGTCGTCCGGAAGCGCCGCGACGGCCCGACTGAGACGCACGGCGAGCGCCCCGTCCTCGACCTCGCCGACGGCGGGGGCCGCCTGGAATGCCCGATCGATCTCACGGGTGATCGCGTAGAGGATGCGATCCCGCCAGAGCAAGGCGAGCAGCGCCCGTGGATCCTCGCGGCGAAACGCCGCCAGATGGCGGACCAGATCCTCGCTCGGGAAGCGCTCCCCCTTCTCGATGTAGCTCAGCATGACCGGCTCGATACGGCCGTCGAGCGCCTCCGTCGCGAAGCGCCGCAACGAGAAACGCCGCAAAACCCGCGTCTCGTAGAAGACCTCGCCGATGCTGCGCGATTTCGCCGTCTCCGCCATGCCGGAGTCTTTTACCCGACCCTCGCGGCGCGGTCGCGTGACGAGATGTCTTGACGTTCACACATTTTGTGAATTATACCCACTCAGGACGTGAACGCAAAGACGCAGGGAGCTGCGCGAAAGGAGCGAGCCATGCCGAGCACCCTTCGCCCCATTTTCATCGGTCTCGTGAGTCTCACCCTGGCAGCGTGCGGCGGTGGTGGCGGCGCGGGATCTTCCGACGGCACGCATGCCTCGGAACCCGCGACCGCTGCCCTGTCGCATGTCGCCGACTGCGACGCGCTGCTGACGGCCGTCCGCGCCGACGCGCACCGGAAGATCGGCATTCAGGCCGACGAGCTGCGCGCCGATGGCTGGCGCTACATGGG
>JBDSJB010000196.1:0-3283 GCA_039917665.1 Binatia bacterium
GCGCCCGCTTGCACGCGCGCGATCTGCTCGAACAAGATCCGGCGCAGCAGCACGATGCCGCGATCGGTGTCGACGAGCATCTCGCGCGTCCGATCGGCGATCGCCCCTTGGCTCACCCACGCCATGATGTCGCCGCCGTCCACGAAATCGACCAGCGGGGCGCCATGCTCGTCCTGAAAGGGCACCTCGTAGACCGGGATCGCGTCCTGATCTGGCGCCGGCGCGCCCGCGGGCGGGAGATAGCACGAGTACCAGAAGTGGAGCGTCTGCGTGTCGTCGACGGGTACGCGGATCTGGAAACGATGCTGGCGATTCGCGCCGACCCGGACCATCACGGGGAACACCAGCGGATGACCGACCAACCAGTCGTCGTCCTCCCGACTGCCACCCTCCAGGACGCGGCGTTTGATCACGCCGTGCGGGAAGAGATCGAAGCCGATCTCGGTGTGCCGTCGCCGATAGCGGGTCGGGGCGGGAAGGCCGCGGGCCTGGCGCTCGGCGGCGAGATGATGCCCGTGCAGCCACTCGAGATGCACGGGGTCGACGCTGTTCTCCATGATCTGCAGCCAGTTGCACGGCACGAGCGCGCGCCCGATGTCGCGGAGCGCGTTCGGCCACACGAACAGGTCGTAGCGCGGCAGAAGCGGTGCCGGATCGGGTCCGAGGTAGGCGAACACGAGGCCGCCGAGCTCGCGTGCGGCATACGCGGCCGTACAGGCGCGCCGGCGCGCGGCCTCGTTCGGGCGGAGCGCGGGCAGCTCGACGCACGCGCCGCCACGGTCGAAGCGCCACCCGTGATAGGCGCAGCGGAGCGAGTCGGCTTCCACGATGCCGTAGGCGAGCGAGGCGCCGCGATGCGGGCAGCGCGCGTCGAGGAGCCCGAGCTCGCCCGTCGCGGTGCGGTAGAGGGCGAGATCCTCCCCGAGCAGCCGCACGGGCCGGACGGTGCCTGGGAGCAGCTCGACGCTCGCCGCGACCGGCAGCCAATAGCGTCGGAGCAGCGTGCCCATCGGCGTGCCGGGACCGACGCGGGTCAACGTCTCCTGTTGCTCGGGTGTCAGCGTGGCTCGGTCTCGTAGCGGGCCTGCACGCGCGTGTAGAACGCGGCGTCCCATGTCCCGTGCTCGGGCGGTCCCAAGCCCGAGGCCTTCCATCCGATGAAGGGCGCGCGCGCGTGAATCGCGAGCGGCCCCGGCGTGAGTTGCAGGATCCCAGCCTCGGCGGCTTCGAGCACGATTTCCCGGGCGTGCGCGTCCCGTGTGTACAGCGCCATCACGAGTCCCTGCGGCACGCCGTTGGCGATCGCGATCGCCTCGTGGAGATCGCGCGCGCGCAGCAGCACGGCGATCGGGCCGAAGGTCTCTTCCTGCGCGAGCGGGCTGCCGTGATCGGGGTCGGCGATGAGCGTCGGCGCCAACCACGCTCCGGCTTCGAGGCCGGACGGGATCACGCCGCCGATCGCCACGCGGGCGCCCGCGCTGCGTGCCCGCGCGATCGTCGCCAGGAGGCGATCGCGTTTTTCGGCGCTGATCAGCGGACCGAGGTCGGTCGTGCCGTCCGCGGGGTCGCCGACGCGCAAGGCCCCGATCGCGGCGACGAGCCGGGTCTCGAGCTCCGTGGCGATCGAGTGCTCCACGACGATGCGGCGAATGGCGGTGCAGCGCTGGCCGGCAAACCCGAACGCCGAGGCGACGAGATCCGGCACCAAGCGGTCGAGGTCGGCGTCGGCGAGGATGATCGCCGCGTTGTTGCCGCCGAGCTCCGCTTGCAGCGGTTTCAAGCGATCCGCACACAGGGCCGCGACCACGCGCCCGGTTTCGACCGCGCCGGTGAGCGACACGGCCGCGATGCCGGGCTCGCGGCACATCGCCCGCGCCGCGCCGGCTCCGCCGCACACGATGTTGACGAGACCGCTGGGAACACCGGCACGGGCGAGAGAGTCGCCGAGCGCGAGCGCGGTCTGCGTGGCTTGCGGGGCGGGCTTCCAGACGACGCCGTTGCCGAACGCGAGCGCCGGCGCAACCTTGCCGACCGGGATCGCGAGGGGATTGTTCCAAGGCGTCATCAATCCAACGACGCCGACCGGACAGGCGCCGACCGTGACGCCGGGCGCGACCGGTGTCTCCGGCGGCATCCGCGCGAGCTCGGCCGCGAGACGGGCATGCCCGACGGCGCGCCCCGCTTCCTCCTCGGCGAAGCGGCGCGGCTTGCCGGTCTCGTGCATCACGAGCTCGACGAGGTCCCGCCGTTCGGCCTCGAGCTGCGCCGCCCAGCCCTCGAGCACGGCCGCGCGCTCCTCGGCCGACGCGCGCCATGCCCGTCGCGCCGCGTCGGCGACCTCCGCGGCCGCGCGGACCTCCGTCGGACCACCGAGCGGCACCGCCGCGAGGATCCGCGTACTGCGGCACGGATCGCGGTGCAGGTAGCGGGGCGCGAGCGCGGCGGCGGGGTGGCGGACGCCGGCGATGAGCGCGATCGGCAACTCGGGCGCCCCGTCGGCCTCGGGGCGGGCATCCCCCGCGAGCGTCGCCATCACTTCGCCGGCGTTCGTGAACGCGGCGACGCGCGTCCCGAGCCAGGCCCGGGTCGCCTCGGCATGTGACGGCTCCGTCGTGCCGACGACGTCGTCGAGGATCGTCACGGTGTAGCCGCGCTCGTAGGCATCGAGGGCCGCGCTCCGGATGCACGCGTGCAGGTACACGCCGGCGAGGACGAGATGCGAGACGCCGCGCTCCGCCATCCAAGGCGCGAGCCGTCCGTCGGCGAAGGGACTGTAGAATTGCTTCCGCACGACGAGTTCACCGTCGGTCGGTGCGAGCGCGTCCGGCGGCGCCGCCCCGATCGTGCCCGCCACGCATCGCCGCGTCCCGTCCCGCTTCCAATGCGGCATGCGGTCGTCCCCGTGCTCGGCGGTCCAGGTATGGACGTGGGCCACCGGCCATCCGAGCGCGCGCCAGCGGCGCAAGACGTCGGCGGCGCGGTCGACGAGCGTCGGCGCATCGGGGGTGAGGTCGCGCCGCTCGAGGAAGTCGTTCTGCAGGTCGACGAGCAGCAGCGCGGTGGTGGTCATACGCTTCTCAGGACGCGTCGGCCCTGGCGCGCGGGGTGCTCTCGAGCGCATGGACGATGCGCTCGGTCATCGCGCGCGTGCCGAGAACCTGGTGCGCGGACCCGGCAACGTCCGCGGTCCGCATCCCCGCTGCCAGCACCAACGAGATCGCGTCCTCGATCCGGCGCGCCGCGTCCGGCAGGCCGAAGCTCTCGCGCAGCATCGTCGCGAGCG
>JBDSJB010000197.1:0-25714 GCA_039917665.1 Binatia bacterium
GGCGTCTTGCTCTCGCCCTGCGGCACGAACGCCGGGGCGTCGAGGACGCCGCAGAGCGCGTAGCTGCCGAGCTTCTCGTACTCGTCGGGGATGGTCGGCACGAGATTCAGATACTGCGCGGGAATGATCTGATCGGTGTCGATGTTGTCCCCGAGGACGTAGACCTGACCACGGATCTTGGTGGCGCTCACGACAAGAACTCCCTGGGATCGGTGATGGTACCACGAATGGCCGAGGCCGCGACGGTGTACGGCGACGCGAGGTACACCTGCCCTTCCTTGGCGCCCATGCGTCCAGGGAAGTTGCGGTTGGTGGTCGAGATGCAGACCTCGGGACCGTTGATGCGGCCGAAGGTATCGGCCGGGCCGCCGAGACACGCGGCGCACGACGCATCCATGGAGATGGTGCAGCCGGCATCCTGGAAGATCGAGAGCAGCGTTTGGCCGTCAAGCTTCTCGGTGCGGATGGCCTCTGAGATCTCGGTCGTCGCGGGCACCAGGAACGTCTTCACGGCGACCTTCTGACCGCGCATGATCTGCGCCGCGCTCACGAAGTCGGTCAGCTTCCCGCCCGTGCAGGAGCCGATGTAGGCGCGCGTCAGCTTGACGTCCTTGAGCTCGCGTGCGGTCGCGCGCTTGTCGGGCGAGTGGGGCTTGGCGACGGTCGGCTCGAGCGTCCGCGCATCCCAGCGCTTGTAGAAGACGTTCTCGGCGTCGGCGTCGGGCTTCACGGGCTCGAAATCCTTGCCGGTGCGCGCGCGGACGTAGTCGAACGTGACGTCGTCGGCCTCGATGATGCCGTTCTTGCCGCCGCCCTCGATCACCATGTTGCAGAGGGTCATGCGCTCCTCCATCGGCAGACGCTGGACGGCCTCACCGCCGAACTCCATGGCTTTGTAGGTACCGCCGTCGACGCCGATCTCACCGATCAGGTGCAGAATGACGTCCTTCGCCATCAGATACGACGGGAACTCGCCGTCGAAGACGAAGCGCATGGTCGGCGGCACCTTCACGAGCAGCTTCCCGGTTCCGAGAATGAACGCGGCATCCGTATTGCCGATACCGGTCGCGAATTGGTTGAAGGCGCCCGCGGTGCAGGTGTGCGAGTCGGTGCCGAACAAAACCTCGCCCGGACGGCAGTGCCCTTCCTGCGCGAGCGCGATGTGGCAGACGCCTTTGTAGCGCGGCGTTCCGACGTCGTAGTAGTGCGGCAGATTCTGCTCCTGCACGAACTGGCGCAGGGTGTCGACGTTCCGATGGCACTTGTCGTCCGCGGTGAAGATGTAGTGGTCGGGGATGATGACGACCTTGTCGCGGTCCCACACCTTCGCATTCGCACCGAACTCGCGCTTGAAGATGCCGATGGTGCCGGGGCCACACACGTCGTGGGTCATGAGCGTGTCGACGTTCGCCCACACGTTGTCGCCGGGCCGCACGCCGGCTTTGCCGGAGGCGCGGGCGAGGATCTTCTCGGTCATCGTCATTGCCATGTCGATTCGCCTTCTCCTTTACGGACCGGTCACGCGGGAGCGGTCGGCGTAGCGTTTACGGTACTCGAGCTTGTTGAGCGCGTTCAGGAAAGCGAGCGCGCTTGCCATGATGATGTCGGTGTGGGCGCCCTGCCCCGTCGCCGTGAAGCCGTCCTCACGGACCAGACACGACACCTCGCCCTGCGCATCGGTCCCGCCTGTGATCGCCTTTACGGCATAGCGTTCGAGCTTGCAGGTCGTACCGGTGGCTTTGGCGATCGCGCGGTAGCAGGCGTCGACGACACCGTCGCCCGTCTCGTGCTCGGTGCGCTCGGCACCGTCGATGCGGAGCCGGATGCTCGCGCTCGGAACGCCGTCGCTCGACGACGTGACGTTCAGCGCCGCGAGCTGGTACCGGTCGGGCGCACGCACGGTCTCTTCGGCGACGATGGCCATCAGGTCCTCGTCGTAGACGTTCTTCTTCTTGTCGGCCAAGGCCTTGAAGCGCTCGAAGGCCTTGTTCATGTCGATCTCCGGCGCCGCGATCCCGAGCTCTTTCAGGCGGTCGAGGAACGCGTGCCGTCCGGAGTGCTTGCCGAGCACGAGCCGATTCGACCCGACCCCGACCGTCTCGGGACGCATGATCTCGTAGGTGATCTTGTTCTTCAGCACGCCGTCTTGATGGATGCCGGCCTCGTGGGCGAACGCGTTGTCGCCGACGATCGGCTTGTTGATCGGGATCGGAATGCCGGTGATCTGCGAGACGAGACGACTCGCGGAATAGATTTGCTCGGTGACGATACCGGTCTCGAGCCCGAAGAAGTCCTTGCGGGTCCGGAGCGCCATGACGATCTCGTCCATGGAGGCGTTGCCCGCGCGTTCGCCGAGACCATTGACGGTGCACTCGACCTGTCGCGCCCCTGCTTCGACGGCGGCGAGCGAGTTCGCAACGGCCATGCCGAGGTCGTTGTGGCAGTGCGCGCTCCACCGGACGTCTTTGCCGCCGGGCGTTGCCGCGATGAGATGTCGGAAAAGCGCGCCGGTCTGCTCGGGCAGCGCGTAGCCGGTCGTGTCGGGCACGTTCAGCGTCACCGCGCCGGCACGAATCACCTCACCAAAGACGGTGATGAGGTAATCACGGTCGCTGCGTGACGCGTCCTCGGCCGAAAACTCCACGTAGTCGAGCCGCTTCTTCGCAAAGCCGATCGCCCAGCCGGCCGCGTCGATCACTTCTTGGCGGCTCATCATGAGCTTGTGCTTCAGGTGAATGTCGGACGTGGCGATGAAGATGTGAATGCCGGGGCGTTTTGCCTTCTCGACGGCCCGAATGGCGCGCTCGATGTCCGGCTCTTTGGTGCGCGAGAGGCTGAGGACGATCGGCTTGGTAACTGCCTCGGCGACGCGCTGGACAGAGTCGAAGTCGCCCTGGGATGACGCGGCGAACCCTGCCTCGATGACATCGACGTTCAGCTGCTCGAGCTGACGCGCGATCGCGACCTTTTCTTCGACGTTCATGGACGCGCCGGGCGACTGCTCGCCGTCCCGGAGGGTCGTGTCGAAGATCTGTACGTGCGTGGCGTCGGCCGTGCTCATGACGTTTGACCTCCCGTCCCGAAACGAAAACTCCCGCATGGCCTACCTGCGCCAGCGGGAGCTACATCACGCGGTCGGCGGGAGTCCTTGTCTTAGCGCAAGTTTCCCACTTTCGCGACCGGCGGCTCCGCCGCTCCCGCTCGTGCCCGCCGGGCTTTCGGCCGCCCTAGAACCCACGTGACGGGACCCGAGAGGGCGTACAGCATGAACGCGGTGAACATGAAGATTTGGGGCTCGGCAATCACGAATTTCAGTCCGACGATCACCGCCACCAGAATCCAAAGGGGCTGGCGCGGATTCAGATGGAGGCTCTTGAAGCTGTTGTAACTGACGTTGCTGACCATCAGGGCCGCGAGCGCGTAGATCACCACGAGCAGGATGATGTGCTTGTGGGTGGCCCCTTCGCCGCCGAAAAAATAATACAGCAGTACCGTCGAGGCAACGGTGTCGGCGGCCGCGGGGATCGGTAAACCCGTGAAATTCTTGTTGCCGAGATCGGCCTGCACGTTGAAACGCGCAAGGCGGAGCGCCCCGCAGGCCACGTACAACGAGGCCGCGAGCCAGCCCCAGTTGCCCCAGGGCTCGAGCGCCCATTTGTAGACCAAGATGCCGGGCGCGACGCCGAACGCGACGAGATCGGACAACGAGTCGTACTCGATCCCGAAGCGGCTGGTCGACTTGGTGAGTCGCGCGATGCGGCCGTCGAGGCCGTCGAAGACGTGCGCGACCAGGATGCAAATGGCGGCGACCTGGTACGAGCCGTCGATCGTCGCGATGATCGAGTAGAAGCCGGAGAAGAGGCCGCACGTCGTGATCAGGTTGGGGAGGAGATACACGCCCCGATGGAGCGGCTCGTCGTCCTGCCGCTCCCGCCGCCCGTGCACCAGCCTGACCTCGCTCATGGATACGACCCGATGATGGTCTCGCCCGCCTTGGTCCGATCGCCGATCGCGACATGCAACTTGACCACCTCCGGGACATAGAGGTCAAGCCGCGATCCGAACATGATCATTCCGTAACGGTCGCCGCGTGTGACGTGGTCACCGACCGCGACTTTGCAGATGATTCGCCGCGCCAGCTGCCCGGCAATCTGGACGAACAGGATGCGCTCGCCGCGACGATCTTCGACGACGACCGCGTTCTGTTCGTTGAATTCCGACGCCTTGTCGAGGAACGCCGCATGGAACTCGCCCGCGGAATGCTGCACCTGGCGCACCGTGCCGTCGACGGGGGCTCGGTTCACGTGCACGTTCAGCGGCGACATGAAGATGCTGATCCGCCGACAGGGTCGCTGCAGGAATCGCTCTTCGCGGATGACGTCGGTGATCGCAACGATCTTGCCGTCCGCCGGCGCGGTCACGAGCTGGTCGCCGCCCGGCACGACGCGTTCGGGATCGCGGAAGAAATTGACGACGAGCCCCGCGAATACGATCAGCGGCCAGCTGATCCACCACGGAGCGGACACAAAGGCGATAGCGCCCAGCGCGACCGCGATCGTCATGTAGGTGTACCCTTCGCGGGCGAATCGCATCAGAAGGCGCCGACGCGCGCCGTCAGTTCTTCGTCTTGTCGACGAGCCGATTCGAACCGAGCCACGGCATCAGCCCACGCAGGCTGGCACCGACCTTCTCGATCGGATGATGCTCGGCTTCCTTGCGGAGCTCGCGGAAATGCGGCGTGCCGCACTTGTGCTCGGTGATCCATTCGTCGGCAAACTTCCCGCTTTGGATCTCGGCGAGGATCTGCTTCATCGCCGTCCGGGCTTCGGATCCGATGACGCGCTTGCCGCGCGTCATGTCGCCATACTCGGCCGTGTTGCTGATCGAGTAACGCATGTTGGCGATGCCGCCCTCGTAGATCAGGTCGACGATCAGCTTCACTTCGTGCAGGCACTCGAAGTACGCCATCTCGGGCGCGTACCCGGCCTCGACCAGCGTCTCGTAGCCGGCGCGGATGAGCTCGGTCAGTCCGCCGCAGAGCACCGCTTGCTCGCCGAAGAGATCCGTCTCGGTCTCTTCGCGGAAATTGGTCTCGATGATCGCCGCGCGGGCACCGCCGATGGCCTGGCCGTACGCGAGGCCGACCTTCTGGGTATTGCCAGTCGGATCCTGTTGCACTGCGAGCAGGCATGGCACGCCGCGGCCGCGCTCGTACTCGCTGCGAACGAGATGGCCCGGCCCCTTCGGCGCGATCATGAAGACATTCACGTCCGCCGGCGGCACGATCTTCTTGAAGTGGATGTTGAACCCGTGACCGAACGCCAGGTACTTGCCGGCCTTCATGCCCGGCTCGATCTCCGCGGCATACATTTCGCCCGCGAGCTCGTCGGGGACGAGAATCATGACGACGTCGCCCCATGCCGCGGCTTCCGAGGTCGGCAATACCTTCAGACCAGCCGCTTCGGCCTTCTTCCACGACGCGCTGTCGCTCCGAAGTCCGACCGCGACGTCGATGCCGCTGTCGCGCAGATTGAGCGCGTGGGCGTGGCCCTGGCTTCCATAACCGATGACGGCGACCTTCTTGCCCTTCAGGTTGCCGAGATCCGCATCTTTTTCGGTGAAGACGTTCACGCGACCTTCTCCTTATCGTCGACGGCATCCGCGGTGAGTGTCCGCGTGCCGCGCAGCATGGCAACCCGACCCGTGCGTACGATCTCGGTGATGCCGAGGGGTGTCAACAATTCGATGATGGCGGCGATCTTGTCTTGCCGGCCCGTCACCTCGACGACGTGCGACTGCGGGCCGACGTCGATGATCCGGCCGCGGAAGATGTCGACGATGTGCATGAGCTCGCCGCGCGTCCGCTCGTCGGCTCTGACCTTGATGAGGACCAGCTCACGCTCGACGTGCGCAGTGTCCGTGAAATCGTTGACGCGAATGACCGGTACGAGCTTGTGCAGCTGCTTCGTGATCTGCTCGAGCACCGTGTCGTCGCCCGCAGTCACGAGCGTGATGCACGACACCGTCGGGTCCATGGTTTCCGCGACCGACAGGCTCTCGATGTTGAAGCCACGGCCGCTGAACATTCCTGCGACGCGCGCCAGAACGCCAAATTCGTTTTCGACCAGGACTGAAATGGTGTGTCGCATGCTCGCCTCTTCCCGCGGGTTACCGATCGCGGGGTGCCTCGTCTGCTGGCACGGGTTGTCGCGCGTTCTCTGAAACTCGCGCACCCCGCTTGCGGCACGCGACCTCGAGCTCAGCGGTACTTGGTGAGAATCTCCATCATCCGGTCTTTGCCCGCGAGCTTGACCTTCTGAAGTTGCTTGCGCTCGACTTCTTCGTCTTTGTTGAGAAACGCTTTGTGATCGATCTGCGCGAGACGTTTTTCGAGCTTCACGTGCTCGTCGTAAAAGCGCTTTAGATCCGCATCTCGATCGACCAGGGAGAGGATGAGCTGCTCGTCCTTAGACTCCATGGGAGACTCCTTTCAGCGCATTGTCCCGGGGGTGTGGAGGGGGCAGCGAAAAGAAGCGGCAAGTATCGAAAAACATTGGGGTTTAGGTTCTAGTACACGATCGGCACCTTGTCAACGAAGTCGAGGGCATTGGGGGCACGCGACGGCGAGTGCGCGCTCTGCAAAAGCTCGGCTTCCGGTGGCCGGAGATACATCGGCGCGAGTGTCTCGACGTCGTCGCCGGTGCTCCCGCGCGCGAGCCGAGCCGCCGCGAGTCGCGCGACCATCGCCGCGCGCGGCGGGTGCGTTGCCGAGGCTAGGAGCGTCGCACCCGCTCCGAGCACGCGTTGGAATACGTCGCCATACGCCTCGACGGCATCGCCGATGAACGTGCACGGGCCGCCGATCGCCTCCGCGAGCCGCTCGGCGCCGGCGGCGCGTGGCTCGCCGAGCCGGGCGAGGCCCACGGCGTCGCGTTCGTAGACCGCGGCGTACACCTCGCGCTTCCGTGCATCCAGGACCGTGCACACGCGACCGGGAACGGCGGGGGCCACGAGCGCCAAGGCATCCAGCGTCGGCACCCCGACCAGGCGATAGCCGCCCGCGAACACTAGTCCCTTTGCGAAGCCGAGCGCGATCCGCAGACCAGTGAACGAGCCCGGGCCGATGGTCACGGCGATCGTATCGTTGCGATCGAGATGTTCCCCTGCGGCGGCGAGGGTCTCCTCGACGAGACGGGGCAACGTGCCAGCGTGATTCGACGTCGTCCGTTCGGCCCGCTCGGCGAGCACGACACCGTCACGAACGAGGGCAACACCGCAATTCCACGTCGCGGTGTCGATGGCGAGAATGCGGCTCGGGGTGCTGCTCAACCCGCCACGAGGCGCGAGATGTCGTTGTAGAAAACGAACACCATGAGCGCGAGCAAAAGAAAGAGACCGACCTGCTGAGCCATCTCGCGCTGGCGCAGCGCGAGCGGCCGACCGCGCACCGCCTCGAAGGCGAAGAACAGCAAGTGTCCGCCGTCGAGCACGGGGATCGGCAACAGGTTCAGCACCCCGAGGTTCACGCTGATGAGTCCGAGGAAGCGAATCAGATAGTCGAGCCCGCGCTCGGCCTGTTGCCCCGCGGCTTGCACGATCAGAATCGGACCACCGAGATCGCGCGCGGACACCGAGCCCTGAAAGATCTTGACTACGCTGAGCAGCGTCATCTTCACCCAAAAATACGTTTCGTAGATGCCCAGGCCGACGGCGTTCACGAACGACACCGGCGCCACCTCGACAAAACGCTCGATGCCGATCAGGTAGGCCTTGCCGACCTCCTCACCGAAGACTGTCTTCTCCGGCTTCTCCTCGGGGATCGCCGTCAGGTGCTCGACATTCCCGTCGTCGCGCCGCACCTCGAGGTCGAGCGCCTTACCGCCACTCGCCCGAACGGCCTGCGAGAGCGCGTCCCACGACGCGACCGGCGTGCCATCGATCGAGACGACCGTGTCACCGCGACGGAGACCGGCTTTCGCCGCCGCCATCTTGTCCATGACGCCGCCAATCTTGGGCGCGTCCGTCGGCGTCCCGGCACCGTACATCGCGAAGACGATGGTGAACGCAACCGCGGCGGTCACGAGATTCATGAACGGACCGGCGAGCACGATCGCGAAGCGCTTCGGCAGCGATTGCTGCGAGAACGCGTGCGCCGCATCCGCGATCGGCACCTCGTCCTCGGGATCGTCGCCGAGCATCTTCACATACCCGCCGAGCGGGATGGCGCTCACGGCGTACTCGGTGACCCCGCGACGCCAGCTGAGCAAGCGCGGACCGAAGCCGAGCGAGAAGCGCAGCACGGTGACTCCCGACCACTTGGCGACCGCAAAGTGCCCGAGCTCGTGAACGAAGATCAGAAGTCCGAGGATCAGGATTGCGATCAGTACGTTGCCGCCCATGGGAGCCGTCCTTTTTGCGCGCGATCAGTGTCCGAAGAAGAACCGCGCGTAATAGTAGACGAGCGGAGCCGGGAAGACGAGACTATCAATGCGATCGAGCACGCCGCCGTGTCCCGGGATCATCCATCCGGAATCCTTGGCACCAAATGCGCGCTTCAACATGGACTCGCAAAGGTCCCCGACTTGGGCGAGACACCCGACGGCGAGCCCGAGACCGACGACTTCGAGCCAACTGAGCGTGGGGAAAAAGACGAGCTTGCACGCTGCGGTTCCGAGCAAATTGGCAACCACGGCCATGCTCGTTCCTTCGACCGTCTTCCCCGGGCTGACAGATGGCATGAGCTTGTGCCGGCCAAACCAGCGCCCGCCGAAGTAACCGCCGACGTCGCCCGACATCGAGATCACGACGGTGAGGATGACCCAGCGCCAGCCTCCCGGCTGCACACCGGGCGTCACCGGATCCGGCAAGACGTGCATCCACACGTAGTGCGGAAGCAAAAAGGCGGCGTACAGACTGCCGAGCAACGTGAGCCCGAGGGCATCCACGCCGTGACGAAGGTCGTCCTTCCTCGCGAGCGCGAGCACCAGACCGGCGATGACGACCGCCGCGAGCGCCATCGCAAACCGCTCTTGCGTCGGAATGAGCATGGCGCTCAGCAGGAGCGCCCCCGCGGCCATCCCGAATCCGCGATCCCAAAGATCGCTCGGAAACGCCATGGTGCAGAACTCGCTCACGCCGATCAGCGCGGCGATCCCGATCAACCAGACGAACGACGCGCCGGGGTTCCAAACTATCACCCAGATGAGCAGCGGAAGAGCGACCGCCGCCGTCGCGAGTCTAGTGCGCAGCACGCAGTCGTTCGCGCTCGGCCTGTTCCCCGGTACGGCCGAAGCGGCGCTCGCGGCGCTGGAAGTGCGCGATCGCGTCGTGAAACTCGCGCTCACGGAAGTCGGGCCAGAGCGTCTCCGTGACGTAGATCTCGGTGTACGCGATCTGCCAGAGCAAGAAATTGCTGATGCGCATTTCGCCGCTCGTGCGGATCAAGAGATCCGGATCGGGGACACCCGCGGTTCCCAGATGGGAGGCCACGAGTTCCTGATCGACGTCGGCGGGATCGAGCTCTTCTTTGCGAACCCGACGCGCGATGGCGCGGACGGCTTCCGTGATTTCCTCGCGACCGCCGTAGCTCACCGCGAGGATCACGGTCATGCCTGTGTTCTGACGGGTGTCGTCGATGGTTTGACGAAGCGCCTCTTGCACCTCGCGCGGCAGCTTCCGAAGATTGCCGATCGCGAGCAGGCGGATCCCGTTCTTCATCATCTTCTTCATTTCCGCCGCGAGGTAGTGGCGGAGGAATCGCATGAGCGCGGCGACCTCGTCGCGCGGTCGCTGCCAGTTCTCGCTCGAGAAGGCGTACAAGCTCAGGTACTCGATCCCGAGGCGGCGAGCGGCTTCGACGACTTCCTGCACGGATTGCTTGCCGCGGCGGTGCCCGGTGATCCGCGTCAGGCCTCGCTGGGTCGCCCAGCGGCCGTTGCCGTCCATGATGATTGCCACGTGACGTGGCAGACGTTCTTTGTCGATCTCGATCTCGGCCATCAGACGGCCATGATCTCGTCTTCTTTGGTCTTCAAGATCTTGTCGACCTTTTCGACGTACTCCTTCGTCAGGTGCTCCATCCGCTCTTGATCGCGCTTCAAGTCGTCGTCCGTGAGCTCCTTCTCCTTGTGCAGCTCTTTCATCAATTCGAGCGTGTCGCGGCGGTGGGCTCGGACGGAGACGCGGAACTCTTCGGCGACTTTCTTGACGTGCTTCACGAGATCCTTGCGGCGTTGTTCGGTGAGCTCCGGGATCGGGATGCGGATGATCTTGCCGTCGTTCTGCGGCGTCAGACCGAGATCGGACTGCTGCAAGGCGCGCTCGATGTCCGTGATGGCCGTCCGGTCGAACGGTTGGACGATCAGCAGCCGCGCCTCGGGCGCCGACAGCGACGCCAGCTGATTCAGCGGCGTCTTTGCGCCGTAGTACTCGACGATGATGCCGTCGAGAAGCGCGGTCGTCGCGCGTGCCGTGCGGAGCCGCGCCAGCTCGCGCTTGAACGCGACCAGCGTCTGCTCCATCTCGTTCTTGCAGTCGTCGATGATCGTGCCCATCTCGTCACCCTTCCCCGCCGGCCGCCACTCCACCGAGCTTCGCTCGCGCGTGCACGATCGTGCCGATCGCGTCACCGAGCACTGCCTTCCGGATGTTGCCGGGTTGGAGCAGGTTGAAGACGATGACGGGCAGCGCGTTGTCCATGCACAACGAGATCGCCGTCGAGTCCATCACCTTCAACTCGCGATTCAGCACGTCGATGTACGCCAGCTCCTTGTAGCGAATCGCATCGGGATGCTTGGCGGGATCGGCGCTGTACACGCCGTCGACCTTGGTGGCCTTCAGAATGACCTCGGCACCGATCTCCATGGCGCGGAGCGCGGCCGCCGTATCGGTCGAGAAGTATGGGTTGCCGGTGCCGGCGCCGAAGATCACGACGCGATGCTTCTCGAGGTGGCGGGTCGCGCGACGCCGAATGTACGACTCGGCGACCTCCTGAATGGCGATCGCCGACTGGACGCGCGTCGTGACACCGAGCTTCTCGAGGGCATTCTGCAGCGCGAGGCTGTTGATGACGGTCGCGAGCATACCCATATAGTCGCCGGTGGCACGATCGACCCCGAACGCGCTTCCCGCGAGACCGCGGAAGATGTTGCCGCCGCCGACGACGAGCGCGAGCTCGCAGCCGAGCTCGTGAACTTCCTGGATCTCGCGCGCGAACTTGCCGACCGCGTCGGCATCGATCCCGAAGCCGGCGCTGCCAGCAAGCGCCTCGCCGCTGATCTTCAGCAGAACGCGGCGATAACGCAGCGAACCATCGGGGGCTCCGGATTTCCGCGACGCAACGTCGGGGTCCGTGGGTGCCCCCATCGGATTACGGCTGGGGGGCCCCGTCATCGCCTTTGCTTTGGTCAATGCCTTCGCCGAGCTGGAAGCGCATGAACCGGCGGACGGAGATGTTCTCCCCGAGCTTTCCGATGGCATCGGCCACGACCTGGCGAATCGCCTTGCCCGGCTCCTTCACGTAGTCCTGATCGAGCAAGCAGACTTCGGCCGCGTATTTGTCGACTTTGCCCTCGACCATCTTCGCGATGACCTGAGGCGGCTTGCCACTCTGCGCCGCTTGCGCGGCGTAGATCGCCCGCTCGCGCTCGATCTCGTCGGCAGGAATCTCTTCGCGGCTCACGTACAGCGGGCGCGCCGCCGCAACCTGCATCGCGAGGTTGCGGACGAATCCCTGAAAGTCGTCGGTCCGCGCCACGAAATCGGTCTCGCAATTGACTTCGATGATCACACCGATTTTGCCGCCGGCGTGAATGTAAGAGCCGATCACGCCTTCGGCGGTCGCCCGACCCGCCTTCTTGGCCGCAGCCGCGAGGCCGCGCTCACGCAAATATCGAACGGCGCCGTCGAAGTCGCCCGAGCTCTCACGGAGCGCAGTCTTGCAGTCCATGAAGCCAGCGCCAGTCTTCTCGCGGAGGTCCTTTACTTGCTGTGCACTGACTTCACTCATCCGATCTCGCCCCCAGCCAACTCCTCGACGACCTCGTGGCCGTCCACCCCAGGAGCCTCGACCTCGTCGTCTTCGTTGCCCTGGCCGCGCAGACGCTCTTCGGCCAAAGCCCGACCCTCGAGCGCTGCATCGGCAATCGCCGTGCAGAACAAGCGAATCGCGCGAATCGCGTCGTCGTTGCCGGGAATCTTGTAGTCGATGACGTCGGGATCACAGTTGGTGTCGACGGCAGCGACGACCGGAATGCCGAGCTTGTTGGCTTCCTTCACCGCGATCTCCTCTTTCTTGGGATCGACGATGAAAAGCGCGTCCGGCAGCTTCTTCATCTGCTTGATGCCGCCGAGCGATGCCATGAGCTTGTCGCGCTCGCGCGAAATCATGATCAGCTCTTTTTTGGTGAGGGCTTCGGTCATCGCCGGGCTCTCGAGCGTCTCATCGTGCTTCCGGAGACGATCGATGGACTGCTTGATCGTCTGGAAGTTCGTGAGCATGCCACCGAGCCACCGGTTGTTGACGTAGTACATGCCGCAGCGCTCGGCTTCTTCACGAATGGCGTCTTGCGCCTGCTTCTTCGTGCCCACGAACATGAGGGTGCCACCGTCGGCGACGAGCTCGCGTACGTACGCGTACGCGTCTCGGAACATCCGGACGGTCTGCTGCAGATCGATGATGTAGATCCCGTTGCGTGCCCCGAAGATGTACGGCTTCATCTTGGGGTTCCAGCGACTCGTTTGGTGGCCGAAATGGACGCCGGCCTCCAGGAGCTGTTTCATCGTCACTTCGCTCATACGAGTACTCTCATGCGGACTCCTTCACGCGAGGATCATTAAAGAGATTTGAGTCAGACCAGCCCCGAGGACCGACCAGGACCGAACGACCGCGAACGGGTTCCTATAGCAAAAAGGGAACGGAAGGCGCAAATACGAGCTTTCGGGGGTGGGCGGCTCCGTCCCTACGAGTTCATCGATTCCATGAACTCGTGGTTGTCCTTGGTGCCCTTGATCTTGTCGGTCAGAAACTCCATGGCCTCGACCGTATTCAGTTGGGACAGCAGCTTGCGGAGGATCCACACCCGGTTCAGGACCTCGCGGGACAGCAGGAGCTCTTCCTTCCGGGTACCCGATCGGTTGATGTCGATGGCTGGGAAAATACGCTTGTCCATCAGCCGTCGGTCGAGGTGGACTTCCATGTTACCGGTACCCTTGAACTCCTCGAAGATCACTTCGTCCATCCGGCTCCCGGTATCGACGAGTGCCGTACCGATGATCGTGAGGCTGCCGCCGTCCTCGATGTTCCGGGCAGCTCCGAAGAACTTCTTCGGCCCCCGGAGCGCGTTCGAGTCGACGCCACCAGAGAGGATCTTGCCGCTCGGCGGCACGACCGAATTGTAGGCGCGTGCGAGCCGCGTGATCGAGTCGAGCAGGATGACGACGTCCTTGCCGTGCTCGACGAGTCGCTTGGCCTTCTCGATCACCATCTCGGCGACCTGCACGTGGCGGGTCGCCGGCTCGTCGAACGTCGAGCTCACGACCTCGCCCTGCACCGAGCGCTGCATGTCGGTGACTTCTTCTGGCCGCTCGTCGATCAGCAGCACGATCAACACCACCTCTTTGTGATTCTCGGTGATGCCCTTCGCGAGATTCTGCAGCATGACGGTCTTGCCGGTGCGGGGAGCAGCGACGATCAACCCACGCTGTCCCTTCCCGATCGGCGACACGAGATCGATGACGCGCGTCGTGAACTCGTCCGGATTGTGCTCGAGGCGCAGGTGCTCGTTCGGATACAGCGGCGTCAGATTGTCGAAGAGGATTTTTTCGCGCGCGCGCTCGGGCTCTTCGTAGTTGATTGCCTCGACTTTGAGCAGCGCGAAGTACCGCTCGCCTTCTTTCGGCGGCCGGATCTGTCCGGAGACGACGTCGCCTGTCCGGAGATTGAACCGGCGAATCTGGCTTGGCGAAATGTAGATGTCGTCGGGTCCCGGCAGATAGTTGTAGTCGGGGGCACGTAGAAACCCGAAGCCATCCGGGAGAATCTCGAGCACGCCCTCGCCGTAGATGAAACCGTTCTGCTCCGTCTGCGCCTGCAGGATGGCGAAGATCAGCTCCTGCTTTCGCATTGCCGACGATCCGTCGACATTGAAGTCACGAGCGAGTTGCGCAAGCTCGTTGATCTTCTTCTCTTTGAGCACCTTGAGGTTCAAACCCTCGGGGCTCTGACCACCGCTCCCGTTGGTCGCTGCAACTGGAGCAACCGGAGCAACCGGAATCACCGGTGCAACCGGTGCAACCGGTGCAACGGCAGGAGCGACGACCGGCTCAGCGGTCACGCGCTCTTCTGGTGCCTGTTGGACGTCAGCCCGCGCGCGATTTCGTACCATGGAAATGCTCCTCTACTGGGGCGCTTGAAGGGTCCACTGAGATCTAGATGACGTGTTCGTGGGTGTTGCCCTCGCGGGCATCGGGGCTTCTCAGGCGAGATCGATAGAGGGGAATGAGTGATACAGATCAGCGCGCTCTTCGATCGCCCGCCCCGTTGCTCGATTGTCTCGAACAGCGGACACCATCGTCGACTCGGCTTCTTTTTCAGGATGTTTTTGAGGAGTGACCAGCGTTGGAATGTGAGAGCGACCGTCCGCCTCTCTCCCTCCCCACCACACACAACTAGGCGCGGACGCTAAATGAACACCATACGGTTGTCAATAGAGAAGTCGTGCGAAACCGCGATTGGCGCACCTTAGCGCGACACTATCGCGACGGTAAACGATCGCGTGCTGCTCGTAGTTCATCGAGGAGTGCGAGCATGTCGGGCCAAAGCTCGGCGCGAAACGTCAGCGCGGTTTCATCGTCCGGATGCGCGATGCCGAGCGACGCCGCGTGCAGCGCGTGACGTCCGATTGCAACGCGTTCGGTCGTGCGCGCGTGTCCGTACACCGCATCGCCGACAATGGGATATCCGCGCGCGGCCAAGTGGACGCGAATCTGATGCGTGCGTCCCGTCTCCGGTGCCGCTTCGACGAGCGTCGCGCCGGCGAAACGCTCGAGCACCCGAATCCGCGTCACGGCGGCACGCGACACGCGCGCACGCGTCGACATTTTCTTGCGCTCCGTCGTGTGACGACCGATCGGCGCGTCGATCGTCATCGTCTCGCCTTTCACCACACCACGGACGACGGCCAGGTAGCGCTTCGTGACCGTCCGCGCCGCGAACTGACGACCGAGATGCTCGAGCGCCGCCGTCGTCCGCGCGATCACCATCACACCCGAGGTCTCGCGGTCGAGTCGGTGCACGATGCCGGGTCGCGAGGCTTCGTGCCCGGGAAGCGGCCCCCACCGATGCAGCAGCGCGTTCACGAGCGTACCGCTCCATCGACCGGGCGCGGGGTGGACGACCATGCCCGGCGCCTTGTTGATGACGATCAGGGTCGCGTCCTCGTGCAATACCGTGAGCGGCAACGCTTCCGGCTCGGCGCTCGTGGGAGCGACGGTCGGCACGTCGACCTCGACGCGATCCCCCGATCGCACCACGTATCCGGCCTTACGCGCGCGCCCATCGACCGACACGCGCCCGCCATCGATCCAATGCCGCACCTGCGATCGCGAGATGCCGACTTCGCTCTCCGTGACGAACGTATCGAGTCGCGTGCCCGCTTGCTCCGCCGTCACGGTCAGCACGTGCCGCCGCACGTCCCTCCGTTCCTCGCTGGTCACGAACGCGTAGCGAGGAGCGCGCGCGCCTGGTCGGCGTCGCGCTGAATCTGCGCCACCAACGCCTCGACGGACGAAAATTTCTCCTCGCCTCGGAGCCGCTCGATGAACGCGACGTCGACACGGACGCCGTAGATGTCGGCATCGAAGTCGAACAGGTACGCCTCGAGCGTCCGCCCCGTGTCGCCGAAGGTCGGATTGGTCCCGATGTTGGCGACACCGTCGATCCACACGCCATCGCGTCGGACGCGCACCGCGTACACACCGTCCGGCGGCAACATCCCCGCCCGGACGCGCACGTTGGCCGTCGGAAATCCGATCGTCTTCCCGCGTTGCTTGCCCCGGACGACACGCCCCCCGAGGCGATGCGGTCGCCCGAGCAAGGTGGTCGCGAGGCCGATGTCACCAGCAGCTATGGCCCGACGGACGGCGGAGCTCGACACATCGTGCCCGTCCACGCGAACCGGCCCGACGACTTCGACGGCGAACCCGAAGCGCGCTCCGAGCGTCGCCAGCAGCGCCGCATCACCACGTCGCTCATGTCCAAAGCTGACGCTGTGACCGACCACCAGTCGCTTGGCGCCGAGTCGCTCCACGACGAACCGTTCGACGAACTCCTCGGCGGTCAGGGCCGCGAACGCCGCGGTGAAGTGCTGCACGATGAGGACGTCGATGCCCGTCCCCGAGATCAATCCGATGCGATCTCGGAGCGCGGTGATCAGGGCCGGAGCGCGATCGGGACGCAGCACCGCCACCGGGTGCGGATTGAAGGTCAGCGCAACCGCGTCGCCACCATCCGCATGCGCGACTTCGACCACACGGCCGAGAATCGCCTGGTGTCCACGGTGGACACCATCGAAGTTGCCCAGCGTCAGGACCGGTGCGACGAAGCGCCGCGGGCTCGTGACGATGTGCCGAAAGACTTCCACTCAGAGTCCCTGGAGCTTCTCCCGGGCCTGAGCCGCCTCGGGCGAGGACGGGTAATCGTTCAGCACCTTCTGAAAGGCGAGCTTGGCCTCACTCTTGTTGCCCATCTGTCGAAACGCGAGGCCGATCTTCAGGACAGCGGCGGGCGCGCGATCGCTCTTCGGATGCTGCTGGCGCACCTGATTGAAGTTGAGAATCGCCTGATAGTAGTCCGCAAGCATGTAGTAGGACTCGCCGATCCAGTACTGCGCGTTCGGCGCGAGCGGCGATTCACGGTTGGTGCGCAAGAAATCGCGAAGGGACTGGATGGCTTTGTCGTACGAGCCCTGGCGGACGAGTGTGATCCCTCGGCGATAGTCGTCGGGAATGTCGCGGGCTTCTTCCTTAGAGAGATCGGTTGCCGCGATCTCGGGACGCGGCGGGGTGGGCGTCGTAGTTGCGACCGGAACGGGCGCTGGCGCAGCCCCCCCAGCAGCCGTCGCACCATCGATCGGTGTCGTGGTGGGGGCGGGCCTATGCCCTTCGAGCGTCGCGACGCGCGCTTCGACCTCGTCGAGACGGGTCGTCACGCTCGTGCTGCCGCGCGACGAGTAGCGGACTTCGTCCACGCCGCCCCGCACCTTGGCGACGTCGCGCTGGACGGTATCGAATCCCGCGCGCGTATCCGCCAGCTGCGTCCGCAACCGCTTTTGCTCGCGTTGCAGCTCTTGGATGTCGGCCTGCGTCGCGCAGCCCGCGACCGCGACCAATAGAAGAGGAACGACTGCGTACCGGGTCACGGTCATGGCCTTGCCCCTCGAGGGCGTAATACGCGCGCCGTCAGTTGGTACCTACTCCGACGGCGGAACGAAGTGCACCCGCCGGTTGCGCGCGTAGCACTGCTCGCTCGCGTCGCGACAGAGCGGAAGCTCTTCACCGTAACTGATGGTCGTCAGCCGTTCCGAGCCGACTCCGAGCGTCACCAAATAATCCTTGACCGACTTGGCCCGCTTGGCGCCGAGCGCGAGGTTGTACTCGACCGTGCCGCGCTCATCGCAATGGCCCTCGATCTCGGTCTTGGCGCGGCTATTCTCCTTGAGCCATTCGGCATTGGCGGCGAGAACGTCGCGCGCGCTGCCGTCGAGCTCGTAAGAATCATAGGCGAAGTGGATGTCCTTCAAGACTCCATCCTCTTCGGGACCGAGGCCACGCTTGTAACGACCAAGGCTACCGCTGTCATTCAGCGATTCCTCGTTGCCGGTACCAGCACCCGCCACCCCCGATTCGTCGGTGATGCGCTTCTTCTTGGCGCAGCCGGTGACGGTGAGTGCGACCACCATCATCAGCACGGCGGCCACCCGAATCGATCGTGCCATGCGAACCCCTCCTCGACCTACGCGCGTGCTCACTCGAGCCAGCGCGACCAGGCGGGACTGCTATCATCGCCCCCGGATGGGGTCAATCGAGTTTGCTTCGTTCCGGCTGCATCCGACAGGTAAATCGCGCCGCTTCCGTCACGCGTCGAGCTGAAGACGAGGTACCGACCGTCGGGCGACCACGACGGATCCTCGTTGTCACCGCGCGTGCTCGTGATGCGCTTCACGTCGCCGCCGCCGACGGCGACCGTGAAGATCTGAAAGCGTCCGCCGATGCGACTCGCGTACGCGATGCGATCGCCTTTCGGCGCCCACGCGGGAGAGGTGTTGTAGCTACCCTCGAACGTCACCCGGCGCGGCGTGCCACCCTGGGCCCCGACGACGTAGATTTGCGGGCCACCGCCACGATCGGAGCAGAACACGATCGACTGACCGTCCGGCGACCACGACGGAGACACGTCGATGCTGCGATCCTTCGTCACGAAGTGCATCACCTGCCCGCTCGGATCGAGGAGTGCGATGTCCGTGGCGCCACCGGCCTCGAGCGCGACGGCGATCGCCTTACCCCCGGGCGACCAGCGCCCGCCGAGGTTCAACCCGCGCCGCGACGACAAGAGACGCTTGTCGCCGTCGAGGCCGGTGATGAAGAGACTCGGATTCCCGGAGGCGAACGAGGTGAACAGCAACGAGCGCCCGTCGGGGCTCCACGACGGCGCGAGAGCGATCGACCCGTCACGCGTGACCGCGCGCAGGTCGCCAGCGTCGAGCGACATCGAATAGATCTCCTTGAACCGGCCGCGCCGACGCGACGCAAACGCGATTTTCGACTCGAACGGTCCGCGCTCGCCGGTCAGGACCTGCATGATCTCGTCGGCGAAGCGGTGCGCGATCCGGCGGAGCTCGTCGTCGCCGGCGCGGTAGCGCTTGCCGCCGATCTGCTTCGCCTCGACCACGTCGAAGAGCCGGGCCTCGACGACGAGCCCTTCCCCGTCACGCTCGATGCTGCCCTTCACCAGCGCCTGCGCGCCAATCGTCGACCAGTCTTTGAAGTCGATGGTCTCGGCCGTGACGCCCGAGCTCTGCGCGTTTTCGATGTAGGCGCCCCGGTCGATCACGCGGAAGAGCCCGGAGATCTCGAGATCCTTGGCCACGATGTCCGCGAAGATCGTCGAGGCTTTTTCGGCACCGGCCGACGCCTTCAGCGGCGACACCGCGATCGGGTAGCTCGTGGCGCCGGGCCCGACGATCGTGCCGCGCACCTGCGCGGAGGCGAAACCCGCCCCGAGCATCGTCCACACTACCGATCCGAGGATGATGCTGCGGCACACGATCCGCCCTCTCCCGTAGCCAGCACGCCCCACGCTCGACCCTCCTACGCTGCAGTTCATCGCTTCTGCAGATCGGCCGGACGGAACGTGAGCTCGACGTCGGCAAAATCCTTGCGATAGGTCTCGGGAGGCGGTGGCAGCGGACCCGCTCCTTTGACTGCACGCTCGACCGACCCGTCGAAGCTCTGATCCCCCGACCGCTCCCCCAAGCGGATGTTCGTGATCTCTCCCGACGGCAAGATGCTGAACTGAATCGTGACGCGCAAGTCGCTGCGCTGCCCGACCCACGTCCAACGTTCTTTGATGCGGTTCAACATCTGGTTGTAGTACACGACGAACTCGAGGCCGCGAACGGTACCGCCGCCGCCCGGACCGTCGCTACCGATGCCGGCCGGGCCGTTCAAGGTCTTCTCGGTGCCGCCCATGCCGCCGCCCGTTCCCGGTGCGCCGGCGATCCCACGGCCGCCTTGCTTCTCTACTTTTGCCTCGACGCCTTTGATTGCCTCGGCGAGCTTGCCGTCGAGATCATCGGACGGTGCCGCGGTCGCCGCACCTTTCGGACGCGCGGCGGCGACGGCGGCACCGGGTGTCGCCGTGACCTTCTCCGGTCGCCGCGACGGCTCCGCCGGTGCGGGCGAGCTCTTCTTCGCGACGACGACGGCCGGGGTCGCGGTGTTCTTGGGTTTCGGCGATGCGGGCTTGGCTGACGCAACTGGAGTTGCCGACGGGCGCGGCGTCGCGCGCGCGGTCGGTTGGGCCGTCGGTCGCGCGGTCGGCATCTTGGTCGGACGCGCCGTCGGCTCGACCCGCTTGGTGACGGTCGCGACGGGCGTCGCCACGGGAGTTCCGAGCGGCATCGCCTCGTCGTCATCGTCCTCGGGTTCGGGCGGCGGCGGTGGCTCCTCGACCTTCGCGAGTTGTTCCGGTGGCGGCGGGGGCGGAGGCTCGGGCGGTGGCGGCGGTTCCTCCTCGGGCGGTGGCGGCGGCGGAGGCGGCGGAGGTTTCGGCGGCGCCGGTTTCGCGTCGCCGCCCCCGATCGGACCGGCCAAGAGCTTCCCGCCGACCGCGCTCGGGTCGACCATCTCGACCGTGTACGCCGTCGGATGCGGCGCCTCGATGGGATGAGGCGCCAGCAGGATCAGACCGAACGCGAGCAGATGGATGACGAGCGACAGGCCGATGCCGGTCCGCGACCATCCGCTACCGCCCCGCGAGCTTCCTTCGCGGTGACGCCGTTCGTCCCTCATACCGTGCGCTCAACGCTCGGAGGCGACATCCGACGCGGCAGTCTTCCTTTCGGCGGACGCACGTTCCGTGCACCGCACCCAACCAAGCGCTCCGGTGGTCCCCGACCTCACCGCTTGCGTCCTCCCGCACGAGGAGCCGCGGCCTCGGGTGCCGGCTCGGTGACCATACCGAGCTTGCTGATGCCAGCCTCCTTGATGGCGGCGATCACGCCGACCACGTCCCCGTAGGGTACGCTGCGATCCGCCCGGAGGAGAACCGCGCGATCCGGGCTCGCCTGTCCGATCGAGACCAGCTTCGCCTTCAGATCGCCAAGCGCGATCTGGTTGTCGTTCAAATAGACGTTGCCGTCCTTCGAGAGACCGACCACCAGCGGATCTTCCTGGCTATTGAGACCCGCGGCCCTCGTCTTCGGCAGGTCGACCGTCACGCCCTGCTGAATGATCGGCGCGGTCACCATGAAGATCACGAGCAGCACCAACATCACGTCGACGAGCGGCGTGACGTTGATCTGCGAGATCGCCCCTCCCCCACCACCGCGACTATCGAATGCCATCGGCTCGTCTCCCTATTTGAGGAAGTGCCGCTCGGCGATGTTGAGGAACTCGGAGGCGAAGTTTTCCATCTCGGTGCCGAGCACCCGGACGCGGTCCGCGAAGTAGTTGTACGCCATGACGGCGGGGATGGCGGCCGCCAGGCCGATCGCGGTCGCGATCAGCGCCTCGGAAATACCGGGCGCCACCGCTTGGATGCTCGACGACTGGGTCACACTGAGGCCACGAAACGCGTTCATGATGCCCCATACCGTTCCGAACAGACCGACGAACGGGGCGGCGCTCGCGGTGGTCGCGAGGAACGTCAGCGACTTTTCGAGCTTGGTGATCTCTTGCGAGGCGGCGCGCTTCATCGCGCGCTCGACGTTCTCGACGCCCCCGAGGTCGGTCGACATGTCGTCGCCCGGGGAGGCCTCGCGCTTCGCGCGCGTGATGCGCACGAGCTCCTGGTAGCCGGAGCGGAAGACCTGGGCGACCGGGCTCGCCTTCAGATCCAGGCTCGCCGTGTTGATCGCGGTCAGGTTCTTCGCATCCCAGAAGATGTCGATGAACCGTTCCGACTCGCGCTCGGCCCGCCGGACCTGGCGGCGCTTGGTGAAGATGATGGCCCAGCTCGCAACCGAGAACGCGAGCAACATAAAAAGGACCAGCTGAACGACGGCCCCCGACCCAGTGACCATGTCGATGATGGTCTCCTGGGGTCGAGCGATCGTAAGTGGTTCAGCGGCTTGACTGAGCAACCCGCGGACAGCGTACTCCCACATGCGCACCTCACAGCACCCCGCAACCCGTCCAGCGCCAAAGCCTCACGCGTCCGTCGCGTGTCGAAGGCGGCACGCTAGTATGGAGTGGCAGAGCAGTCAATTGCGCGTCGTTACAGGACATTTCGTTTGACTGCCGCGTTCGCGCGTGACATACGACGCGATCACTTTTCCGGCCCGGTAAGGAGACCCTGATGGCAGCAGTGCGCGTCGGCATCAATGGATTCGGTCGCATTGGGCGAAATGTCTTCCGCGCCTGCCTCGGCGAGACCGGGCTCGACATTGTCGCCCTCAACGACATCACCGACGCGGCCACGCTCGCGCATCTTCTCAAGTACGACTCGGTCCACGGTCGGCTCGACGGCACCGTCACGCACGGCGAAGGATCGCTCACGGTCAACGGCAAGTCCATCAAGGTGACCGCCGAACGCGATCCCGGCAACCTGCCGTGGAAAGAGCTCAAGGTCGACGTGGTGCTCGAGTGCAGCGGCATCTTCACCGCGCGCGACCAAGCCGCGAAGCACCTGAGCGCCGGCGCCAAGAAGGTGCTGATCTCCGCACCGGCGAAGGGCGCCGATCTCACCGTCTGCTTCGGCGTGAACGAGAAGTCCTATGATCCCGCCAAGCACGACGTGGTCTCCAACGCGTCCTGCACCACGAACTGCCTGGCGCCCGTCGCCAAGGTCCTGCACGAGACCTTCGGCATCAAGCGCGGTCTCATGACGACGATTCACTCGTACACGAACGACCAGCGCATTCTCGATCTGCCGCACGAAGATCTCCGCCGCGCGCGCGCCGCTGCGCTCTCGATGATTCCCACCACGACCGGCGCCGCCAAGGCGGTCGCGCTCGTGTTGCCGGCGCTCGAAGGCAAGCTCGACGGCATGGCCGTCCGCGTCCCGACGCCGAACGTCTCGCTCGTCGACCTCACGGCCGAGCTCGACAAGAAAGCGACCGAGAAGGACATCAACGCCGCCATGAAGAAGGCCGCCGAAGGCGAGCTCAAGGGCGTGCTCCAGTACTGCGACGAGCCGCTCGTCTCGAGCGACTTCAACGGCACCGCGTTCTCGTCGATCTTCGACTCCGAGCTGACGCGTGTGATCGACGGTACCTTCATCAAGGTCCTTTCCTGGTACGACAACGAGTGGGGCTTCTCGAATCGCATGCGCGACGTGGCCCTTCTCATGGGGCGCGGACTGCGCTGAAGGCGAGGCGCGCCACCATGGCGCTCCCATACATCGACAGCCTCGACCTTGCCGGCAAGCGGGTCTTCATCCGCGCCGACTTCAACGTGCCCCTCAAGAACGGCGCGATCACCGATGCCACGCGCATCGAGGCCGCGCTGCCGACGATCCAATGGGCCGTCGCGCAGGGCGCGCACGTCGTTCTCGCGTCGCACCTCGGTCGTCCCAAGGGCGGTCCCGATTCGAAGCTTTCGCTGAAACCCGTCGCGGAAGCCCTGGCCGAGGTCCTGCACCTGAAAGTGAAGCTCGCGCCCGACTGCGTCGGCGCGGAAGTCGAGAAGATGTCACGCTCGCTCGACCGCAAGGAAATCTTGCTGCTCGAGAATGTCCGCTTCCATGCCGAGGAAGAGAAGAACGATCCCGCCTTCGCGAAGCAGCTCGCCGCCCTCGCGGACGTTTACGTGAACGACGCGTTCGGCGCGGCGCACCGCGCCCACGCCTCGACCGAAGGCATGGCGCGGCTGGTGCCAGTCCGCGCCGCCGGCTTCCTCATGAAGAAGGAAGTCGAAGCGCTCTCCAAGATCACACACAGCCCCGAGCGCCCGATGGTCGCGATTCTCGGCGGGGCCAAAGTCTCCGACAAAATCAAGATCATCGAGCATCTCCTCATCAAGGTCGAGACGCTCCTGATCGGCGGCGCAATGGCCTATACGTTCCTCCGCGCCCAGGGACACGCGACCGGCGACTCGCTCGTCGAGGACGATCGCGTCGAGATCGCGAGGACCGTGCTTGCCCGCGCCAAGGAAGGCGGCGCGGCCATCCGCTTGCCGATCGATCACCTCGTGACGACCGCGCTCGACGGCAGTGCGCCCGCGCAGGTCACCGTCGACATCCCGGCCGGCACCAAAGGCGTCGACATCGGTCCCGCGTCGATCTCGCTCTATTGCACCGAGATCGCGAAGGCCCGCACGCTCTTCTGGAACGGCCCCATGGGCATCTTCGAGGTCGACGCGTTCAGCAAAGGCACGATGGCGATCGCCGACGCGATAGCCGATAGCAAAGCGCTCACCGTCGTCGGCGGTGGCGACTCGATTGCGGCGCTCTCTCGTTCCGGCCGCAGCGACGACATCACTCACATTTCGACGGGCGGCGGTGCCTCCCTCGAGTTTCTCGAAGGCCGCGAGCTCCCGGGCCTGGCGGTACTGGAGCAATGAAGAAAACGACCGGACGCCGTCCTCTCCTCGCCGCCAACTGGAAGATGCACGCCACGCGCGCCGAGGCCACCGCACTCATCGAGGGCATCAAGGCAGCGGCGACGGGTGCGCGCGATCGCGACGTCGTCGTCGCCCCGCCCTTCACCGCGCTCGAGACTGTTGCCCGCGCCATCGCCGGCACGAACATCGGTCTCGCCGGCCAAGATCTGCACGCCGAGCCGAAAGGCGCCTTCACCGGCGAGATCGCCGGCGCGATGTTGAAGGACGCCGGCTGCGAGCTCGTCATCGTCGGCCACTCCGAACGTCGCCAATACTTCAACGAGACCAACGAGCTCGTACGCCAGAAGGTTGCCGCCGCGCTCCAGGCCGACTTGAAGCCAATTGTCTGCATAGGAGAGACCCTGCGCGAGCGTGAGGGCGAGAACACCCTTCCCGTCATCGAACGACAAGTGCGCGAAGGCTTGGTCGGATTTTCCCGGGAAGCCGTCCGCGGCCTCGTCCTCGCGTACGAGCCCATTTGGGCCATCGGAACGGGCAGAACCGCTACCCCCGAGCAAGCCGAAGAGGTCCACGCCCTCATCCGCACCCTGCTCCGCGAGCTCGCGGGCGACAATGGTGCCGACGCCATCCGAATCCTCTATGGTGGCAGCGTGAAGGCCGACAACATCGACGCGCTCATGGCGCAACCCAACATCGACGGCGCCCTCGTCGGCGGCGCTAGTCTCGACGCTGCCGCGTTCAGCCGCATCATCGCCTTCCAATAGGAGTCTGAAAAGTCATGACCATTCTCATTACGGTCGTTCACGTGATCGCCTGCATCATCCTCGTCCTCGTCGTCCTCCTGCAGGCCGGTAAGGGCGCGGACATGGGCGCCGTCTTCGGCGGCGCCAGCAGCACGATCTTCGGCAGCAGCGGCGCCGGCAACTTCCTCACTCGCCTCACGACGGCAGCCGCGATCGTCTTCATGACGACATCACTCGCGCTCACGTACGTCGGCTCGCGCGGTGGTCACTCGACGATCATGCCCGAGAAGGGCGTGACGCGAGCCCTCGATCCTGCCGCCGCCGCCCCCGATGCCGCCGCGGATGGTGAAGCAGCGGCCGTCGCCGACAGCGCACCCGCCGACGAAGCGGCCGCGCCCGCCGGTGAGGCCGCTGCACCTGCCGGTGACACCGCTGCCGCGCCCGCGACTCGCGGCGAAAAGGCACCGGCCGCACCCGCGGCGCCGGAAGCCGCTCCGCCGCCCGCCGCACCGTAAGCGAAAGCATCATCGAGAGCGCGCGTTCGCCACTCGCGCTCTCGACAGTCGGCGGCCGCGATGGTACCTCTCGACCGCTGTCACGCGAGGATGGCGAAATGGCAGACGCGCTAGTTTGAGGGGCTAGTGGGGTAACACCCGTGGGGGTTCAAGTCCCCCTCCTCGCACTCGATGTTC
>JBDSJB010000198.1:0-9364 GCA_039917665.1 Binatia bacterium
CCAGTGGCCGAAGTGCCAGACGGTGAGGGCGGGAAAGACGATGATGCTCGCCACCCACATCGCGAAGCCGACGAATGCGAGCACCGCAGGCGCGTTCGTCACCCGCCGCTGCACGAGCTCGGAAGCGATGTCGGCCGCGCCACAGCGGAAGTAGATGATGACGGGCTTCAGATAGAGCAGCACGAACACGAAGCCGCCGACGTAGGCGAGGCAGCGCCAGGCCGGCACGATCGTGAGCTCGTACGCGCGGGCTTCGAGTGCGAACGGGCTCACCCCGTGCATGAGCTCGATCGTAACGTAGGCGGTGACGCCGGCCAGGAGATTGGCGGAGATCACGATCAGCGCCGCGAGCGCGAGCCACAGCGGCACGGGCGAGCCGCGCTTCAATTGAACGGGCGCTTCGCGCCCTCTGGGCGCGTCCGCAATGCCCGCTGCCGGGACGGCACTCATACCGACGAGCGCCGCCTCACGAGGGACGGACGGTGATGCCTCCATCGACGGGGATGACGACGCCTGTGACGTACGAACCGGCACGTGACGCGAGATAGATTGCCACGCCCGCCATGTCCTCGGGCTCGCCGATGCGGCCGAGCGGGCAGCTCGCGACGATCGCGTCTTTGAAGCGGTCGAGGGTGACCGCCATCATTTTGCTCTCGAACGGACCCGGCGCGATGGCGTTGACGGTGATGTGACGCGACGCCAGCTGCACGGCGAAGACTTTCGTCATGTGGTGCACGGCGGCCTTGCTGGCGGAGTAGGAGTAGGTTTCGAGGAACGGCACCTTCAAGCCGTCGATCGAGCCGATGTTGATGACGCGCGCCGGTGCGCCCTGCTTGCCGGCCTTCTCCAGGAGCGGGACCAGCAGCTTGGTCAGATGGAAGACGCCCTTCACGTTCAGGTTCAGCACTCGATCCCAGCCGGAGTCGGGAAACTCGGCGAGTGGTGCGCCCCAGTTGGCGCCGGCGTTGTTCACGAGGACGTCGAGCGAGGGCTCGCGCGCGGCGATCGCGTCGGCGAGTCCCTTACAGCCGGCCTCGGTCGAGAGATCCGCCGGGATCGCGATGCAGGTGCCGTTTTTGGAGAGCTCCGCGGCGGTCGCCGCGCACTCCGATTCCTTGCGGGCGGCAATGTAGACCTTGGCGCCGCCTTCGGCGAAGCCGCGCGCGATCATGGCGCCGATGCCACGCGACCCACCGGTCACGACCACGACTTTGCCTTTGACGGAGAAGAGATCCTGCACGCGAGCGGCGAGTACTAGCCTGCTTCCCCCGCCATTGGTAGACCGATCGGCCCATGCGCGTGTTCATCGCCGGTGGAACCGGCACCCTCGGACGCCCGACGATTCGACTGCTGCGCGCTGCCGGTCACGAGGTGCACGCGCTCGCGCGGACGGCCGAGCGCTGCGCGCCCTTGCGAGAGCTCGGCGCCGAGCCGGTCGTCGGCGATCTCTTCGATCTCCGCGCAATGACCGAAACCCTCGCGGGGATGGACGCGGTCCTGCACCTCGCGACGCGCATCCCGCCGCTCGCGCAGATGCGAAAGCTCGCCGCCTGGCGCGACAACGATCGTCTCCGCAGCCAAGGGGCGAGCGTTCTCGTGAGCGCCGCCATCGCGGCCAAGGCGAAGATCTACCTCCAAGAGTCGATCACGTTCCTCTACCAGAGCCTGGGCGACACCCAGCTCTTCGAGACGGCGCCACTCGACGCGCCGCAGCCGCTCGCGTCCGCCCGCGAGGCCGAGCGCGAAACCGCCCGTTTCACCGCGCGGGGCGGGCAGGGGATCGTCCTGCGTTTCGGCGCGTTCTATGGGGCCGACGCGCCGTCGACGCGCGACACCGTCAAGCTCGCGCGCCGTCGCATGTTTCCGATCATCGGGAGCGGCGACCACTATTTTTCCTCGATTCACGTCGACGACGCCGCCGCGGCGGTCGTTGCGGCGCTCGCGATACCGGGCGGGGTTTACAACGTCGTCGACGACGAGCCGATGCCGATGCGGGACTACATGGCGGCCTTCACGTCGGCGTTCGGTTTCAAGCCGGCGTGGCGCCTGCCGCTCTGGCTCGCGCGCCTCGTACTCGGCACGGGCACGGATGCGCTCACCAGGTCGCAGCGCGTCAATAACACCATGTTCAAAGCCGTCGCCGCGTGGACGCCGACGTACCCGAGCGTTCGCCAGGGCTGGCCCGCTGTCGCCGCCGCATTTCGCGCGAGAAATTAGCTTGACCAGAATCCGGGGCCGGGCGATTTAGGACGTCAGTACAGCACCAGAGTGCCGTTGCTCGCCACGTTCAACCAATCAGCCCGAGGAGGAGGTTTCCCCATGCGTTCACAAGCCGTGCTCTGCGCGATCGCTGCTGCTGCGATCGGAATGTCATTCACCCTGCCCACCCAGGCAGACGCCGCCACGTATCCCGGCAACAAATGTGCGGCCGACAAGTTCAAGGCCACGAGCTCCTTCTGCAAGAGCGTCCTCGGCGCGGAGAGCAAGTTCGTCGGCGGCGGCGGCACCGATAGCGCCAAGCGTACCGACTCGCTCGCGAAAGCCGCGAGCAAGATGACCTCGTCGTGGGCCAAGGCCGAGGCGAAGGCGGCCGACAAGGGTGTCGACTGCGTCGACATGACCCTCACCGACGCCAACATGCAGGCGCTCATCAACGGCGACGTTGCCGCGATCGTCAGCAGCGTCACGACCGGCCTTACGCTCAGCAACAAGGACCACGCCAAGTGCGGCTCGACGCTCTTGAAGGCGGTGGCCTCGCATTGTGCCGCCCTCTTGAAGAACGAAGGTGGCTACGTCGGCAAGCTCGAGAAGGGCAAAGACAAGCGTGACTCGGGGAACGCCAAGTCTGAGGCGAAGTTCTCGAGCAAGGTCACGGATGCCCTCGTCGGTTGCCCGACCTCCGCGACCGAGCCGACGCTCGACGCCGCGGTCGACGGCCTCACCGCAGCCGTCACCACCAACACGATCACGTCGCCGAACGTCGACCAGGCCCAGTTCACGACGATCTCCCCGGCGCAGTACCCCGGCCAGAGCTACGAAGGCACCCAGCTGCACCCGATCTGCTCCTCCGAAACGCCGTACCACTACTTCGTGAAGCGCGGCACCGTGAACAAGGTCGTCATGTACTACCAGGGTGGCGGCGCTTGCTGGAACGCGCTCACCTGCGGCGTCGTCGGCACCTTCGACAAGGCCGTCATTCCGAGCGGCACCTGCGGCGGTGGCAGCAACGACGGCGAGCTGTGCGACACGCTCGCGGATTGCCCCGACCAGGGCGGCGGCACGGCCTGCAACCCGGGCTCGGACAACCCGAACAACACCACGACCGGCTTCGGTGATCTCACCAATCCGAACAACCCGTTCAAGGACTGGACGATCATCTTCGTGTCGTACTGCACGGGCGACATCCACTTCGGTGATTCGTCCCAGGCGTACAAGTTCGGGCCGACGACCTACCCGATCTACCACAAGGGCTGGCACAACGCGCGCACGGCGGAGAAGTGGGCGCGTGAGCACTTCGTGGCTCCCGACGAAGTCTTCGTGACGGGCTCCAGTGCCGGCGCCTACGGTGCGTTCTTCAATGCCCCGCTCCACCATTTCGTGTGGCCGGATTCGAAGTTCACCGTCCTCGCCGATGCCGGCAACGGCATCATCACGCCGGCTTTCTTGACCGACCGCTTTCCGGTCTGGAATTTCCAGGCCCACCTGCCGACGAACATCCCCGGTGTGATCGAATCGATCGAGGACGGCACGGGCATTCCCGCCTACACCAAGGCCGTCGCCGCCTTCTTTCCTGACACGGCGTGGGCGCACTATTCGTCGTCCTACGACGGCGGCACGGGCGGCCAAACGGGCTTCTACAACGTCATGGTGAACGACACGGACAGCCCGGCCGTGGCGGCTGCCGAATGGCCGACCTGGTGGGAAGAAAGCTGCAATTGGAACGACATCATGCGCGCGCAGGCCATCTCGACGTCTGCCGCCGTGCCGTCGAACTACCGCTACTACATCGGCACCGGCTCGCGGCACACGATGTACGGCAGCGACAAGGTCTACACCGACACGACCGGCGGCGTTCCCACGATCGTCTCGTGGGTGAACTCGATGCTGGCGCGCGACGTTGGCTGGACCAACGTCGAGTGCGACAGCCCGGCCAGCTGCGGTATTCTGCTGCCGGGCGATCCGCGTCCGAGCCCGCTGCAGCCACCGTTCGAGACGTCAGGCCCGGACACCATCATCAACTGTCCGTAACCTACGATTCGTCGCTAACGGCGACGCGTCTAACGAATGTCGGGCCGGGGCTGCTGACGCAGCTCCGGCCCGTTTGTTTTCAGGCGACGCGCTGGTGCGCTCGGCTGAGTCGCGCGACGGTGGCGAAAAGGTCGGCCGAGCGGATCGGCTTCGGCAGATAGTCGTCCATGCCGGCCGCGAGGCAGCGCGCGCGATCCTGATCGAGCGCGTGGGCGGTCACCGCGACGATCGGCAGGTGGCCGCCGCTCACCTGCTCGCGTTCGCGGATGTGGGTGGTCGCCGTGAGCCCGTCCATGACCGGCATCGAGACATCCATCAGCACGATGTCGAATTCGTCGGTCGCCGTGCGATCGACGGCGAGCGCGCCATTCTCGACCGCGATCACCACATGGCCGCGCTTTTCGAGGAGCTTCGTCGCGATGATGCGGTTCACGTCGTTGTCCTCGACCAGCAGCACGCGGCGGGGAGTGTCGGCGACGGCGGCGTCCGGCGTGATCATCGACTCGATCCCGTTCCTCTAGGAATTGGCCGCGACGGGAACGTCGAGCCCGCGCACGACGGAATCCAACTCCGGCTCGAGGCGGGCGAGCTCGCGGCGCAAGTCGGCGAGAAGCGGCATGCCCTGGCTCACGTCGCCCTCTCGGCCCATGTGCTCGAGGTGCCTCGCGACGTCGGCGGCCGCTTTGCCGCCGAGGGTCAGGAGCGCGCCCTTGATGCGATGCGCGCCTTGCTGCACCTCCGACGCGTCGCCTTCGGATAGTGCCACGTCGAGCTTCGCTACGACCGACACGCTGTCGATGCGGAACATCTCGATGACCTTGAGCAGCAGATCCGCCTCGTCACCGACCTGCTCGTAGAGCGCGGTGCGGTCGAGGACGGGAATGTCTGCGGATGGAGTGGACGACATGGATACCTCCCGGGGATGGGTGTTGAGGAGCGCTTCGATGGTGGCGAAGAGCTCGTTCGGCTGGATGGGCTTGCTGGCATAGCTGTCCATGCCGGCGTCGAGGCAGCGCTCGCGATCGCCCTGCATCACGTGCGCGGTGAGCGCGATGATGGGGGTGCGGCGACCGCCGAGCTCGGCTTCGCGGGCGCGAATTGCGGCGGTCGCTTCGAAGCCGTTCATGATCGGCATCTCGACGTCCATCAGCACGACGTCGAACGATTCCGTTGCCGAGATCTCGACGGCCTGCTGCCCGTGGTCGGCCGTCACGACGATGTGGCCGTGCTTGCTCAACATGCGGCTGCCGATGGTGCGGTTCACCGGATTGTCCTCGGCGAGCAGCAACCGATACGACGGTCCGGCGGGACGCGGATTCGCGGCCGACGGCGGCGGGAGTCGCTCGGGCTCGCGTCGAATGGCCGGAGCGTCGTCGGGCGCCTCGTCCTCCGTCTCGGCCGGAAGCGCGGGCGCCAGGAGCGTCAATTCCTTCACCACCGTCTCGATCACGCGCCGGAGATCCGACGCGGCGACGGGTTTCATCAGATAGCCGGCGACGCCGAGCTCGCGGCATCGTGCCGACTCGCCCTGCTCGCCCGCGGACGTCAGCATGATCAGCGAGCCGCACGTGAGGTCGGGATCCTTCTTGATGCGCTCGGCGACGCCGAACCCGTCGAGGCCGGGCATGTGGCCGTCGAGCAGCACGAGATCGAACGGGCTGTCCGACTTGGCGGCACGGCGGATCGCGATCAGCGCGGATGGTCCGTCGTCCACGCTCTGCGGCAACATGCCCCAGCCGCGCGTCCGCTCTTCGAGAATGCGGCGGTTGGTCGCGTTGTCGTCGACGATCAGCACGGAGAGGCCACACATGTCGGCCGGGTCGCTTTCCGCGACCTCTTCGGAGCATCCGAAGCGGGCGGTGAACTGGAACGTGCTGCCTTGACCCTCGACGCTCTCGACCCAGATGCGGCCGCCCATCATGCCGACGAGCTGTGTGCAGATGGCGAGCCCGAGGCCGGTGCCGCCGAACTTCCGGCAGGTCGAGCCGTCGGCCTGGGTGAAGGCTTCGAAGATGAGATGCTGCTTGTCGGCCGGGATGCCGATGCCGGTGTCCGAAACCTCGAAATGAAGCGCGACCGCGCTGTCGGTGTGCGCGGCGACGCGCACCGCGACGCCGATCTCGCCGCGCTCGGTGAACTTGATGGCGTTGCCGACGAGGTTGAGGATGATCTGTCGGAGACGGCTCGGGTCGCCGATGACGGCGTCGGGAACGTCGGTCGCCACGTGGCAGACGAGCTCGAGATCTTTCTGGTGGGCACGCAGCGCGAGTGTCTTCACCGAGCGCTCGAGGTGCTCGCGGAGACCGAACGGGGCCTCCTCGAGGTCGAGCTTGCCGGCTTCGATCTTCGAGAAGTCGAGAATGTCGTTCAGGAGCGCCAGCAGCGCGTCAGCCGACGACTTTGCGAGCTCGAGATATTCGCGTTGCTCGCCGGTGAGCTCGGTCTCGAGCGCGAGCTCGGTGGCACCGAGCACGCCGTTCATCGGCGTCCGGATCTCGTGGCTCATGTTGGCCAAGAACTCCGACTTGAGCCGCGACGCTTCGAGTGCCGCTTCACGGGCCTCGACCAGCTCGCCGAGCCGCTTCGCGCGGTCGGCCGCATCGAGGCTGGATTGTCGGTTGAGGCTCCGGCCGTAGTAGATGGCGCCGCCGATCATCAACACCACGAGGAGCGCCAGCACGAGCTCGCGCGCTTGCACCGTGCCGGCGGCGGCCAGCTCGCGCTCGAAGAGCGAGCTCTGCACGTCCCGGACGTGCTGCTCGAGCGCGCTGAACGACTCCTGGACGGTGGCGAAGCGCCGGTGCATGCCGGCCATCAGCGGCGCGGCCTTCTCGGGTGCTTCGATCGAGAAGTACGAGAACGTCATGTTGGCCTCGGAGGCCATCGCGTTCATCGTGGTGCGGATGGTGTCGAAGTCGCGGAGCAGGGTCTCGACCTCGGGGGTCGAGCCGGTCTTCTCGAGGTCCGCGCGTGCCTCGGTCCAGGCGTCGTCGAACGAGCGGCGGGCCTTGCGGAGCCGGGCGGTCTCGCCGCGGGGATCCTTGGAGTCGAAGACGTCATTGGCGGGGGCGTTCACCGCTCCGGCCAGCTCGCGCAGCTGCGAGTACGTGGCGAGACGCTCGGCCCACTGGCGATTCACGTCGAGCGACGCCCGGTGCATGTCGACCAGGTGGTGGTTCAAGGCGAGACCCACCAACACGATCAGAATGTCGAACGCGGCGAAGAGCACGTAGAGCATCGGCAAGCGCCGTTGCTCTACGGGAGAGGAATCGGTCCCCGTGGGGGTCGGCTGTGCGGTGTCGTTCAAGTGGGCCCTGCCTCGCCCAATTCAGCAAACGCTATGCCGGCAGGGATGAAGGGAAATGCGAGATTCGCAGTGTCGCTGAGCGTCAACCGTCGTCACATTTTGGTGTGATCGGCACTTGCGTGACTCCGGGGACGCTTGAGGTCCCCGCGGAACCCGCATGCGGTTTGCGGAGGATTGCGGGTGCGAAGATCAGGCGTGCGCTGGTGCGGTTCCGAGCTGCGCATCGCGGTCGGCGCCGTTCGCCGTCGTGCTCACCGGCAGGCCGGCGGCGCGTTGCAGCTCCGCGAACGAGTCTTCGATCGCGCTCACGAAGTCGCGGAGGTCGGGCAGCAGATCCCAGTCGGCATTGAAGCCCCAGCAGAGCTTCCCGGCATAGCTGAAGAGCACGATGCCGAGCCCGAGATAATCCGTCAGCGGCACCTGCCCGTAGTTGTCGAGCATCTTGGCACCGAGAAGATAGAGCGGGATCTGCGGCCCGGGCACGTTCGTCACGACGAGATTGAAGGGCAGGGCGCGGGTCATCATGCTGCTCGCGAGCGAGAGCAGGGTCGACGGCGTCCACTCGGCCGCGCGCGACAAGAGCTCCGCACCGAGGGCTTGCTTCGTCTCCTTCAAGCGGGCGGTGGTCTCGCTGATCTTCGCGAGGCGCTGCTTCGGGTCGCGCTCGGCGAGCGGCAGGTCGATGATCCACGCCGACACGCGGTTGCCGAGCGTGCCTTTCTCCTCGGCACTCCGCACACTGACCGGCGCCATCACGCGGAAGTCGAGGAAGTCGACGTGCACGCGCCGGCCTTCGAGGAAGCGCTGCACCGCCCCCGTCACCGTCGTCAGCACGACGTCGTTCAACGAGCCGCCGAGGCGTTTCCGGACGTTCTTCACCTCGTTCAGATCCATCGCCAGCCAATCGAAGCGGCGGTGCGGGCCGATCGGCTTGTTGAGGGGCGTGTCGGAGACGGTGCGGAGGCTCGAGCGCAGCATGCCGCGCGCGGCGCGCCACATGGTGCGGATGTCGGAGCGTGGATCGCGGATGTCGGCGAGCACTTCGCGGAATCCCGAGACCGCCCCGAACGGCGTCCGAATGCGCCGCGCTGTTTCGGACGACATCATCTGCCACCAGCTCGGTATCGGCCGCGGCACCCAGCGGACGGGGGGATCGATGTCCTCGGTCGGCATCGGCGTCAGCAGCACCGCCAACAAGTCGACGCTCGACATGCCGTCGACCATGCAGTGATGGATCTTGCTCATGATGGCGAAGTGCTCGCCGCCTTCGAGCCCCTCGACCACCCACATCTCCCAGAGCGGCTTGGAGCGATCGAGCTGCTGCGACATGACGCGTCCCGAGAGCGCCTTCAGTTGTTCGGGATCGCCCGGGCGCGGCAGGCTCGTGTGCCGCACGTGGTACTCGATGTTGAAGTGGTGGTCGTCGACCCAGACCGGGTGGCCTTCGATCGGCGTGTACGCCAACACCTGCCGGTAGCGTGGAATCAGGTGGAGGCGCGACTCGACGTAGGCGCGAATACGCTGCACGTCGACGCCGCCCGTCGCGTTCCGGAGCGACCCGACCTCGTACGTCGCGGTGCCAGCGACGTGCATGTGGTTGGTCTTGCTCTCGGTGAGGAGAAACGTGTTGTCGAGAACCGTCAGGCGCTCGTACGTTGGGACGGGCATGCACCACCTCCTGCCGAACGCATTGGGGAAGGCGTCGAACCGGTGCGGTACTTACACCCCGTCCGGATACGGAAGGAAGGGGCAGTGTCGCCGGGCGGGTGGGTCAGGGTGTGCCCCTACGGTCGCCGGTTTGCTGCCACC
>JBDSJB010000199.1:0-3888 GCA_039917665.1 Binatia bacterium
CGGTTGGCGTTGGTTCGAATGGGAAGCCAGCGCCGTGCGCGATCCGAACGGCGTCGTGCTCGAAGGTCAGGCCGCCGGTCGCGACGTGACCGAGCGCCGCCGAACGCAAGACGATCTCCGCGCGTCCCTCGAAGAGCTGCGCCGCAACGAGGAGAAACTTCGGTTGCTGTCCCAGCGGCATGTCGAGGTGCGCGAGGAAGAGCGCAAGCGCCTCAGCCTCGATCTCCACGACGACGTCTGTCAGGAGCTCGTGGCCGTTGCCATCTTAGTGGAGTCGGCTGCCGGTCGTCTCGGTGTCGCGCCGCCCGAGGTGATGCGCGACCTCGGACGAGCCACGGAGTATCTGAGCGAGGTCGTCGATCATCTGCGGGATCTCGCGCGCGATCTCCGTCCGCTGGTGCTGCACGATCTCGGCCTGGAGAGCAGCCTGCGCTCGCTCGCGCTTGGTATCTCGAACGAGAAGACGACCGTGCAGGCCATCGTTTCGACGGACATTCCCCGGCTCGAAGAGTCGGCGGAGATGGCGATCCACCGTATTGCGCAGGAAGCCGTCACGAACGCCCTCCGTCACGCCCAGGCGCGCCTCGTGACGATGCGGCTCGCGGTGGTCGGTGATCGCCTGCAACTCGAGGTGCGCGACGACGGCCGCGGCTTCGACGTCGAGCGCGGAGAGTCGTCGCACGCCCTCGGGCTCGCCAGCATGGACGAGCGTGCCCAGGCGCTCTCCGGCCGTTTGAGCGTGGAGTCGCGGCGCGGGGAGGGGACGATCATCCGCCTCGAGTGTCCGCTGCCGCGACGGCCGGACGCGTCGGCGGCGTAGTCGGCTCGGCCGTCTCGGCCGGAAACGGCCGCAGGGCGTCCGCGTGCGCGGCCAGGTAGCCCATGATCTCGGCACCGTTCAGGACGCGGTCGACGTGGTCCTTGATGCGGTCGCCCTCGAACGTGAACCATTCCTTGCCGATCAGCTCCAAAGGCGCGAGCGACGCCCGCTCGTAGCGCGCCACCGCGGTGATGTGGACGCGGCCGTCCTCGAAGGTCGGCCCCGCGGTGATGCGCAGCTGGCGTGAGTCGAAGCGTCGATCGAACATGGCGACCGCGTCCCGAAACGACGCGAGCACGCCAGCGCGGCCGTCGACCCGAGCTCCGTTCAGCTCGGAGGTGGCGTCCTCGGTGAAATACGGCTCGAGCAGGCTCCAATCGCCGGATTCGTAGGCAGCCTCGAACGCGGCGGCGTAGGCGTGAAAGCGCGCGATCGCGCGCACGGCATCGGTCCTCGTGCTTGGTGTCGACATGGCGGCTCCTTTCGTGATGGTGCGGCGATAGCCCGCGCATTGGCCCCGAACAAGCTTCCAATTCTTCAAAGTTCATGAGATCCAATTCTCGATGCAACTCGACCCGCTGGACGGGCGCGGTCCGCTCTACCGCCAGCTCTACCGCGCGTTGCGCGTGGCGATCCTCGACGGCCGCGTCAAAGCCGGCATGCGATTGCCGTCGACGCGTTGGATGGCCGAGGAAACCGGGGTCGCGCGCAATCGCGTCGTACTCGCCTACGCGCAACTCGTCGATGAGGGGTACGCGTTCGGTCGCATCGGCTCGGGAACCTACGTCGCGGACGAGTTGCCGGGTACGGAGCGCGCGGCGTCGGCTGAAGCGGCCACGGGGGCGTCCGCGCCGACGCTCCGGCTCTCGCGCGCGGCGCGACGGCTCGCCACGCGGGGCGCGGCGTGGACGGCGACCAAGCCGGGGCTTCGCTACGATTTCAGCTGCGGTCGGCCGTCCTGGCGGGACTTCCCGCACTCGGTCTGGGCCCGCTTGGTGCGGCGCCGGGCGCGCCTCGCGAGCGCGGCGGAGCTCGACTACGCGCCCTCGGCGGGCGTGCCAGAGTTGCGCGCCGCGATCGCCGAGCATCTGACGAGCTGGCGCGGCCTCGCGTGCGGCGCCGAGCAGGTCATCGTCACCAACGGATCGCAGCAGGCGCTCGGTCTCGTGGCGGGTATGCTGCTCGATCCTGGCGACGCGGTCGCGCTCGAAGAGCCGCACTACGCCGGCGCTCGGCAGGCCTTCGATGCGGCGCGCGCGCGTCTCGTGCCGATTCGCGTCGACGGACAGGGATTGGACGTCGCGCGTCTCGCGGCGTCGCGCCGTCGGGTGCGTCTCGTCTACGTCACGCCCGCGCACCAGTTTCCGACGGGCGCGGTTCTGCCGCTCGCACGGCGCTTGGCGTTGCTCGCCTGGGCGCGCCGCGAGGACGGCTACGTGATCGAGGACGACTACGACAGCGAGTACCGCTACGCGGGATCACCCATCGAGACGTTGCACGGTCTCGACCTCGGCGGTCGCGTCTTCCACGTCGGCAGCTTCTCGAAGATCCTGACGCCAGCGCTTCGCCTCGGCTATCTGGTGGTGCCGCGTCCGTTCGCGCGCGCCGTCGCCATCGGGAAGATGGCGGCGGATCTGGGCTCGCCGGTGTTCGGACAACGCGTGCTCGCGGATTTCATCTTGGGCGGTCACCTCGAGGTCCACCTGCGGCGCTCGCGCCGTCGCCACGCGTCGCGGCGGGCGGCGCTGCTCGCCGCGATCGCCGATCGGCTCGGCGATCGCGTGACCGTGTCCGGCGGCGGCGCCGGGCTGCACGTCATGCTGGAGCCGCGATCCGCCTCGGTCGCGGTCGTCGAGCGATTGGTGCGCCACGCCGCCGCCGCCGACGTGGGCATCTATTCGACGACGTCACTGCATCTCGTCCGACCGCGCCGCGCCGCCCTGCTGCTCGGCCATGGCGCGCTCTCGGAAGCGGAGATTCGCGCTGGCATCGCGCGGCTCGGCGAGGTCATGGCGAGCTGATCGCGCCTGCGCGCGCGTCGAGCGTCGTGAGCAGGTCAATCGGCGGAAGCGTCCACGCCGTCGACGGCCACGAAGGCAAGGGTTCTCCGTCCCATGATTCCCCGCCGATCGTGGGCAGGGTCCGTTCAGCGCGTGGCGCGGCGCTTTGCAGGGCCCGGGGCAAGGCCGGCCAGCAGGATCCGAACGGCGTCGCCGAGGCGACGCCGGTAGGCGTCGGCGGACAGGATGGTGCGGTTGCGGGTCTTGATGCCTTCCGCCGTGTCGAGCAGCAGCTCGGCCATTTGGGTGGCCGACGCGCCTATCGACGCCAACGAGATCTCTCCCGAGGCGGCGGCCGTCGCGATCATGCGCCCGAGAAGCCGCGCGTGCTTCGTGGCGAAGGTCGTCGAGATGTCGCCACACAGACGATGATTCTCGTCGAGGAACTCGTCGGCGTGCTCGGAGGCACGGAGCAGATCGTAGAAGCGGGAGGTCTTCGCCACCATGGCCGCGGTCAGCCGCTCGGTGAGCGCGGCATCGCCGCGTGCTGCCGCCGTCGCGTCCGCCAGCGCGCGCGCGTGCAGATCGTCGACGAGAGCGCGAAAAAGGTCCTCTTTGTTGGCGAAGTGCAGGTACACGGCGGCCCGTGAGATCCCGGCTTCGCGCGCCACCCGATCCAGTGCAGTGCGGCGATAGCCATCGCGGCCGAAGCAGCGCAGGCCGGCCGCCAAGATCGCCTCGCGGGTGACGTCGCGTCGCGACGGAGCGGAAGCGGCAGAAGATCGCACCGAACGAACTTGACAAGATGTGGCTAGACTGTCAACTTTTGCGCCGTCCGAAATTCACCCTTTCGACGAGGAGATCATCATGGCGACGAACGACATGAAGCCCTTGGTGCTCGTGACCGGGGCCACCGGCTACATCGCGGGCCACTGCATTCGCGAGCTGTTGGAGCACGGGTATCGCGTGCGCGGCACCGTCCGGAGCCTTCGCGACTCCGCCAAGACGGAGCACTTGCGCCGCATCGCGAGCGAGCTCGGTGGATCGGTCGAGCTCGTCGAGGCCGAT
>JBDSJB010000200.1:0-3192 GCA_039917665.1 Binatia bacterium
TCGCACTCGTGTCGTAGACGCAACAGAGAACGAAGCCTTCCTTGCCGCAGGTGGAACGCGCCGCGCAGCGCGCGATCGTGCGCTTTGCGTCATTGTCGAGACAGCCCGCTTTCCGCAGATCGTTCCGCAGGTGGACGACGCATTTCACGTACTGGCCGTGGTTCTTCCAGCTCGCGCCATTGCCATTCCCAGGGGCAGTGCACGGGCACGACTCCGCGAGGCAGGCGCCGACGTCGGTGGGGCATCCTTGGGCAGGACAGGCCGACTGCGCCAGTGCGGGGCCTGCGCTGCCGAGCAGGACTAACGAGATCATCAATACGAACTTTCTCATGGGGACACTCCTCCTCGATGGGACTACGGAAGGGGGTCAAGGTAGTCAACGATAAAAATGCTCCAAGAGCGCACTCAGCAACAGCGACGTGCTGTGCGCGGGTACGTGTCGAATCGTCGGTCCAGGAACGATTCGTGGAGGTTGCGTCATCGGCCGCGGGATGGCCGCGACGCGGAGCGGGATCTCCTCGGCGCCGCCGACGAAGCGCTGCTCTTGCGCTCCGCCGCCGGTGTTGAAGTTGCGCTCGAACGTCCCGACGTTCTGCTCGTTCCCCGAGGCGGCGATGTAGAAGAGCGTGTAGAGCAGCGAGAGCTCGTGCGGCTCGCCGCCGAAGATCGCCTCGGTCGCCGCCGACACGACGGCGAGGAACTCGGGATTGCCGGTCGAGTTGTCGCGCAGCCACGCGTCGAGCGTCTGGCGGTCGAGGTCGGCGGCGTTGGGCGCCGTCCACGGCGCGTCGACGGGAACCGTCGCGGCGAGCTGATCGAGCTGCAGCACGGACAAGAGAATGTCGGGCGCGACGATCGGATCGATCGGCGCGGAGCCGAGCGGCGAATCGTTGGGATAGGTCGAGCGCCGGCCGTTGGCGCCCATGAACACGTTGCTGCCGACATTGTAGGTCGGGTACATGCCGACGCCGACCGACTGCGCGAGCGCCTGGATGCGGTCCTGAGTTGGCCCCGTGAACATGCCGCCGAGCTCCGTATAGCCGCCGCTCGTCAGCGGATGCGTGAGGACGCGACCGCCGACCCGATCGCGCGCTTCGAGAACGAGCACGGAGCGGCCGCGGCCCCGCCCATGAAACGCCGGCGCGAGATGTCGAGTGGCTTCATGGGTCGTCCTCCGTCCGCGCGGTTCTCGCGTGTGGGGACGACGACGCCAATCCCTTCGACCGGGCGCTCGCGGCGCGGAAAGGGGTGAAACGCCGCGCAGGGAGACGGCAATCAGTGCCGCGGACGGACGCGACTCGGACCGCGTGTGGCGTGAGGCGTCGCGACGTGGAGCTGACGATCGAAGAACGCGAGCGCGAGGGCGATCACTTGGTCATGGATCGCCTGGCGGTCGACGCCGCGGCCGTCGACGCACACCTGCGCCGCCACGACGCGCCCCGCGAACGTGCACATCGGCATGAACACGAAATGGTCGCCTGGCACCTTCGCGATCCGCGACTGTGGGAGGAAACGCTGGTAGCGGGCCGCGTTCAACTTGAAGGGGACGACCGAATCGGTCGGCGACGCCACGATCGTCGCGGGAACGCGAATGCGGCGGAGACTCGCGGCGTCGATGCCCGGGCCGAGCACCGGCGCCAATGCGAGGACCGCGCGCACGCGCGAGTCGCGCCCCGATCGGCCGGCCTCAGTGAGATCCGGAATGTTCTTCGGATCGAGATCGTCGAAGAGTTTGCAGTCGGGACCGCGCCCGTGGCCGCCGCAGTAGGCAAGATACGCCCGCGGATTCAGCCGCGCGCCGGCGAGCGCAAGCACGGTATACGCCCCGGACGAATGTCCGGCCGCCGCGATGCGCGTGCGATCGAGCCGCGGACCGAGCGCCGGATCCGCGAGCACCCGATCGAGCGCGACGCGCACGTCGCCCGGCCGCCGCCACGCGGCGAAACGCCCTTCCTGGCTCGAGTCGCCGAAGCGATCACCCGGATGGTCGACGGCGACGACGACGTAGCCCCGTGCCGCGAGCGGCTCGGCCAGCCACGTGAGGTTGGACGCGTCCGCGCCGCTGCCGTGCGAGAGCAGCACGATTGGAAAGTGCTGCGGGCTGGCGCGTAGCGGGACGTTCCACGCACCGTGACCGATGAAGATGCCGTCCCACTCGATCTCGTGCTGCACGCTACCGGCAGCCGCCGGATACCAGATGGTGGTGGCGAGCTTGCGGTCACGCGTGTCGTCGATGAACAGGCGGCTCGTGACGCCGATGGGATCGCGCACCCGGACCGGCGCCGCAGCGGGTGACGCCGCGACGCGGAGAGCTGGCCGCGGGGCACACGCGGCGGCCAGCATCATCAGGATCGTCAAGAGGAAGGTCAACGATCGCACGCGGGGTCGGAGGTACGCGGTCCCCGTACGAAGCGCAACCGACGCACGATTCGCGTTGACTGGATTCTCGCGGACGCCGTAGCGTCGGAGCACTACGGAGCGTCGCGTGCCGAAACGTCGCCGGTCGACGTTGCGACGCTCGCGTGCCCGGGCCGAGGCCCGCGGCACGTTCCCGTCTTCGCCTCACCACGTTTCGAGAGAAGGAGAACTTGCCATGTCCCGTGGTTCCTACCGCGTCGTGGTCCCCCTCGTCTTCGCCGTCTCGATGGTCACGGTCTGCCCCCCGCACGCCGAGGCCGATCTCGTCGCATGTCAGCGCAAGATCGTGAAAGGCGCGCTCAAGTTCGTTCAAACGAAAGCCAAGACCCTCGCGAAATGCGAAGAGACGATCGTCAAAGGCAAGCTCGTCGGCCCCTGCCCAGATCCGAAAGCCGCCACCAAGATCGCGCGAGCCGCATCGTCACTCGCCGCGAGCATCGACAAGGCCTGCGGCGGCACCGATAAAGTGTGCGGCGGGAATCGCACCGATGAATACACCCCGGCGGATCTCGGATGGCCCGTGACCTGTCCGAACGTCCTGCACGGCGCGTGCACCAACACGATCAGCGATTGCGGCGGGATCGCGACCTGCATCGCGTGCGTCGGCGAAACTGCCGTCGATCAAGCCGTCGGTCTCATCTACGACGACCTCGCGCTCCCGAGCTCCGGCGCGGTGCGGTCCTGCCAGCTCGCGATCGGCAAGGCCGCCGTCAAGTTTCACGCGACGAAAACCAAAGCCCTGCAGAAATGCTGGGAGGCGAACCTGCTCGGCGC
>JBDSJB010000201.1:0-9365 GCA_039917665.1 Binatia bacterium
GCACAGTATCGTTCGACTGTTTGGAGCAGCAGCTCCGGCGTCACCGGCTTCCGCAGATAGGCGTGCGCCCCGACGCGCGCTGCGCGGGCGTAGTCGGGCGGCTCGCCCGAGAGGAACACGACGGGAACCGTCTCCATATCCGGCAGCTGGCGCAAACGGTCCCACGCCTGCCAACCGTCGACCACCGGCATGCGGAGATCAAGGACGACGAGGCACGGGATGAACCCATCGGCAACACACTTGATCGCTTCGATGCCCGAGTTTGCCGTCCGGACGGCTACGCCGCTCAATTCGAGGTACATCGTGAGCGCGCCGAGGAGATCGGCATCGTCGTCCACCATCAGCACGGTACGGGAATCTGCGGTCCGCATCACTTCGAATGTCGCCCGGCAGGATGATATCGGACAATCACCGAAGGGCGGGGTTTACTACGAGGTGTACCGAGCATGTCCGTGGGCGGCTTTGCTACAGCAGAAGAATCTCTCCTGCGGCACGCCAACGCCAATCGTGGTGAACGAGCACGCATGAGCAGCGGGCTGGACCGCTGCTCCTCACATAGATTTGTGGCGTCCCCGTCGGTTGCCCGGTCCGGGTGAAACGCGCGAGCGACCGCATAGCCGATACGAGTTACGGGCACGAAAGCCCTAGTCGCACGTCGATGGTAAGGTTTCGTGAGTCTACCCGACCGAAAGCTTCGCGAACCGCGAATCTAGATTCACCCGCGAAGATGATCTTTCGCGGCTCGACCGTCCGCAACCTTACGCGCCGGGGTGCCAGAGGGCGTCGCGGGGCGTCACTGGCCACAAGACGCGGGCAATTTTGATCGCTACAACATCGTCAACGAGAGCGAGTTCCGTGCCGCCACCGCCAAGGGCTGGCCCTACGTCGCCTCGCGACGAGGGGAGTCGCGCCGGGCAGTGCCGCTACGAGCGTTGGAAGGCGAAAGTTCTGCTCTGTCCCAAGGCGGACCGTCAGAGAACCGTCAGCGTGAGTGCGAAGGTGGCGAGTTGAGAAATGTGAAGAATGTAAGCATCTGAAATCACGAGTGCCGGAGGTCGGACTTGAACCGACACGAGGTTGCCCCCACGGGATTTTGAGTCCCGCGCGTCTGCCATTTCGCCACTCCGGCTCGGGGTGGGAGCGAGGTGATTAGCGTGCGACGGCGAGCCGCACAAGATCGGCGCACACGTGGTGACTCGCGCCAGCGACGACGCGCGTGACGAGCGACTAGCGCCGCGCTGTCGGCGGCTTGTCGGGGTCGTCGAGCGTCGGAATCTGCACGGCAACCGTCGACGGCGAGAGCCGGCGATTGATCTTGGCGACCGCTTCGCCCGCGAGGCGCTGCATGTGCGGATCGCTGGCGGTGTCGGTCTGGATCGCTTGCAGCTTCGGCACCGAAGCGGAATCGCCGATCTCGCCGAGGGCGAAGATGGCGGTACCCTTCGTGGCGGGATCGACACCGCGGGCGAGGTACTCTCCGATCGGCGCCGCGGCGCGGACGTCACCCATGCGACCGAGCGACACGAGGATGCGTTGCTGCACCGCGACCGGGACGTCGCGCATGAAGAGCTTCTGCACGAGGATCGTGGTGGCGGCCGTGGCGCGCAGCTTCCCCAAGTAGTCGATCGCCTTGATCATGACCGAATCGTCGGAGTCGCCGGTCGCCTGGATGAGGTATTCGATGGCCTCTTCCTTGCCGGACTCGCCGAGAGACTTCACGGCGTCGAGGCGGGTCGCGGGATCAGGATCGTTCAGGCGTTTGGTGTAGTCGTCGATGCTCTTGCCTGAGCTGGCTTCCTTGTAGCGCTGCTGCACGCGAAACGGATTCACCTGAGCAACGACAGGCGTCACGAACGCGACGACGAGCAGCGCGGCGATGAAACCGGCGAAATTCCGAAGCGCCACGCGGTGCTTCCTCCTCGCGCCGTCATGCCGGATGGTATCCGCGTTTGCAACTGAGGGCGCAGACGCTGATTCCGCTGCCCACGCGTCGGTCGGTGCGTTCGTGACGTTCAGATGCCAAGGCGTTCGGATGAGCACGTTTTGTCACCCTTGGCCCCACGGTGCCGAATCGCGGCCATCGTTCGATGGCTCCTGGCATGCAGGTTGCTGAGTTGTCCTCGCGAGCACGCAACTCAGGCGACCAAAATGATTCCCAAAAGAGAACCGACTCGTCCTACGACGACCCGCAGCGCGCCGTCGGCCGCTTCCGAAAAGGAAGCACGGCCGACCAATGGTCCGCGTCCCGCCACCTACGAGCTGATCGAGCGCATCACGAGCTTGCAGCTGAAGATGGCCCCCCTCGAGGTGCTGGCGGATAGCGTGGTCGGTTCGCTGCTCGACGCCTTCACGGCGCCGGCGGGCGGCCTGATGCTCTACCATAGCGAGGACAGCTCGCTGCGCCTGACGGCGTCGCGCGGGCTTTCGACGGCAGGACGCGAGCATCTCGCGATGCTCCGTGGCGGTGCGGCGGGTGGGTGGGAAATTCCGCTCCACGGTCTGATGAACCGGAAGGCGTACATCATCGAGCGCCCGCACGAGCACCCGTTCGTGCCGGAGCTGGTGGAGCGCGACGAGACGAAGTCGCCCGTGAATCTGGCGTGCATTCCGCTGTACCGCGGGCAGCTGCCCGTCGGCGTGTTGCTCGTCATCGCGGACCGTCGGCCGGTCACGAACACCGAGGTCATGACGCACGTGCTCGTGTACGACGTCCTGGCGTTGGCGCTCGACGCGGGTCTGCGCGCGCGTGGCGAGCCGCCGATGCCGCTGCCCGAGCGTGACCTCGAGCTGCTCGAATGTGAAGAGTGGACGGATCCCCGTGACGCCGCTCGCACGCTCGAGCAAGAGCTCGCGATCATCACCGGCGAGCGGTTCGAGCTCGCCGAGCGCGTCGGCGTTCTAGAAGCAGCGCACAGCGAGGCGCGTGGGCTGCTGACCGCGCAGAAGACATTGCATCGTGAGCTGCTCGAATCGGAGCGCGTCGAAGCGAACCGCAAGATCGCCGAGCTCGAGCAGTCGATGGCCGACGAAGTGGCGCGGGCGCGGCAGATCGCCGAGCAAGCGCGCGCCAACGAGCGGGCGAGCCTCGACGAGCAACTCGCGCTCGAACGAAATGCCGCCGCGACCACGATTCGCGAGCTCGAATCGACGCTTGCCGATCGCGAGGCCGCGTTCGCGGGCGCGCTGCAGAAGCTGCAAACCGCGCTGCAGGAGCGCGAAGGCGCGCTGGCGGATCGCGAGACCCGGTTGAGTGACCTTGGCGGTGAGCGCGATCGCGTGCGTCAGGCCGCGACCGAGGCCGGCGACGTCGTGCGCCTTCTGCGGGCCGAGATCGAAAGCGTCAAGGCGGCCCAGGTGGCCGCGGAGTCCGAGCACACCCGCGCGTTCGCCGAGGCGCAGACGGCCTTCGAGCGCCAGCTCGCCGAGCTGACGGTCGAGCACCGCCGCGCCCTCGAACGCGCGGAGACGTCGCACGGCAGCGCCGTCGGGGAGCTGCGGACGGCGGAACAGCGCGGCGGCGAGCTCGCGGCCGAGCTGGCGGCCGTCCGCGAAGAGGCACAGGGCCTTCGCGCCGAACGCTCGCAAGTGTTGGCGGCGCTCGACGCGCCCGGCGTCGAGCCGGCGACGGCCGTGCGCGGGCTGCATCATCAGGTCGCGGCGTCCAAGCGTGAGCTTCACGAGCGGACGACGGCGCTCGGCGAGCTCGAGCGCCGTCTCGTTTCCGAGATGGAAGCAGCCGAGCAGCGGCTGAGCACGCAGCGTCGCGAGTTCCACGAGGTGCACGCGAGCCACGAGCGCGAGCTCGACGAGCTCGGCGCGACGCATCGCAATACGCTGGAAGAAGTCCGAGCCGCTGCGCGCCGCGAGGCCGAGCACGCCGAGGCTGCGCAGCGCGCGCAGATCACCGAGATTCAGGCCGACGCCCAGCACAAGGTCGAGCTCGAACGCTTCGATGCGCAGCAGCGGTTGGACGCGCTACGACTGGAGTCGCGCGAGGCGCTCGATGACGCGCGCAGCGCGCACACCGAGTCCGCCGCACGAGCCACCGCGGCCGAAGCACGCGTCGACGTGTTGGCGGAAGAGCTCACGACCGTGCGGGCCGAGGCGGCACGGCTCTCCGAGGAGCGGGCGCACGTGCTCGCCGCGGTCGACGATCCGAGCGCCGAGCCCGCCGCGGTCATTCGCGCGCTGCGCGATCAAGTCGCCGGGCTCGAAGGGCAGGTCACATTGGTCGCCGCGGAGCGCAGCGCGATCGAACGTCAGCTCGCGGCCGAAGCGCAGGCCGCCGAGATGCGCCTCACCGAGATGGCGGCGGCGACCGAAGCGCGGGTCACCGACCTCCGGTCGGTGGCGCAGACGAGCCTCGAGGACGCACGACGCGCCGCCGAGACGACGCTCGCGGAGCTGCGGTCCGCGCTCGGCGAACGCGACGCGCAGCTTGCGAGTCACGAGCAGACGTTGAGCGCGCTCGCCGACGATCGCGATCAGACGCGCCGCATGGCGGTCGAGGCGAGCGATGCGCTCCGCCGGAGTCAGGCGGAGGCTGAGCGCGTCCGGGTCGAGCTCGGCAACAGCGAGGACGCCGTCCGCGACGCGCGCGGACAAGCCGCGTCGCACGCGGCGCGCTTGGCCGAGCTCGAGCGCGAGCATCACGTCGTCCGTGACGAGCTCGGGCGCCTCCACGAGGAACGGGCCAGGGTGCTCGCGGCCGTCGACGGCGAGGGTACCGATGCCGCCGGGGCCGAGCCCGTGGCGGTGATCCGTGCGCTGCGCGAGCAGACCGTGACGCTCGAAGCGCAGGTCGGCGCCCTCACCGAGGATCGCGACGCGGCGATGGAGCGCATCAGTGCCGAGCGCAGCGCGCTCGAAGCCAAGCTGGAGGCCGTCGAACGCGAGCGAGCCGCCGCTGAAGCACAACGCGGCGAGCAAACCGGGCGGGTTGCCGCCCTCGAGCGCGACCTCATTCGGAGCGAGGAGATGTTGGCGTCGGCACGCCGGCAGCTCGAAGCGGCCTCCGAGCGCGCCCGCGCATACGCCGCGACGGAGCGTGTGGCGAGCACGCCGACCCCGTCGACACCGCCGCCGGCCGTCGCGCCGGTCACGCCCAGCTTGATCCGCACACCCGCCGCGGTCGTGACGTCGATCACGGAGGCGCCCGCGCCAGCGTCGATGTCCGTCGAGGTTGCGCCCGCCGTCCCGAGCATCGAGGTGCTGTCGCCGCCGCCGGCGCCGGTCGTCGATGCCGGAAAGCATCAGATTCTCGAAGCCGATCCGCTCGTCCGCGAGCGCGTCGCCGCGGCGCTCGAAGCGGAGCTCCCGGCCGACACGGCGAGCCACCTCTTCGTCGCGAACCTTTTGAGCGCGCTTCCCGATGGCCTGTCCGAGGTGTCTGCGGCCGTCGAGAGCGGCAGCACGCTCGTGACGTATGTCGCCGCGGACGGCCGGAGCCGCATTCTCGGTTCCGTCCGCTGCTTCACGAGCGGCCCCGAGCCCGAGGCCATCGTCGCGGCCGTCGCCAAGCTCGGCGCTCAGCGTCGCTTGATCTCGCTCTCCGAGGACGTCGACGGATTGATTCCGCTGAAGACCGCGCTCAGCAAGGGCGGTCACTCGATCTCGATGGCGTGTGATCCGAAGCAGGCGCTGGATCTCCTCGGCATGCTGACGCCGGACGCGGTCCTGGTCGACATTCGGAGCGCGGCTGGCAACGCGGCGCAGTTCCTCGAGGCACTCGCGCTCGAGAACGGTCGCACGCCTGTCTATCTGGTCTGCGGCGATACCCCCGAGGTGACGCTGCGGAGCGCGCTCGAGCCGCTCTTGCGCCCGGCGCCACTCGACGCGAGCCAGCTCGCGAAGGTGTGCCAGACGATTCTGACGCCCCCGACCCCGGAAGCGACGCCCCGCAACGGCCAATCGCGCGTGGTGCGACCGATCGATCGCAAAACGCCGCCGGTTGCGGCGCAGCGGAAGCCGGTGCCTCGTCGGGTTCTGACGAAACGTCGGTAAAGCCGACGTGCACTGGTGTTCCGGGCGTGGCGGGCTGCTCGGTCTCGCTTGCGGAGTCGCCTCTGCGGACGCACCTCGCGCTTACGCTGACGTAATGCGGAACCGTCCCCCCGTACTCACAGCGGGCTAGGAGAAACGCTCGGCTACGTCCGCTGCCGGCGACCTCGCACGCTCACCGCCATACCGTCACCACCGAATCGAAGAGCGGAACACTGACCGTCGCGAGACGGTCGAACCGCTTTGACCGCGCGCGTAAGCGGAGTGCCGAGCGAAGCGAACGGCCTCCAGTCGTTTTCTTGCTGTGAGTGGCGAGGCCGGGGGGTGGCGGGGTGCCGGCAGCGCGCGTTTGCTTCGCGTTTCGGCTAGCCCGTTGTGGGTACGGGGGGACGGTTCCGCATTACGTTAGGGTAAGCGCGAAGTGCGCGCGCAGAGGCACCCCGCCACCCCCCGGACCACCGACCCCACGTTCACCAAACGATCTTGCGGCAGACAACGACTCAGTCGAGGTAGCCGAGCGCGCGCATTTTTTCGATGAGCTCCGGGTCCGCGCGGTGGTTCGTGGGGGCGTTCTCGATCGGGACGGATGCTTGTCGGTGGAGATTGATCAGCTCCTGGAGCTCGGGGCAGCTGGTGGTCGCGCTCATTTCGACGCGATCGCTTGCGGCGTAGCAGCGCGTCGTGTTGGTCACGAGGTCGGTGATGGCGGCTTCGTGATTTCGTCGCACCGAGACCTGCTTTATTTGCGTGCGATCCATGCGGTCGACCTCGCCGAAGATCGGCCGCGCCATCTCGTCGGGACTCGGCGCGGTGCCAGAGGCGGCGGCGCGGGCGCGGGATACCAAACTTACGCCGCGATGGCCGCGTGTCGGCGCGAGGCCGAGCAGATCGAGTACCGTCGGTGCGACGTCGAGCAGGCTGACGGGCGCGGTGACCTCGGCGGGCGCCAACAATCCCGGCGCGGCGATGACGAGCGGTACGCGGAGAACCTCTTGGTAGAGGTTGCGGCCGTGGCCCATGCCGCCGTGCTCGCCGAACTCTTCGCCGTGATCGGCCGTGATGATCACGATCGTCCGGTCACTCAGGCCGAGCTGCGCGAGCTTGCCGAGGAACGGGCCGATGTGGTCGTCGGCGTAGCGCGCCTCTTGGTCGTAGGCGAGGGCCGCTTCACGCGGTGCGGGCGGCTCCTGACCGGGCACGTCCTTGAAGAGGGCGCGGTAGCTCTCGGGCGGCGAGTAGGGGCTGTGCACCTGATACGTGTGCAGGAAGAGGAAGAACGTGCGGTCGGTGTGGCTTTCGACCCAGCGGGTACCGTCGGCGAAGACGGCGTCGACCTCGCCGCGATAGACGAAGTCGGCGCTGCGGCGCTCGGCGTAGGCGGAAAAGCCGCGCGCGAATCCGGCGTGGGCCCACACGCCGCCGTCTTCGGTGTAGGCGCGCGTCAGATAGCCTTCGCGTCGCAAACGCTCGGCCAAGAGCTCGATGCCGGCCGACGGGGCCGTGATGAAGCTGGTCACCCCATGCTCACTCGGAAAGCGCGAGCTGAAGATCGACATGTGGGACCCGCTCGTCTCCGGCCAGACCGACCACGCGTCGGTGAACATCGCGGCGTCGCGCGCGTAGGCGTCGATCTGCGGCATGGGGCGCCGATACGAGCCGTTGGCGGCGAGCCGGTCGGCGCGCAGCGTGTCGATGGAGATGAGGATGACGTTCCGGCGCGTCGCGGGCCGCTCGGCCGGCGCGACGATCGTGGGATCTGCCCAGAGCGGCAGCAGCACCGCGCGGCCGTCGCCGACGGCGCGCGCGCGGAAAATGAAGCGGACGCGTTTGTCGCCGAGCGTCGTCAGCGGGATGCTCGCTTCGTTCCAGCGCGGGGCGTCGGCGCGCTCGCCTTGGACCGTGAGGCTCCAGAGCGCTTCCTCGGCGCCGCCTTCCGCCTGCGCTGCCACCTCGAACGTGACGGGCGCGGCTCCGGCAATCCCCGCGGCCGGGCTCAAGCCGAAGGCGACTTCGAGCCGGGCGTGGACCGGCACGGCAACGTTCTCGACGGTCGTCTCGACGACGGGGGTCGTTGGCGGCGTCGTCAGCATCAACGTGAGCGTCGACGCCGGACCGTCGCCGAGTGCCACGGCCGGGAGCGTGAACGTCGCGCGCGGCGAGCCGTCGGCATCCCGGGTACGCGTCAGGAGCTGCGGCGCCAGCGCATGATGGTGCTTCGCGCGTTGCAAGCTGCCGGTCGCGATCACGTCGCCGACGATGTCTCCCGGGAGCGTGAACCCGTACGCCGCGTCGTTGCCGGGCAGCACGGGCAAGTCGAGACGGCGTTCGGGTGGGAGGGCCAAGACGGGACGGGTCTCGTCGGCGAGCGTGTAGGTCGGGGCGAGCTCGCCCGGCGGCGGGGCGATCAGCCGCACGGCCTCGGCAGGCGGCGCCTCGGTGCGCGCACAGCCGGAGACGAGCGCGGTCAGCACTGCCAAGGCCGCTACGAGGGCGGGACGGATACGAGCCGAGCTCAATGCACCCACGGCGGCGCTCCCTCCGTGGCGATCCCGAAGACCGGCAGACCGATCATCCAGAAGACGGCGGTGATCACGATGATGCCCACTATGTCGATGCCGATTCCGGCGCGCACCATCTGGGGGACGGTGATGCGTCCGCTCGCGAAGACCATTGCGTTCGGGGCGGTCCCTCCCGGCATCATGAAGCCGAACGAGGCGCCGAGCGTCGCGGGAATCATCAAGAGACGCGGATCGACGCGGAGACCGACGGCCGTCGCAGCGAGCACCGGCATCATGAGCGCGGTGATCGCGGAGTTGACGGTGAACTCGGTCAGCAGCACCAAGAGCGTCGTGATCAGGAGCACCAGCAAGAGCGGCGGCATCGCGCCGAGCTGGCCCAGCCGAGCCGCGAGCCACGCCGCAAGCCCCGACGATTCGACGGCGGCGGCGAGCGTGAACCCGCTGCCGAGCAGCACGAGCACGCCCCACGGGACGCGCTTGGTCCAGTCGTCGCCGAGCAGGCGGGAGACGCCGTCGCCCGACGGCAGCAGAAAGAGCAGCGTCGCCATGGCGACGGCGATCACGGTGTCGTCGACGGCACGGGGGTTCGGGAGGAGGCTCGTCCACCCGGGGATGGTCGCGATGCCGACGTCGAGATCGGCGCGAAACACCCAGAGCAGCGCGGTTGCCACGAAGACCAGCAAGACGCGCCGCTCGGGAATCGACATCGGTCCGAGCTCGGCGAGCGTTCGTCGCAGCACGGTCTCGTCGCTCCCTCTCGAGGTCGCGGGCACGCGGAAGGCGATGCGGGTGAGGAAGACCCACGCCAGTGGCGTCATCACGATCGCGATCGGGACGCCGAGCAGC
>JBDSJB010000202.1:0-3010 GCA_039917665.1 Binatia bacterium
ATCGCCTGCCGGTAGATGCGATCCTGCACGTCGCCGCACGCGAACACGCCGGCGATGTTGGTTTCCGTCGAGCTCTTCTTGGTCACGAGGTAGCCGAACTCGTCCATGTCGAGCTTGCCGCTGAAAAGCTGGGTGTTCGGCGTGTGGCCGATCGCCATGAAGACGCCGTCGGTCGTGACTTTCCGGGTGGCTCCCGTGCGCGTGTCCTTGAGCGTTGCGCCGGTTACCCCGTGACCTTGCGGCTCGCCGTGGATCTCCTCGATCGACGCGTTCATGATCCACTGGATCTTCGGATTGTTGCGCGCCCGATCCTGCATGATCTTCGAGGCCCGGAGCTCGTCACGGCGGTGTACGACCGTCACCTTGCTCGCGAACTTGGCGAGGAAGTTCGCCTCTTCCATGGCCGTGTCGCCGCCGCCGACGACGAGCACGTCCTTCTCCTTGAAGAAAAAGCCGTCGCACGTGGCGCACGCCGAGACGCCGTAGCCCATGAGGCGCGTTTCCGACTCGATCCCAAGCAGCTTCGCCTGGGCGCCGGTCGCGATGAGGAGCGTCTCGGTGGTGAGCGTGCCTTCGCCGAGCGTCAGCGTGAACGGACGCTTGCTGAGGTCGACCTCCACGACGTCACCCGAGAGGTATTTCGTCCCGAAGCGCTCCGCCTGCTTCCGGAAGAGCTCCATCAGCTCGGGGCCCTGAATGCCGGGAGGAAATCCCGGGTAGTTCTCGACCTCGGTGGTGATCGTGAGCTGCCCACCAGGCTGTGTTCCCTCGACGACGAGCGGCTCGAGATTGGCGCGTGCCGCATAGAGAGCCGCAGTGAGGCCGGCCGGTCCGGAGCCGAGAATCAGCACTTTGGAATGCGTCGGGTTGGACATCGCGAGACGGTAATGACTGAGGAACGACGATGCAAGTCGCGTGGCCGTGTTGTCATCGGCGGCGGCGAGCCGTACATTCGCGCCCCCATGGCGGCGCGCGCACGACTCTCCCATCTCGATGCTGCCGGACGTGCGCGCATGGTCGACGTCGGCGACAAGCCGGTCACGGCGCGGATTGCGGTGGCGGGTGCCGTCGTCGTCATGCGGCCGGCGACGCTGCGGTTGATCGCCAAAGGGTCGATGCCGAAGGGTGACGTGCTCGCGGTGGCGCGCCTCGCCGGCATCATGGCGGCGAAGCGCACTGCCGAGCTGATTCCACTCTGCCATCCGTTGCAGCTCTCGCACGTCGACGTGCAGCTGACGCCACGGAGCACGCGCGTCGACATCGAGGCGTCGGTCCGGCTCGAAGGGCGGACGGGCGCGGAGATGGAAGCACTGACGGCCGCGAGCGTCGCGGCGCTCACGATCTACGACATGTGCAAAGCGGTCGACCGTGACATCGAGATCACGGCCGTCCGTCTCCTCCGCAAGGAGGGCGGGAAGAGCGGCCGCTACGTGCGACGGTCCGCGCGCTCGTCCTGACGCCCATGCGAGTGACGCTAAAACTTGGGCGCGACTTCTCGGTCCGCGCCGGCCACCCCTGGATCTTCTCCGGCGCGATCGCCTCGACCGAGGACGAGGGCGCCGCCGGCGCCGTTTGCGAGGTCCGGGCCTCCGACGGGCGCACGCTCGGCTTCGGCACCTGGAACGCGGCCAATAGCATCGCCGTCCGGATGATGACCCGGGGCGCACGCATGATCGACGGCGATCTGGTGCGCGACCGCGTGCGCGATGCGCTGCAGCTCCGGGCGTTGGTCGCCGACACTGACGCGCTCCGACTCGTCAACGGCGAGGGTGATCGGTTCCCCGGCCTCGTCGTCGATCGCTATGCCGACTTCGCGATCTGTCAGTTCATCACTGCCGGTGCCGACGCGCTGAAACCGTTTGTCGTCGAAGCCCTGCAGTCGTCGCTCGGTCTTCGCGGGATCTTCGAGCGCAGCGAAGGCAACGTGCGGACGGCCGAGGGCCTCCCGCGCTCGTGCGGCGTGCTCGCCGGCGAGGAGCCGCCGCCGGAGCTCGTCATTACCGAGAGCGGCCGTCGCCACGTCGTCGACGTGCGTGGCGGGCAGAAGACGGGATTTTTCCTGGATCAGCGTCCGAACCGCGACCTCACGGCGACCGTCGCGAGCGGCCGACGCGTCCTCAATCTCTTTGCCTACAGCGGCGGCTTTTCGATCGCGGCCGCGCGCGGCGGCGCGTCGCACGTCACGTCGGTCGACAGCTCGGCCACCGCTCTCGCGCACGCGGAAGCGGCCTGGAAGCTGAACGAGCTGCCGGCAGACACCGCCGAGTTCGTGCGCGCCGACGTCTTCGAGTACCTACGCGGAGACGTGCCGGCCGCCGATCTCGTCGTGCTCGACCCGCCGCCGTTCGCGCGTCGGCGCACCGATCGCGAGCGGGCCAAGACAGGCTACAAGGACGTCAATCTGCGTGTGCTCCGCATGGTGTCACCCGGGGCGTTCGTCCTGACGTTCAGCTGCTCGCAGCACGTCGAGGCCGGCGAATGGGAGGCGTCCGTGCAGGCGGCGGCGATGGATGCCGGGCGCAGCTGCCAGTTGCTTAGCCGTCTCGGCCCTGGCATCGACCATCCTCAGGCGCTCGCGCATGGCGAGGGCCGCTACTTGAAAGGCCTGCTGCTACGAGTCGAGTGACGCCCGAAAGGTGATGGACCAGGGATTCATGTGATCGACCGGCTGGGAAAGACGATCGCCTCTTACGGCATCTGGACGCTGATCATTCTGACGTCCCCACTGTTCTTTCTGATCGCCTTGCTCATCTGGCTCGTGACCGGGCCGTTCGACCGGCGCTTGCGCGTCTTGCACCTCTATTCGTGCGCCTGGGCATCTTTCTACACGTACGTGTTTCCGTATTGGTTCGTGTCGGTCCGTAATCGCGAGCGTCTGCGGAACGATCAGGCCTACGTCGTCGTCTCGAATCACCAATCATTGCTCGACATCCTCGTGCTGTTCCGGCTCTACCGCCACTTCAAGTGGGTCTCGAAGGCGGAGATCTTTCGCTTGCCGTTCATCGGCTGG
>JBDSJB010000203.1:0-5878 GCA_039917665.1 Binatia bacterium
CCGAGAGGCCCAGGGCTCTCGAGGCCCGTTCGTCGCCGCCGGCTGACGCGACCCGGTCAGCGAAACCGGTCGACGACGACGCGCGCCACCATCAGCGCGGTGAGCAGCGCGCACGCCCACGCGAACACGTCACCGATCCGCGCATAGATCGTCAGATCGCGTCGCGCCGCGATCGCCCCGCGCACCACGCCGGCCTCCGCGAACGGCAGGCGATCGACGATGCGTCCCGCCGGGTCGATGATGGCGGACGGCCCGGAGGTCGAAGCGCGGACGAGCCAGCGCCGGGTCTCGACGGCCCGCAACCGCACCATCGCGAGCGCGATCTCGGCGTAGTGCCGACGGCCGACCCAGGAATCGTTCGTGAGGGTCACGAGCCAGGTCGCGCCGGCACGAACGCGCGCGCGCGCCGGGTCGGCGAGCATCGCCTCGTTGCAGATCATCACGCCGGCGGCCCCGGCCGGCGTCGCCACCGGGGCTTGCGCGGTCACGGATCCGGGCACGAACTCGCGGACCTTGCCAAATTGCCGGCGCAGAAGGCCGTCGCCCGCGAGCGGGAAGTACTCCGCGAACGGCACCAGCGTCCCCTTCTCGTAGACCGCATCGATCGCGCCCGTCGGTCCGATCACGAAGGCCGCGTTCCGATACGATTCGGACGCGCCGTCGTGGGCGACGCGCGGGCCACCGGTGAGGAGCGTCGTGTGTGCCGCCGTCAGCACGCGCGCAAGATACGCCCGATAGCTCGCGTCGTCCTCCAGGAAGAACGTGAGCGCGCTCTCCGGCCAGACGACGAGCGGCGCCGGATGCGCGGCGACCGCCTTCGTCGTGAGATCGGCGTAGGCGCCGAGATTCGCGCCGTAGAACTCCGACTTCCACTGCGTGCCGAGATCGAGATTGCCCTGCACCGCGACGACCGGGTGCGCCGCGGCCGCGGCCGGCCCCTGCTCGGACGTCAGACGGAAGGCCCCGTACGCGACCACCGCCACCACCAGCGCGGCCGCGATGGCGAGGCCGCGACGCGCCATCGCCATGTCCGCGCCATGCGCTCGCCAGACCAACGCGAGCGCCGCGTTCAGGGCGACGAGCACGAATCCGATGCCGTGGACGCCGGCCACGTCCGCCGACTGCACCAGCAGCGGCGCCGCGGTCTGCGAGTACCCGAGGAGCGCCCACGGATTCCCGAGCGGTATATGGCTCCGCAGCAATTCCGCCGTGACCCACGCCGCCCCGACCGCGAGTGGCGTCCAGGCGCGCGGCGCGGCGGCGAGCCGGCGCCACACGAGCGCGAAGATCGCGAGCTGCCATGCCGCCTGCCAGAGGGCGCAGACGAGAAAGATCGCGATGCCGACGACGACCGGTTGCTCGTAGTAGCTGACCACCGCCGCCGGCATCCACGTGCCGACGCCGTACGACGCAGCGACCCCGAGTAGGACGCCGAGCCCGGCGGCGCGCCCCTTCCCTCCACCCGCCACCGCCAACAGGAACGGCACGAGCGCGAGCCACGCCAGCGGCCACCAGCCAACCGGCGGAAAGGCGAGACCATAGAGCGCTCCGGAGACCGCCGTGAGCGCCAGCGCCGATCCGAACCGCATGCGCCCCATCGATGGGTCAGCGCAGCGCGGCGGCGAGCGCCGTGCCCTGCACCGCGCTCCCGAGCGCGACGTCCAATCGTTCGAGATCCCAGCCGAGATCGAGCGCGGTGAGCGCCTGCCGTGCGGTCGCGAGGAGCGTCGGTCCGGTTTGCCCGTCGAACGTCGGAGCGTGCGCGCCCGCTGCGAGCAGCCGCACGGCGACATCGGCGCGGATGCGCGCCGCTTCCGGCCGCATCCCGAGCCGCTCGGCCTCCGCGAGCGCGCGCGCGAATCCCCGCAGCGCACCGCGCCGCCGGCCGCGCGCCCAGCGCAGCCGCGCGATCGTCGCGGCGACCTCGGGGCGAATCCAGGCGAAGCGTCCCGCCGAGGCTTCGGCTTTTCCCCGATGCCGGCGCACGCGCGCCAGCACGACTTGCTCGATGCGATCGGGGCGCCCGTACTCGGCGGCGGCAAGCAGGAGGTGCGAGCGCGACACGAACCCTTGGTACCATGGCGGTACGCGCTGCATGATGAGCGCGTCGGCCTGGGCGAGGGTCGCCGCCGCGGCATCCAGGTCGTCGGCGAGCACCTGCACCTTGGCCTTGGTGCCGAGCGCGAGCAGATTCAGCAGGACCTCGTCGTTCGAGGTGAGATACGCCTGGGCCGCCGCCGCGGCCGCTTCGAGCGCCCGCCGCTCGGTGTGAAAGAACGCGAGCGCCGCCTGGCGGTTCGAGCGCGCGTAGTCATCGGCGTAGGTCTCTTCCATCAGCTCGAGCCGCTCGATGTTCGTGCGGCAGTCGTCCCAGCGGCCTTGCGCCGTACGCTTGAACGTTTCGAGCCCGACGTGCGTCGCGACGTCCCACAGCAGACCGTAGCGGAGCGCCTCGTCGATGTCGGCGCTCGGGATCTCGTGGCGCGCGTCCCAATCGCCGGCGATGAACTGATGCGTCGCGTGCATGACGCGCCAGAGGAACCGCTCCGCGACGTTGGCCGGATCGACGTACCGCTCGGCGAGCGCCAGGAAGCGCTCCGAGACGTCGAAGGAGATGCCGCCGAAGGAGAAGAGCCCGACGGTGCCGGCGTACATGCCACCTGCCCCGGGCACGGTCGCGGGGTCGATGCCGCGGAGGCGCCGCAGCGTCTCCAGGCCGTTCAGCAAGAACCGCGGCGCGTCGGCGGTGGTTTGCGCCCGCGCGCGGTTGAACATCAGCGCGATGATCTCGAGATCGCGCTCCGACGCGGGCGGACGATTGCGGGCGCGTCCACTCGATACGTAGAGATCGAGCACGACCAGGCCGAGCGTACGGGCGAGCGCGCGCGCCACCCCGAACGTCGTCGTCGGTGCCTCTTCGCCGAGCACCGCGAGCGCTTCGTTGTAGTGACGCTGCGACTCCTCCATCTGGCCGCGGTGCAGGTAGGCGCCGGCGAGCCGCTTGTGCAGCGCGACGCGCTTCCCCGGATCGCCGCCGCCGGGGTGGCGCGCGAGATAGAGCCGCGACGACTCCTGGAGCAGATCGAGCGCCTCGATCGGCGCACCGGCTCGCGCGGCGTCGTCGCCGGCGAGAAACAGCTGTTCCTCCGCGCGCTCGAGGTCGTTCCCCATCGAGTAGTGGTACGCGAGCATGCCGTGGTAGCCCGGCGCGCCGACGAGCTGCTCCTCGACCACGCGGCCGACCGCGCGATGCAGCTCGGCGCGCCGCGTCTCGAGAATGGAGTCGTAGGTGACGTCCTGGATCAGCCGGTGCTTGAACACGTACGACGGGATCTCGCGGCGCGGGTCGCGCAAGAGCAGCTGCGCCTCCGTCAGCTCCGTCAGGATCTCCGCCAGCTTCTCGGGCTCGCTGACGAGCGCCCGCAGCACGGGCTCGGCGACACGTTGCCCGACCACCGCGGCGAGTTGCAGCGCGAGCTTCGGCAGCGGCCGCAGGAGATCGACCCGCGTCAGGATCACCTCCTGCACGGTATCCGGCACCTCGACCGACTCGATTGCCGCGGTCGCGCGGAGGCCGGTCGGCGTGGTTTCGATGACGCCCTGAGTGATGAGCGCGCGCAGCAGCTCTTCGAGAAAGAGCGGGTTGCCGGCGGCGCGCTCGGCCATTCGTTCGCGCGACGCGCGGGGCAAGCCGCCGTGCGGGAAGAGCGTGCCGAGCAGACGCCGTGACCCTTCCGCGTCGAGCGGCTGCAGCGTCAGCGCCAGCACCCGCTCCGGCGGCAACGTCCCGACCGAGACGTGCACCAGTCGGCCCGCGGTCTCGGGAAAGTCCGGCCGCGCCGCGAAGAGAAACAGCACCGGCGACTCGTTGACGACCCGGATCAGGTTCACGAGCATCTCGACCGACGAGCGATCGGCCCAGTAGACGTCCTCGAAGAACAGCACGAGCGGTTGCGCCGCGGCCGCGGTCTGCAGCAACGTCCGGACGGCGCCGAGCTGCAGGCGGTCGATGACGTCGCTCCGGACGTCGGCGATACGCGCGGCGGCGGCGGCGGGCAGCGGCACGCCGATCAAGGTGGCGAGATACATCGCCAGCTCTTCGCGCTGGTCGCCGAGGAGTGGAGCGAGCGCGGCGTCGAGGTGCTCGAAAGCGTCGGCGCCGTGATCCTCCCCGAGCCCGAGGAGCGAGCGCAGCAGGTCGACGAAGGGATGGAAGCGCAGCGTCCGCCCCATCGAAACCGAGCGGCCTTCGACCCAGCGGACGGCCGTGGCTTCGGGGCTCGCCGCGAGCTCGGCGAGCAAGCGCGATTTGCCGAGCCCGGCCTCACCGACGACGGCCGCGACTCCGCCTTGGCCCCGCGCCAGCGCCGCGACGCGCTCCCGCAGCGCGGCGAGCTCGTCGTCGCGCCCGACGAGCTCGGGAAAGATTGTCTCGCCACGGCCGACACGCGATCGGTAGACCTGCTCGCGCTCGGTCTTGAGGGCGAAGGCCTCGGGCTCGGACATTGGCACGTCGCGCTTGGGCGACGAAGGCACGTCGCGCTTGAGCGGCGAAGGCGCGGCGCGCCTGGACGGCGACGGCGGGTCGTCAGCGCGCGGCACCGGCTCGTACGCGAAGCTGCTGGCCGTCGCGCGCTCGGTCTCGGGCCCGACCCACACCTCACCCGCCGGCGCCACGTCCTTCAGCTTCGAGGCGACGCTCACGACCTCGCCCATCAACGTGAACTCGCGGAGCAAGGCCCCGCTCACGTCGCCGGCGAGCCCGAGCCCGGTGTTGATGCCGATGTGGACGTCGAGCGGCGAGGGCAGCGCGGCCGTGACGTTGTACTCGCGGACCTTCCGCCGCATCTCGATTGCGGCGTTCACCGCGGCGCGCGGCGCGTCCTCGAGCGCGATCGGCACGCCGAACGTCGCCATGATGCAGTCGCCGAGATACTTCTCGACCGAGCCGCCGTGCTTGCTCGCCGTCTCGTGCAGCACGGCGAGACACCCGCTCACGGCGCGATACGCCTCCGCCGGCGGCAGCTGCTCCGACATCCGCGTGAAGCCCGTGATGTCCGCGAAGAGCACGGTGACCCGGCGGCGCTCGGCCTCGCTCGTACGTTCGACGCTCGCGGCCTCGCGCCGGAGCTCGGTCTCGATCGCGCCCGCGAGCACCGCGCCCATGATGAGGCGCTGGGGATTGCCGCCCGCCCGCGCCTCGATGCGCGCACGCGCCGCCGCCGACAGCGCGGCGCCCCCGGTCACGTGGTCGACGAGCTGGACGGCTTCCTCCGCCGCGATCGGCCCGAGCCGGCAGGCCGTGACCGCCGACCCGAGGTCGTCGACGAGCGCTTGCGTCGCGGCACCCGCGTCGCGGGTCGTCAGCACCCAGCAGACGGCCTCGTCGGCGAGCGTGGTGCCGAGCGCCGCGAGCGTTTGCAGCGAGCGGGCGTCGGCACGCTGCACATCCTCCGCGCCGACCACGACGCCGCCTTGGCGCGCGAGCGCCGTCACCAATGCCGCGAAGGTCGAGCCGTCGGCCGCGGCGGGCGTCTGCACCAGCGCGACCAGCCCCGGTGCGTAGACACCACGCAGCGCGGCGGCGCGGGCGCGCACCGTCGCCGCGATCGCGTCGTCGTCACTGTCGACCTCGACGCCGGCCCAGCTGGCCACCAGATCCGCGAGCAATTGCAGCGGCGTCGCCGCGTCGGTCGCGAGCGCAACGAGCACCGTCATGCCGGCGGCTGCGCGGCTGATCTCGTCCACGAGCCGCGACTTGCCGATACCCTCCTCGCCGACCAGCAGCACCGTCCGACTCGTGCCCGCGCGCGCGGAGGCGACCGCCGCGCGCAGCACACCGAGCTCGGCACCGCGACCGACGAACGGCGTCTCGATC
>JBDSJB010000204.1:0-2505 GCA_039917665.1 Binatia bacterium
CAGCCGGCCGTACTTCGACTCGTCACGCACCGTGCGCCAACGCGCGTGGTAGCGATACTGCTTCCGACCGCGCGCATCACGCGCCGTCGCTTGGATGTGACCGTCGGCGCGCGGCGAGATCCAGACCTCTTCCCACGCCGGCGGGATCACCAGGTTGTGAATGCGCCGGAGCTCGGCGCGATCGCGGATCAGCCGACCGGCGGCGTCGCGGTAGCGGAAGCCGAGGGCGACGCGCTCGCGACGGATCCCCGCCTCGGCATCGCTCACGTAGCGCAGGCCGGCGTCGCGTGCCGCCGCCAACGACTCGGTCGGCACGAAGGGGTGGGGCGCCCGGCGAGCGCTCGCGGTTCGCGACATGCGAGAGGCGCAGTGCAAAGGTGGTGCCGCCCGCCCGCGCGAGCATTCACCGGCTGGAATCTCGCCGATTACTTTCCGTGACGATGCGCGTTTGTAGAAGCTACGCCCGACGTCGCCCGTTGACGTCGCCGATGAAAGATCGCGGCGTCGCCGCTCGTCGGACGCGCATGCGTGCCGCTCTGCCGTTGAGCTTCTGGCTCTTGCTGCTGCTGGCGCTCGCGGGATGCGGCGGATCGGGCAACTCGGATCACGACTCCCCGCCGACCGCGGCGACCCCGGCGCTGCCGTTGAGCTTCTGGCTTCTGCTGCTGTTGGCCCTCGCCGGCTGCGATGGCTCGGGCGGCTCCGGCGACGATGCGGCCCCGCCACCCGCGTCGACCCCGACTGCCACGGCCCCCGCCGCGACGGCGACGCCGTGGTGGTATCGCGGGCGCGCTCGATCCGACCTTCGGCACCGGCGGAACGGCGACGTTGGCTCACGGGCACGTTCGAGGGCCGGCCCACGCTCACGCACGTGCCGCGGAGCGCCGGATCCTCCGCGACCCACATCCCGCTCCCATTCATGACGGTCAGCGGATTCGTGCTGCTCCCCGATGGGGCGTGCTCGCCCTCGGACGAACCGACGAGACGACGTGTGGGCTCGAGCGCTTCGATGCTGCCGGCGCGGTCGATGCCGGGTTCGGAAACCACGGCCTCGTCGTGGACCCGCACCGGGCGTACGAACGCACGAACAGCTACGGCAGCGTCGTCGTCGCCGCGGACGGCCGATCGTGGTCGCCGTCGCGGAGAAGGTCTTTTATCGCGAGGCTTTCACGCCGTCGGCCGCGCTCGCATCCTCGACGAGCTCGGGCTCACCAAGACCACCTTCTACGATCACTTCGAGAGCAAAGACGCGCTGATCGTGGCGGTGCTCGCCGCCCGCGACGCGTGGTGGCGCTCCACCTTCGGCGCGCGCCTGCGGGAGCGCGCCGGCGAAGACCCCGCAGCGCAGCTGCGTGCCATCCTCGACTACTCGACGAGTTCACGGCTGACGAGCACTTCAACGGCTGTCTCTTCGTGAACGTCTCGGTCGAGTTCCCCGCCTCGCACACGCCGGCGCATCGCGCCGCCGCCGAGCACAAATCCCTCATGGACTTGCTGCTGCGCGACCTGGCCCTGCGCGCCGGTGCGCGCGACCCATCGCGCTCGCCGAAGAAATCGCGCTCTTGATGGAGGGCAGCTCCGTCAGGCGCCAGGTCACCGGCAACCGCGAGGCGGCGGCGATCGGTCGGCGCGCGGCGGCGATTCTGATCGACGCGCAGCTCGGAACGTCTCGGCTCAGGTAGTCCCAAGAAGCAAGCTCGCCACCAACCCCGTCAGGCTCTGTGCGTCGGCATCGGAGAGTCGCGGGGCGCAGGATCCGTTGGAGGCGCCCACGCTCACCTCTTGCTGCGCGACGGCGTTCGTCCAGGTGAATCGCCGGACCAGACAGGGATCGGCGAAGGAGCAATCCGACTCGTCTTCCGTCTTGATCTTCACGTCCTTGAAGGCCGCCGCCACCGCCTCGCTCTCGCGTGCGGTCAACACGCGTCCGGGGATCGAGCGCGCCACCCAACAGGTTCCGAAGGATACCTCCGGAAGGCAGTCGTCCCTTCCAGTGACGCCCGACTCCAAGACGCTCCCGGCGACGGTCAGGGTGCCATCCTCCGGCGATCGGATCTCGGCTCGGTAGACCCAACCCGACTGAGCACAGAACCCGAGCCCGGCGGTTAGAAAGTACTGAAAGCTCACGAGGCCGCGGGAGAGATTCTTTTCGGCCTCGTGGTCCCCATCGCCGCAACCCAGCACCGCGACGACACCCAGCAACGCCATCCACCGTGTGCGCATGTCTCGATTCGAGCGCGACACCGTCGATCCGATCAAGCCGCGAAGACCCAGGGGCCCGTCATAACGTTCCGGAACGGATCAGTGTGCCGGCACGCGCCGCAATACCCACGCACCCGCCAGCAGCATTGCGAGCAGCGCGCTGATCGCGATGCGATACGCGAGCGCCCCCGTGTCCTCGAGCGCGTAGACGATCGCGCCCCAGACGAGCGGTCCGGTGATCGCGGCGAAGCGGCCGATCATGCCGTAGATGCCGTAGAGCTCGCCGAGCGCCTCGGGCGGTGA
>JBDSJB010000205.1:0-13376 GCA_039917665.1 Binatia bacterium
GTGGCGTAGAGATAGTCGGCGTCGACGGGTGGATCGGTGCGCATCCAGACGACGTCGAGGTCGCCGAGCGACCACGGCCGGCTCTCGAGAAAGCGGTGGTGCGATTCGCCCGCGATCGCGGGTCGGAACACTTCGGCGCGCCGCGCGCCCGCACGCACGTCGGTGTCGATGGAGAACAGGTCGCGGTGATGGATGACCCAGAGCTCGTGCCCGCGCTTCTGCGCTTCGAGCATGAGCGCGAACGTGGTGTCCTTGTCGGGGTGGACCAGCGGCAGCGGGTCCATGACGACGCCGATCTTGAGACTCACGCGGACACCTCTTCTCCATTCCCGCGCACGACGCAGGTGCCGGCGAGAAAATCGTGCCAGCCGCGCTTCCGCGGGGTCAGGGCGACGAGAATGAATCCGAAGCCGAAGAAGCTCGACGACGCGGCGTAGCCGAGCGTCCGGAGCAGCGACCGGAAGATCCCGAGACGATCGAGGTGCAGGCTGCGCACGTGCAGGCCGAGTAGCGACTTGCCGATCGTCTGACCGTGGCTCCGATGGAGCGCGGTGAAATAGATGGTCGCCATCACGAACCACGCGATGATGAGCGCTTCGAGAATGGCTTCGTCGGGCACGATCGGGACGGACCTGCCGAGAACGAGGAATCCGGCGCGAAGGCCGCAATACCCGGCGGCGGCGAGCGGGAGCGCGAACAGCCCCAGCACGACGCCATCGATCAGGAACGCCGCGACCCGCACGAAGAATCCCGCGTACGAAATGGCCGCCGGCTGAGGAGCGAGACGGCCGGCTGGCTCGGGCTCGACGACCGCACGGGTCTGCAGTCGCTCGGCGAGGTCACGCAGGAGGGCGGCCTGATCAGCGGTCGGGCTCAAGTGCTCGGCAGATGCGCGTGTGATCATCGGACGCGGTTGCGGCGCCGATGCCGACGGTGACGGCGGCGCTGCCGTGCCGAGGCGCGTGGCAGCGTCGGGCTCGCCGCGCAGCACCGCGCGCAGCAGCGGCGAAGGCGGGAGCGTCAGATCGTCGGGATCACGGAGCGTCTCGCCGGGATGCGGACGCTCCGGCGTCTCGGCGAGCGCCGTGCCGCACTTCACGCACGACTCGGCCCCCAGCGCGTTCGCGAAGCTGCACGACGGACACGGCAACGGATCGATCATGGCGCGCGGATGCTATGCCGCGCTCTAGGGGCAAACAAGGCGAGCGCAAGGCGAGCGACAGACGGGACGCTCAGCGCAGGCCGTCGAGATCGCCCCAGCGCGCTTGCACGAGCGCGGTCGCGATGAGCGCGGCCGTCTCGGTGCGGAGGATGCGCGGGCCGAGCCCGCAGACGATGATCCCGCCGTTCAGCGCGCGCGTCACCTCGTCGGCGCTGAACCCGCCCTCGGGCCCGATGACGATGGCCGCCGACTTCGGGGGCGTCGTTACGGGCTCGGGTGTCGGCAGCGGCGTCGCGCCGGCGTCCTCGAAGAAGAGGAGGGCGCGTTCCAGCGCGGCGGCCGCGGTCAGCACCTCGGGAAACGTGAGTGTCTCGCCGATGGTCGGGATGCTCGTCCGGCCGGACTGCTTGGCGGCGGCGAGCGCGATTCGCTCCCAGCGCTCGCGCTTGCCGCCGGCGGTCCCGATGCTGGCAGTGCCGAACGTGGACACGAACGGCACGATCGCGACGACGCCGAGCTCGGTCGCCTTCTCGACGATCAGGTCGAGCTTCCGGCCTTTCGGAATCCCTTGATAGAGCGTGATCGCGATCGGTGATTCGCGCGCCGGCGCCGCCGACGCCGTAACGCGGACGGTGGCGACGCGCGGCGAGAGCGAGAGGATGACGCCGTCGTGCTCGATGCCCGCGTCGTCGAAGAGCGTGACGGTGTCACCTTCGCGGAGACGGAGCACGCGCTGCAGATGACGAAACTCGCCGCCCTGCAGGCGGGCTTTGCCGTCGACGATGTCGCGCTGGGGTACAAAGAAGCGCGCCACGGCTCAGGCCTTCTCGCTCTCGGCGTCGCGGCGCTCGAACACGCTGGTGACCCACGCCCCACGCCGCTTCGCCGAGCGGAGTCGCCAGAGCGGCGGTGCATACACGGCGCGGACGCGGGCCTGCTGGCTCCGCAGCACGCCCGACGTCACGAGATGCCCGCCCGGCGCCACGCGTCGCGCAATCGCCGGGGCCAGCTCGACGAGCGCGTCGACGTAGAGGTTCGCGACGACCAGTGGATAGGAGTTGGGATAGCCCGTGCCCCGCGCCTTCACGGGAACGGCTTTCTCGAGTGGGCGGCACGCGAGGCTGACGCGGCTGCCGATCGCGTTCCGGCGCACGTTGCCGCGTGCGGCGGTGATCGCCTGCGGATCGAGGTCGAGGGCGAGGACGCTCTTCACGCCGAGCTTGGCGAGCGCGATCGCGAGTACGCCCGTGCCGGTGCCGACGTCGAGCGCGCGGGCCGGCGGCGGAGTGGTCAGCGATTCCAGCGCTTCGAGGCAGCCGAGCGTCGTCGCGTGTTGGCCGGTGCCGAAGGCCATGCCGGGATGAATGACGACCCGCTTCCGCTTGCCGTGATCGCCGCGATCCCAGGGCGGCACGACGACGAGCGAGCGCCCGGCGCGCACCGGCTGAAAATGCTCGCGCCAGTCCATCTCCCAGAGCCGCGCGTCGAGCTCGCGCCAGCTGACGGTGGCCCGGCGCACGCCGACGTCTTTGGCGCGCGTCAGGGCCGCGCGGACTGCGAGCCGCGCGCGCACCGGCTCGCGACTCGGAAAGAAGCCCCGGACCGTCTCGTGCGTGCGGCGGCGGGCGCCCTTGGCCAGCTCCCGCACGCCCGTGATCACGCCTTGCGAGCCGGCTTCGATCAGCAGCGCGCCGACCTTGTCGGCGGCATTCACCGGGACGCGGATGGCGGCTTCGAGCCACGCCGCGCGCGGCGCCGGCGCGGGCTTCTTCGTTCCACTCGTGGCGACGCGCGTCTTGGTCGCGGCTCGGGTTGTCGGCATGCGACCGCCGCTATGCCACGCGCTCGCACGCACTGACAAATCGCGCTAGTCGAATCGGCGATGGGCTTTCTCGGCATCGCACATCGCGGCGCCTCGGGACGCGCGCCGGAAAACACCCACGCGTCCTTCGCGGCGGCGCTCGACCTCGGTGCCGAGGCGATCGAGCTCGACGTGCAGCTCTCGGCCGACGGCGAGCTCGTCGTGATCCACGACGAGACGCTCGAGCGCACGACCGACGGCGCGGGGCAGGTCGGCGATCACACCGCGGCGGAGCTCGCCGGGCTCGACGCCGGATCGTGGTTCGCGGCGGAGTTCGCCGGCGAGCGCATTCCGCGTCTGGCCGACGTGCTGGCTCAGGTCCGCGACCGGGTGACGTTGAACGTCGAGATCAAGAGCGCGCGCGATCTCGGAGCGATCGAGCCGAAGCTCGCGGCGCTCGTAGCGGCGGAGCAGGCGACCGGGTGGGTGGTCTTCTCGTCGTTCCACTCGGCCGGCGTGCGCAACATGCGCGCGGCGGCGCCGTGGGCGCGACTCGGCGTGCTGTGCGACGAGGATCCGCGGACGCGCGGCCTGCCGCTGGCGAACGAGGTCAACGCCGAGCTGTTGATCCCCGGGCGGCGCTGGCTCGACACGAGGATCGTCGAGGAAGCGCACGTGCGCGGCCTCGACGTCTGGGTGTGGACCGTCAACGAGCCGGGCGAGATGCGACGCTTGATCGCGCTCGGCGTCGACGCGCTCTTCAGCGACTACCCCGAGCGCTTCGCCGGGTTGGCGCAGCTTTCGCGGGCGTAGCGCTCGGTTTCTTCGCGGGCGCGGCTTTGGTCTTGGACTGGGCCTTCGATTGAGCCTTGGCGGGCTTGGTGGCCGCCGGCTTGGGCTTCGGCCCGACGATCGCGAGCGTGTAGGCGTTCGGCGTGAAGTAGCCGCGGGCCGCTGCTTGAATGGCGGCCGGGGTCACGTGCGTCAGCGCCTCGCGGTAGCGTTCACCGCCCTCGATGCCGAGCCCGTAGAGCTCGTTGAACGCGAGCTCGTCGGATTGCGACGAGTTGGTTTGCAGCGAGATCTCGTAGCTCCCGAGCAGATACTTGCGAGCCTCGCCGAGCTCGTCGGCCGACACCGGCACGTCGCGGAGGCGGGCCAGCTCGGAGAGCACGCCGGCGATCGCACGCTCGACGACATTCGGGGCGCACGCGAAATAAATGCCGAAGACGCCGGGATCGACGCCCTCCGATGCGAACGCCGACACGCTGTACGCGAGCCCTTGCCGATCGCGCAGCTCGAGAAAGAGCCGTCCACCCTGACGCGACAGGATCGCTTCGAGCGTCTTCAGGACGGCGCGGTCGGAGTCGGCGATGCGACCGCCGCGCATGCCGAGGACGAAGTGCGCTTGTTGGCGATCGAGGTGACGGATGACGCGCTGGATGCGCGCGTCCACCGGCGTCGGTAGCGGACGCGGCAGCGGCCGGATCGGCGGCAGCTCGCCGAGCGCGCCCTCGAGGCGATCGAGCAGCCAGCCGGCGTCGAGATCGCCGACGGCCGACACGACGAGCCGGCTCGGAGCGAGCAGGCGCTTGTAAAAGCTGCTGAGCTGGCTGCGCGTCAGATTCGTCAGTGACTCGCGCTCGCCGAGCGTCGTCATGCCGTACGGATGACGCGGGAAGTGCGTCGCATAGAAGAGCTCGACGGCGCGCGATGCGGGCTCGTCGTCGCGGTGAGACAGCGCAATCAGGAGCTCGCGCCGGCGCTTCTCGACCTCTTCCTGCGGAAACGTCGGATGCTGCAGGACTTCGAGGAAGAGATCGGTGCCTTCTTCGAGGTGCCGCGCCATGAAGTGCCCGCGGAGGCCGAACGAGTTGCGGCCCGAGAAGCCGTCGATGTTGGCCGCCAACGAATCGGTGGCGCGGCCGAAGCTCTCGCGCGAGTGATGGCGGCTGCCGCGCGTGAGGAGGCCCGCGATGAAGTTGTTGATGCCGTTGTTCTCGGCGCGTTCGAGGAGCAAGCCGCCGAGCGTCACGGCGCGCATCGAGACGAGCGGCGTCGCATGGTGCTCTTTCACGACGAGGCGGACGCCGTTGCCGAGGAGGCGCGTGTGGATGGCGGGACGGCGCGCGGCGCGGGCGCTGCTGGCCGGACGGATGACCGGCGGCGTCGCAGCGAGCGGCGCGGTCAATTGCTCGGCCTTCGGCAGGTGACGGGCGGCGTCGGGGCCGACCAGCACCGCGATCATGTTCTCGGGGCGGAAATAGGTGGCGGCGACGCGTTGCACGTCCTCGCGCGTCGCGGCCGCGAGCTCGGCGAGATAGCGCGCCTCGTAGGACGGATCTTCGAAAACGCATTGCGAGTAGCCGAGCAGCCGCGACTGACCCTGCATCGTCTCTTTGCGATAGACGAACTCGCTTTCGAGATTGCCGCGAGCGCGGGCGAGCTCGGCGCGCGTCACGAGCTCGGTGCGCGTGCGGGCGAGCGCGGTCAGGATCTCCGTCGTGGCGGCGGCGATCTTCGACCGTTCGAGCGACGCCAAGAAGACGAAGATGCCGGGGTCCTGCGGCGTGTAGGCGAACGCCGAGATCGAATTGACGAGCTCTTTCTGGGCTTCGAGCGTCGTCACGAGCCGCGTGCTCTCGCCGCCGGCCAGGATGTACGAGAGCAGATCGAGCGGCACGGCATCGGGATCGTGACCCGACGGCACGCGGAACCCGAGCATCAGATGATGCTCTTGCACCGGCATCGAGATCGCCGAGCGGACGAGCGCGCGCTGCGGCGGCTCGGCCGGGCGCTGGCGAACGGGCAGGGGACCGCCTTCCCAATCGCCGAGGTGCTTCTCGACCTGCTCGCGGACGAGGGCCGGGCTCACGTCGCCGACGACCACGAGCACGACGTTGTTCGGCACGTACCAGCGGTGGAAGAACGACAGCACTTTCTTCCGATCGAGCGCTTCGATCGTCTTCTTCCAGCCGATGACGGGCCGGCCGTACGGGTGGGCGGCGAACGCGCGGCGAAAGAGCTCGGTGTAGCCGCGCGACACCGGCATGTCCTCCGAGCGCTTCCATTCTTCCATCACGACCTTGAGCTCGCGGGCGAGCTCGGCGGCGTCGAAGGTGGAGTTGCGAAGGGCGTCAGCGAGGATGTCGAGGCCGGTCGCGAAGTGACGGCCGGCGAGCACGATGTGGTAGACCGTGTGATCGGCGGTCGTGAAGGCGTTGATGTTGCCGCCCGACGACTCGACCTCGGCGGCGATCTGCCCGACCCCGCGGCGCGCGGTGCCCTTGAACAGCATGTGCTCATGCACGTGCGCAACGCCGGCTTCGGGCTCCTCCTCGTCGGCGGCGCCGACCTTCACCCACGCCTGCAGGGCCACGACCGACGCGAAATGATCTTCGCGGACGATGACATGCAGACCATTCGGGAGCGTGAACGTCTCGCACCCACTGCCGGCACCACCAATGCGTGGTGGTGTGACGCTGACGTCGCTCCGTGTGCGCACGATTTTCTTGACTCCCCCCCGATTTCGTTTAGTGTGCCCGGCTCCCCTGAACGTGACGTTGCACCACGAAGCGGGGATCGTCGTTCCATTCACAACTTCTGAATAGAACCACTCCATGTTTCACCGGAGGGGGGTGAAATATTGCATGCCCGGAGTAAGGGTCAAGGATAGCGAGCCGATCGAGAGCGCCATTCGGCGTTTCAAGAAGCAATGCGAAAAGGCTGGAATCCTCGCCGAGCTGCGGAAGCGTGAGCATTACGAGAAGCCAAGTGTGAAAAAAAAGAAGAAAGCCTTGGCGGCGAAGAAGCGCGCGCTTCGACGAGCGAGTCGAACGAAACACGATAGCGCGCAGTGATGTGACGACGGCGGGCAGCCGCGCCAATGTGCGGTGCCCGCCGTCGAGCGTTTCAGGTTGAGGGTAGGACGGAAGCGTCGGCGGGTTCGTGGGCACGAGGGGCGGGGCGGAGACGGAGGCGGGTGACGTAGTACAGCGAGGGTTCCGGTAGTGAATCGGATCGACGTGGTCCTCGCAGTCGTTCTGGCGCTCTTCGCGCTACGGGGATTTCAGCGCGGATTTTCGCGCGAGATCTTCGCGCTGATCGGTTTGGTCGGCGGTGTCGCGGCTGCAGCTGCGATGTATGCGGATCTCGCGGTGATGTTGCCGCCTGAGGTTCCCGACATTGCGCGCCCGGCGCTCGCATTCGGCGGCATTTTCATCGGCGTCGCCTTGCTCGCGAAGCTCGTCGGCATGCTCGTGCACCGCGTGCTCGGGCTCACGTTGCTGTCGCCGCTGGATCGCGTCGGTGGGATTCTCTTCGGCGCGGCCAAAGGCGCGGCCCTCGTCGTGATGGCGGTCGCGGTCGTGCGCACGATCACGCCGCCGAACGCGCTCGCGCGGGCGTGCGCCGACTCGATCCTGATGCAGCCGATCCTCGAGATCACCGACGACGGTCGCGGGACGGCCGCGGTGCGCACGCTGCCCGCGCCGGTGCCGGTCGCGTCGCCGACGCCGATCGAGAGCTGAGCCATGCGCGGCCTCATTCCCGAGTCGACGCTCGCCGAGATTCGCGACCGTGCCAACATCGTCGAGGTCGTCGGGGCGCAAGTCGGGCTGAAGCGGGTCGGCCGGAATCAGGTCGGGCTCTGTCCGTTCCACGCCGAAAAGTCGCCGTCGTTCACGGTGAACGAGGAGCGCGGCATCTTCCACTGCTTCGGCTGCGGCGCGGGCGGCAACGTTTTTACCTTCATCATGAAGATGGAGAACCTGCCGTTCCCCGACGTCGTCGAGCGCCTCGCGCGGCGCTACGGCATCACGTTGCCCGAGCGTGGCGACGACGATCCGGCAATCCGGCGCCGCGAGGCGCTCTTCCGGTTGAACGAGAAGACCGCGAGCTTCTTTCAACGCTATCTCTGGGACGCGTCCGAGGCCGAAGCGGGTCGGACCTACCTGCAAGAGCGCGGCATTGGCCGCGAGACCGCCGATCACTTCCAGCTCGGGTACGCGCCGGGAGGTGGCGACGTCCTCGCGCGTCGGCTCCGCGAGGCACTCGGCTCCGATCCCGAGCTTGGTGCCGCCGGCCGGCCGCTCGCGTTGGCGCAGCAGCTCGGCCTGGTGAGCGAGCGCAAAGGCGGTTCGGGGCATTACGACCGCTTTCGCGCCCGGCTGATGTTCCCGATCACCGACTCGGCCGGTCGCGTCGTCGGGTTCGGCAGCCGCAGCATTCCCGGCACCTCCAGCGCCGACGCCAAGTTGCCCAAGTACCTGAATTCGCCCGAAACTCCCCTCTATAGAAAGGGATCGCATCTGTACGGGCTCTCGGGGGCGCGCGAGGCGATTCGGAAAAGCGGTCGGGCGGTGGTGGTCGAAGGCTATTTCGACGTCTTGGCGCTGGCCCAGGCTGGGATCAGCCATGCGGTCGCGTCGCTCGGCACCGCGCTCACCGTCGATCAGCTGCACGTGCTCCGACGTTTCAGTCGCGACATCGTCGTCTGCTTCGACGGCGATGCGGCCGGCGCGCGCGCCGCCGAGAAAAGCCTCGCGACGTTTCTCGAAGCCGGGCTCTTTGGCCACGGCGCGTTCCTGCCGCCGAACGACGACCCCGACACGTTCGTGCAGCGCGAAGGCACCGAGGCGACGATGGCCTTGCTCGCCGGCGCGACGCCGCTCCTCGATTTCTATCTCGATCGCGCGATTCGACCGGAGAGCACCGTCGCCGAGCGTGGTGCCGTCGCGCAGCAGGTTGCGACGTGGCTCCGCAAGATCGCCGATCCTTTCGAGTACGACATGACGGTGCATCACGCCGCCGAACGTTTGCGCGTGCCGGAAGAATCGCTGCGACGAAACGCCGGCGCGCCGGCGCCCGAGACGCGCACATCCGCGGCGCCGGCGCCGACATCACGTGAGTCGATGCGAAGCACACAGGTGAGTCGGCCACGACCGCCGGGTCAGGCCGCGGATGCGGAAGAGCTCTTGGTGTCGTTGATGCTGCAAGATTCCACGGTCGTCACGAGTGTCGATGACGAAGGCGCTCTCACGTGTTTCGATGACGGACCGTGGCGTATGCTCGCATCCGATCTCGTCGCGGCAGCGCGCGCGGGCGCGGCGATCGATTCCGCGACGGCGCTCGGACGACTCGACGACGTGACGGCGGCGCGCATCGCGGGACGTTTGCTCGAGAACAACGACGACGAAGCGATGCGAAAGCAAATTGTCGTTGACTGCTTCGCCAAGCTTCGTCATCGTGCGCGCGAGCGGGAGCGATTGCGAGTGCTGCGACAGATTCGCGAAGCCGAAGCGCAGGGCGACGTCGACGCCGTCGCCGAAGGTCAGCGTCAACTTCAAGAGCTTCGGCACGTCGAAGCCAGCGAACGTCTCTGAGGAAGTCGTGGAGATCCGGGAGCTCAAAGAAGTCCAAGAGATCATCCACCTCGGAAAGACCAAAGGCTTCTTGACCGTCGACGAAGTGCATCAGTTGCTTCCCGCCGACACGATGAGCGCCGAGCAGATCGACGGCGTGATGACCTTGCTCGGCGCGTTGCAGATCGATCTCGTCGACGCGGCCGACGCCGCGGAGGACGAGGTCGTCGCCGACGGTGAGGAAGACGAAGCGCTCGGCGAAGAGCCGCTCGCGCTCGCCGTCGCCGACGGTGACGTGCCGGTGGGGCCCGTCGTCAGGTCGACCGCGGCGATGCCGGCCGATCCCGTGCGCTACTATTTCCACGAGATGGGGCGCATCCCGCTGCTCGGGCGCGAAGGCGAGGTCGAGGTCGCCAAGCGGATCGAGGAAGCGAGCGAGCAAGTCCGGAACGAAGCGCTCGCGTCGCCGCTGGCGCTCGCGTACGTGCTGGATCTCGCGAGCCGCATCGAGGCGGAAGACATCGATCTCGCGTCGGTCATCGGGGACGGGGACGAGGAGCTCCCCACCGAAGGGGAATTGACGGCACGGGTCGTCGAGTTTCATCGTGGCGTCGCGCACGTCCGCCGCCTCGCGAGCGGGCCGGCACGGGAACGACAGGCGGTCGCCGACGCGGAACGCGTCGCGGCGATCATGGCGCTCGGACTCGGGCGCCGGCACTTCGCGGCGATCGTCGGCTCGATTCGCTCCGCGGCGGCAGCCGCCGTTCGTTGTCAGACCGTGCTGCGTCGTCTCGAGGAACGGTTCGGGATCACGGCCCACGAGCTCGTACGGATGGCCGACGCATGCGATCCGATCGCGGCCAAGTGGCAGCAGGCGCCGACGGCGCGCGACGCCGAACGGTTTTTCGCGCGTCACCGCGTCACGCCGACCGAGGCCATTCCCATCGGGTTGGAAGCGAGCGCCACCCTCGGCGAGCTGCGTACCATTGAACGCGAGGCTCAGATCTCCGCGGCCGATCTGGCGCGCTCGGTCGCGGTGATTCGCGACGGGGATCAGCGTGCCGAGCAGGCCAAGACCCAGCTCACCGAAGCCAACCTCCGCTTGGTGGTGAGCCTCGCCAAACGCTATCTGCAGCGCGGGCTTCCGTTTCTCGACCTCATCCAAGAAGGCAACATCGGGCTCATGCGCGCGGTCGAAAAGTTCGATTACCGGCGCGGCTATCGATTCTCGACCTACGCGACCTGGTGGATTCGCCAAGCGATCAACCGGGCGATCGCCGACCAGGCCCGCACGATCCGGGTCCCGGTCCACATGGTCGAGGCCATGAACCGAGTGATGCGGGCGCGCCGCGTTCTGATCCAGGAGACCGGACGTGAGCCGACCGAGGCCGAGCTCGCGAAAAGACTCTCGATTCCGATCGATCGGGTGCAGCGCGTCTTCGGGATCGTCCAGGAGCCGATCTCCCTCGAGACGCCGGTCGGCGAGGACGGCGACGGCCTGCTCGGGGATCTGGTCGCCGATCACCGGACGATCTCGCCCACGGAGGCGGTCGCGGTCGCGCATCTCCGCGTTCAGACTGAACGAATGCTGGCGACGCTGTCGCCGCGCGAAGAGCGGGTGCTGCGGATGCGCTTCGGCATAGGCGAACGCATCGACCACACCCTCGAGGAGGTCGGCCAAATGCTGGCCGTCACCCGCGAGCGAATCCGCCAGATCGAGGCCAAGGCGATTCGCAAGCTCCGTCATCCCGCTCGGCGGAAGCACGTGCAGGATTTCGCGGACGAGTGACCACCGCACCAGACAAATTTCACCCGAACGTTTTGACGGGCCACCCGACCTGCGCTATGCCAGGACGGTTGCGTGCCAAGGATTTCGGAGCCTTTCGGTGGGCCTATAGCTCAGTTGGTTAGAGCGACCGGCTCATAACCGGTTGGTCCCAGGTTCGAGTCCTGGTGGGCCCATTCTTCACGGTGTCGAGGAGAGCGATTGGGAAATCAGATCGAGCTGCTGGTAAATCTTCAGATCATCGATCTGCAACTTCGTGAGCGTACGGATGCAATCGAGTTGCTCCGGCATGATCTCGCCGACCTCGACGGTGCGCTCGCGGTGCAGAAGCAGACTTTGGATGTCTGCCGCGCGGAACGCGCCGATCTCGAATCGAAACGCCGCGACATCGAAGGCACCCTCGCCGACGAGGAAGCCAAGATGAAAGACCGGCGGATGCGTCTCAACCGCATTCGCAACGAGAAGGAAGCTTCCGCGGTCCGGCGCGAGATCGAAGTCGCCAAAGAAGGCACCGGCCTGATGGAAGAAGGCCTCATGGCGCTCTTCGAGCAGCTCGACATCGTGAAGGCGCGCGATACCGAGCTCACCACCGCGTACGAGGCGCTCGAGGCGAAGCGCAACGCCGAGAAGACGCGCACCGACATCGAGATCGAAGAGCTCTCGGCGGGGCTCGTAGACGCGCGGAGCCAGCGCGAATCGCTCGCGGCTGATCTCGAAGCGCCGTTGCGGCGCCAGTACGAGACCATTCTCTCGCGTAAGAAGGGCCAAGCCGTCGTCGAGATTCGCGGCGGTACGTGCGAAGGCTGCCACATGCGCGTGGCACCGCAGCTCGCCATCGAAATCCACCGCAACACGCGCGTGATCCAATGCCCGAGTTGTCACCGCATCCTGTACGTTCGCCCGCCCGAAGCGGCGGCGCCGGCCTGACGACGGCTCCACCGCTTCGGCTTCTCGGTCGGTCGATCCTGCGCCGCAATCTGCGGTGACGCGTGGATCATCGGCCGCCACCCGCACCTGAAGCGCCGGAGATCGTTCACCCGCGCTTCAAGCCTCTGTCGTTCTTGGGGCGCGGCAGCATGGGCCAGGTTTGCGGGCAATCTTTCTGAGCAATACGCATCAAAATAATTTAAGGAAGCAGCAAATGCTGCAACCGGTAGTTTATTGTTTATGCCGGTAATGCAAAGATCTGCAGTACTTTCTCTTAATTCTTTCAGCGTACTTATAAATACAGGAGAGTGTATGACATTACTAACCGCATTGTCTTCAAGATAGGCCTGGTGCAGGTCATTTAGTAAGGCAGACCTGATAATGCACCCACCTTTCCATATCCTCACAACTTCTGCGGGGTTTACGTTGTAGGCATATGCTTTGGAAGCTTCATGTAATAAATGCAATCCCTGCGCATAAGAAAGTATAAAAGCAAAATGTAAAGCATTTTTACAGATGTGAACCAATTCTTCTTTATTGATGATGGCATCTTTTTCCCTGGCTGCATATTCCCCTGCTGCTGCAACCCTTTCTTCTTTCATGGCAGAAAGATAGCGCATGCTTACAGCGGCATCTATCACGGGTATAGGAATATTTAGCTCCATAGCACTTTGACTGGTCCACATACCTGTGCCTTTTTGTTTGGCTTTATCCAGGATCATATCCACCAGGAAATTCCCCGTTTTGTCATCCTGCTGCAAAAATACCTCAGCGGTAATTTCGATAAGGAAACCCTGTAACTCACTATTATTCCATGCGGCAAAGGTTTGCTGTAATTCCTCATTGGATAAACCAGCTACATTTTTTAATAAGCCATACACTTCACTTATTAACTGCATCATGGCATATTCAATACCATTATGTACCATTTTGGTATAATGCCCTGCTGCCCCGTTGCCAATAAAACTTACACAGGCGCCTTCTGGTGTTTTAGCCGCAATACTTTCCAGGATATCTTTAACTGCATTAAAACTTTGTTCATTACTCCCCGGCATCATGCTGGGGCCAAACCTGGCACCCTCTTCGCCACCGCTTACGCCCATGCCCATAAAATGAATCCCACTTGCCTGTAATTGAGTATACCTTCTGTCAGTATCAGTAAAATGTGAATTGCCACCATCAATAACTATATCATCTTTTTGTAAAAGGGGTACCAGGTCAGCCAGTACCATATCAACAATTTTGCCGGCCGGCACCAGCAGCATGATCCTTGCTGGTTTTTCAAGATTGGCAACCAATTCTTCAAGGCTTGCTGCTACTGTAACAGGCTTGCCATCT
>JBDSJB010000206.1:0-4698 GCA_039917665.1 Binatia bacterium
GCGGAGGGGCATGTCGCCGGCGAGAAGCCGCAGCTTCTCGTCGGCAGACAGCTCGGCGATGACGTCGTCGATATTCAGGCGGCGGCCAGCTCGCCGCTCATGCGGCGGCCAGATTGCTCGCGGCGAAGTCCCAATTGACGAGGTGGTCGAGGAACGCGGCAACGTAATCAGGGCGCTTGTTCTGGTAGTCGAGGTAGTACGCGTGTTCCCAGACGTCGATCGTGAGCACCGGCTTCAAGCCTTTGACCACCGGGTTCTCGGCGTTCGGGGTCTTCACGATCTGGAGCGCGCCGTCTTTGGCCGCGAGCCAAGCCCAACCGCTGCCGAACTGTGTGACGGCGGCCTCGGTGAAGGCTTTCTTGAAGCCGTCGTAGTTCCCGAACGCCGCGTCGATCTTTGCCGCGAGCTCCTTCGGCGGAGCGCCGCCGCCCTTCGGCTTCATGCTCTTCCAGTAGAAGGTGTGGTTCCAGACCTGCGCCGCATTGTTGAAGATCGATTGCTTCTCGGCGTTGCCGGCCGTCGCCGTGACGATCTTCTCGAGCGGCATGTCGGCGTACTCGGTGCCCGCGATCATCTTGTTCACGTTGTCGACGTAAGCCTTGTGATGCTTGCCGTAGTGGAAGCCGATCGTGTTGGCGCTGATGTAGGGATCGAGCGCGTTGTCGGCGTAGGGGAGGGGCGGGAGCTCGATCGGCGCGGCGAGCGCGCCGCGCGGCAGAATCAGCGTCGCGCCGACGGCTGCGACCGCTGCCGTTGCTCCCACTACGAACTCTCGCCGCGTCAGGGTGCCGTCGTTCATGCTGAGTCCTCCTCTCGTCTCTCGTGTGGGCAACCTACTGCCGGCATCTGGCGAGTGAAAGGGGTTCGCGCGGCTTCCCACAGCCCGGGACGCGTGACATGCGCGTCCGATGAACTTCACGATCCGTCCCGCCACGCTGGCCGACGTCCCCTTCATCGCGTGGGTGCAACTCGCCGCTTCGCGCTCGCACTTGCCGTTCGGGTTTTGGGACATCGCGCTCCCCGGCCCCGACGAGTATCGGCTGCCGATCATCGAGCGCGTCTGCCGGGCCGAGGCCGTCTCGTTCGCACATTGGTCGCATTTTCTGATCGCCGAGGTGAACGGTGCGCCGGCCGCCGGGCTCTCGGCCTACGACGACGCCAAGAACGCGACCGGCGACCTCTTCGAGCAAGCCATGATGGAAGCGTTTATCGCCGAGGGCTGGGACGGGGCGCGCCTCGGCGCGCTGCAACAACGGCTCGTGCCGTTTCTCACGTGCGCGCTCGAGCAGCCCGACGACACGTGGATCGTCGAGTGGGTCGCGGCGCTGCCTGCGCATCGCGGCAAGGGGCTCACGCACGCGCTGCTCGAGGCGATCCTCGCGGAGGGCCGGAAGCGTGGCTTCACGCAGTTCCAGATCGGGCTCCTCATCGGCAACACGCCGGCGCAACGGGCGTACGAGGGAGTCGGATTCGCGTTCGCCGACGAGAAGCGTCATCCGGATTTCGAGGCGACGTTCGGCACGCCGGGGATTCGTCGGCTGCAGCGGCGCTGACCAGGGCCTCCGCGCCGACGGTGGCCTCACCGCCGTACGCCGAGCTCCACCGCCCGCGCGCGCGCCGCGATCGTCGTCGCGCGTCGTCGCATCGCCGCTGACGGAGCGGCCGGATCGAACCGGCGCGGCGCCGGGAGCGCGGCCGCGAGCAATGCGGCGCGCTCCCCTTCGAGCTGCACTGCCGGGACGGCGAACGCGCGGCGCGCCGCGGCTTCGACGCCGTACACGCCGGGACCCCACTCGACGACGTTCACGTACACCTCGAGGATCCGGCGCTTGCCCCAGAGCTGCTCCATGAGCATGGCGAGGTACACCTCGAGCGCTTTCCGGACGTAGGTCCGGCCGGGCCACAGGAAGACGCTCCGCGCGCACTGCATGGTGATGGTTCTGGCGCCGCGGAAGCGTCGGCCGCGCTGGTGGTCGTTGTAGGCGCGTGCTTGCTCGAGTTCTTTCACGTCGACGCCCCAGTGCTGGAAGAAGCGGGCGTCCTCGGCGGCGATCACCGAGCGGAGCATGACGGGGCTGATTGCCTGCAGCGGTACCCAGGCGCGATCGACGCCGACGGGTTTTCCCGTGAGCACACCCTCGATCATGCGAATGACCATCAACGGCGTGAGCGGCGGGTTCACGTAGTGGTACAGCGTCACGAACGCGAACGTCACGACGACGAATCCGAACGCCAGGCGGGCGCACCAGCGCAGGACGAGTCGGGCGATCCGCATCGCGGCGGAGTTTCGCCGACGGCGTCGAACTCGTCCACTCCTGCCGTGCTTCCATCGAGCTTCTTGCCGAGCGTGGCGCGCCGTGACTAGAACCGGCGGCGACTCGGAGCAATCGAGTCCGACCCCGACGTGACGCCGCTCGAAGATCTGCTCCGCACGCTGACGCCGCCGCTCGAGTATCTCGCGACGGCGCCGGCGCGACTCGTGCGTTCGGCGCTGCCGTTTCGAGCGCTCCGCGAGAAGCTCGAGCGCAGCGTGGCGCAGGCCGCTGACGAACGGACGCTGGCGGCGCTCACGGAGGTGCGGGGATTGCTCGACGGCCTCGACGGCGGTCCGCTGCCGGCGCTCGTCCAGGCCGAAGCCGCGGCGACGACGGCCCTGCAGCGCTTGCTGCAGCTGGTCGGCGACCTCAAGGCGGCGCCGCCACCCAAAGCGGTGCCGCCGCGTCCGTACCGCAGCTCGGCGGAAGCGGTGCCGGCGCAGATCGAGGGCCTGAAGACGCCGGTGCAATTCGTGAAGGGCGTGGGTCCGAAGCGGGCGGAGCAGCTCGCGACGCTCGGGCTCACGACCGTCGACGACCTGCTCTTTCACCTGCCGTTTCGCTACGAGGATCGCCGCGAGGTGCGGACGATCTCCATGCTCCAGGCTGGCGAGCACGCGACGATCGAGGCCGAGATCCAGAACGTCCAGGAGCGCTTCGTCGGCCGTCGCCGCATCCTCGAAGCCACGGCGATGGACGCGAGCGGCACGCTGACGCTCCTCTGGTACCACCAGCTGACCTATTTTCGGAGCCGCTTCCGCCTGGGGCAGCGCGTGCTGCTGCACGGCAAGGTCGAGGCGCCGAAGGGCATCGCGCGCGCGCGCCTGCTCCGTATCGTGCACCCCGAGGTGGAGATCCTCGAAGGCCAGGACGACGCGGATACGGGACGCATCGTCCCGATCTACAGCAAGCCCGCGGGCATCCCGATCGGCGCGATGCGACGGCTCGTGCACGCGGCGGTCGACCAGCACGCGGCGCGGACGCCGAGCGCGTTGCCGCCGGAGGTCGCCGAGCGGCGCGGGATCATGGATCTCGCCGAGGCGCTCCGGGCCGTGCACCAGCCGCCGCCCGAGGCCGACGTCGAGGAGCTCAACAGCAACACCTCACCGGCGCACCGCGCGATCGTCTACGACGAGCTCTTCTATCTCCAGCTCGGCCTGGCGCTCCGCAAGCACAACGTGGTCGAGGAGCCGGGGATCGCGTTCCGGATCCCGGCGCCGCGCGCGACGGAGCTCGACGCCAAGCTGCCGTTCGCCTTCACGGGCGCGCAGCGTCGCGTGATCGCCGACATCGAGCGCGACATGGCGGCGCCGCACCCGATGCACCGGCTCGTGCAAGGCGACGTTGGCAGCGGCAAGACGGTGGTCGCGCTGCACGCCGCGGCGATTGCGATCGACGCCGGCTACCAGGCGGCGCTCATGGCGCCGACCGAGCTCCTGGCGGAGCAGCATTGCGCGACGCTCCGCAACTTCGGTCAGTCGATCGGCCTCCGCGTCGCGCTGCTCACGGGCGGCGTGCAGGGCAAGCTGCGCGGCCGCACCGAGCGCGCGATCGCGCGCGGCGACATCGATCTCGTGGTCGGAACGCACGCGCTCATCCAAGAGAACGTGTCGTTCAAGAAGCTCGGCCTCGGCATCATCGACGAGCAGCATCGCTTCGGGGTGCTGCAGCGCCAGACCTTGAAGCGGCACGGAACCAATCCCGACATCCTCCTGATGACGGCGACGCCGATTCCGCGGACCTTGGCGTTGACGCTGTACGGCGACCTGGAAGTGTCGGCGATCGACGAGCTGCCGCCGGGGCGGCTTCCGATCGTGACGCGGGTCTTCAATCAACGGCAACGCGAGCGCGTGCTCGAGCTCCTCGCCCACGAGCTCGACCAGGGCCGGCAGGCGTACATCGTCTACCCATTGGTGAGCGAGTCGGAGAAGACCGATCTCCTCGACGCCACCCGCATGGCGAAGGAGCTCGCCGCGGGTCCGCTCGAGAAGTACCGCGTCGGCTTGATGCACGGGCAGATGCGCGGCGACGAAAAGGACGCGGTGATGCGCCGCTTCCGCGACGGCGAGTATCAGGTGCTGGTCTGCACGACGGTCGTCGAGGTCGGCATCGACGTGCCGAACGCGACCGTCATGGTGATCGAGCACGCCGAGCACTTCGGGCTCGCCCAGCTGCACCAGCTGCGCGGGCGCGTTGGGCGCGGCGAGCATCGGTCGCTCTGCTTCCTCTTGGCGTCGTACGCGCAGGGCGATCAGGCGCGCGAGCGATTGCGGGTGATGGAGGAAACCAACGACGGTTTTCGCATCGCGGAGAAAGATCTCGAGCTCCGCGGCCCGGGCGAGTTCCTCGGCACGCGGCAGTCGGGGTTGCCGGACTTCCGCGC
>JBDSJB010000207.1:0-4800 GCA_039917665.1 Binatia bacterium
GATCGAGCACGAAGCTGTTGTGGTCGCGGTCGAAGGCCCGCAGCGATGTGATGTCCGAGTCGGGGTCATTCAGATTGTACTGGTACGAGGTCGCGATACCGCCGCCGAGCTTGATGCCGAACGGCAGGTTCTTGATGTGCGCCTCGATCTGATCGAGCCGACGCTGCAGTTCCGAGGTGTCGCAACACCCGGCTGCCGGTTCGCCCTTACGCTCCAGTCGCTCGAGCCGCTCTTCGAGCGTGAGCCCTCCCTCGGCTCTGGCGGTCGTCGCCATCGCCAGGCTCGCGAGCCCCACGAAAGCGCCTACGGTTGTCGTCAGCCATTTTGACTTCTTCATCATGCCCTCCTCAGGATGGGGCGCGCGTGCGCGCGCGGTGAGACCTGCGACAGCGCAGCAAGCGCGGTGCCATGGGACCGCTGAAAGTTTGCGGTTGGACCGGCGGTGGGATGACGGGTGAAAGGCGTTCGCGCCATGCTCGACCCACGGGCGGTGACCAGAAAATAGGCAGCGAGGACTTCCGCGCGTAGCGTCATGTGGTATCCACGCCCGATGCGAAGGGTGGGGTGGTGATGGCAGCGCTCTGGTGGATCGCTATCGCGCTGGGGGTCGTCGAAGGCATCACCGAGTTCATCCCGGTGTCCTCGACCGGGCACCTCATCTTGGCGGGTCGGTGGCTCGAATTTCCGCAAGAGAAGGAAGCCGCCTTCGAGATCTTCATTCAGCTCGGCGCCATCGTCGCCGTGGCCCTGTTTTATCGGGAGCGCATCGCGCAGCTCGTCCGTGATGTATGGCGTGAGCCCCGGGCGCAGGCCTTCGTCGGGAAGCTCGTCCTGGCCTTCCTCCCGGCAGCGGTCGTGGGGTTGCTGATCCACAAGTGGATCAAAGCGGTGCTGTTCGGACCCCTGCCGGTGGCGGGAGCGCTCGCCGTCGGCGGGATCCTCCTCCTTGCGATCGACCGGCCGAATCGGCCCGCGCCGCGTAGCCTCGTGGTCGACGACATCACGTGGGGGCAGGCGTTCCTGGTGGGCTGCGCGCAGGTGGCGTCGCTCTGGCCGGGTTTCTCCCGTTCCGGGGCGACGATCATGGGCGGCCTGCTCGCCGGACTTTCTCGTGCCGCCGCGCTGGAGTTCTCGTTCTTCCTCGCGCTCCCGACGCTCGGCGCGGCATCGGTCTTCGCGCTCGTGGAAGCCCGCCACGAGCTGGTCGCCGCCGACGTCCCGGTCTTTGCGCTCGGGCTGGTGACGTCGTTCGTGGTGTCGTACGCGGTGATCGCGGGACTACTGCACTACGTCCGCAGCCACGACCTCCGCATCTTCGGCTGGTACCGGCTCGCGCTCGCGGTGCTGATCGTCCTGCTCGTCGCGCGCGGCTGATTCGGCGTCAGCCGAAGATGACCGTCGAGCGGCGGAGGCGCTCGTGGTCGAGCAGTTTCTGCACTTCGGTCCGCACGTATTCGGCGCGCTCGTGGAGGAACTGATCGCGCGGCGTCCGGGGATAGGGCCGGACGGGCATCAGCGCCGGCCCGAAGCGGATCTTCCACTTGGTTGGTAGCGGCAAATAGCCGAGCGGCCCGAGTAGATAGAGCAAGCTCGGGACCGGGAGGAACGGGACGCGCAGCATGCGCGGGAGCTGCGGGATCCGAAAGAGCGACCGCGTCGTCTCCTCGGCACCGACCACGGCGACGGGGATGACCGGAGCTTGGTGACGGGCGCTCAGATGAGCGACGCCGGTCCGGAATGGCCGCAGGCAATAGGCCTGGTGATAGGGCTTCCCGAGCGCTTCCTCGCCTTCCGGGAAGATGCCGACGGCCTCGCCGCGCTTCAGGAGGGTCGCGCCGTTGGCGGTCGACGCTTCGACGCCGCCGAGGCGGTTGAACAGCGGTCCGATCGCTGGCAGGTCGGTGACGAACTTCGCGTACAGCATGCGGACGATGCGATGCGCGGGGTGCTCTTCCTCGACGGCCATCGAGATCATGGCGGCGTCGAAGGGCAGGGCGCCGGAGTGGTTCGCCGCGAGGAGCACTGGGCCCTCGGACGGTAGGTGCTCGAGGCCTTCGACCTCGACGCGCCAGTAGTACTTGTAGAGGAAGCGGAAGAATGGCTTCGCGCGCTCACGCGCCGCGGGATCGAATCCGAAAGGATCGGCGCCACCACGCACCGACGATTTCACTTTCCGAACGCCGCTACCCCCAACCTCGATCATCGACCACCCCTCCCCCGGCACGACCAATCCACACGCGACGTGCGGACCAGCCCCGCATAGCACACGTCTTTCAGGATGTCTCTTCGAATCACGATGGCGCAGCGCAGCAGCCGGTGAAATGTGCGCGCGCTTGACCGCGTGGACGGCGCGGGCGATTGGCCGAGCCCGATGATCGCGATCTCGAAGCATCGCTACGAGGCTGGGCTGCAGTGCGCGAAGCGGCTCTACCTCGAGTGCACGGCGCCGGAGCTGCGCGCGCCCGACGACGCCGGTCGGGAAGCGCTGGGGCAGGCCGGAGTCGAGGTCGGGGCGATGGCGCGCCGGCGCTTTCCGGGTGGGGTGCTGGTCGAGGAGACGCGCTTCGAGCCGGCGGTGGACGCGACGGCGCAGCTCGTCGCCGATCCTGCGGTGCCCGCGATCTACGAGGCGGCATTCGAGCACGCGGGCGCGCGCATCCGGGCGGACGTGCTGCGCCGAGTTGGCGACGCGTTCGAGGTGATCGAGGTGAAGGCCGCGAGCCGCGTCCGCGACCGCCACGAGGTCGAGCTCGGGCTCCAGTTGGCGGTGCTGGAAGGTGTTGGGCTCGTGGTCGCACGGACGCTGCTCGTCCTCCTCGACCGCGAGTACGTGCACGAGGCCGGTGCCCCGGATCTCGAGCGGCTCTTCCAGGTCGTGGATCTCACCGAGAAGGCCCGCGCGGCACTGCCGGCGATCCGGCAGAACCTCGGCGCGATGCGGAGCGTGGTCGCGGCGCCGGCGATGCCGGCCGTCGCTCCCGGTCCACAGTGTCTCGTCCCGCGCCGGTGTCCCTTCTTCGGGCATTGCCATGCCGGTGGACCCGACCATCCGCTGACCGATCTGCCCCGCCTGACGCCGGATCAGCTCGGGGAGCTCACGGCGCTCGGGATCGAGGACATCCGCGCCGTGCCGCTCGACTTTCCGACCCTCACGCCGTTGCAACGGCGGGCCTGCGTCGCCGTGCAGACCGGAGGCGCGGTCCGCGAGCCGGCGCTCGCGGAGCGGCTGCACGCGATCCCGCTGCCGGCGCACTTCGTAGACTTCGAGACGTTCGCGCCGGCGGTGCCGGTCTATCCGGGCACGCGGCCCTTCGAGCAAGTGCCGTTTCAGTGGTCGGATCACGTGCTCGCGGCCGACGGCGGGGTCACCCATCACGAGTTCCTGCACGACGACGACAGCGATCCGCGACACGCGTTCGCGACGAGCCTGCTTGGGGCCACGGCCGACGCTGCGTCCATCGTCGTGTACTCCGCCTTCGAGGGCGACGTGTTGGCCGCGTTGGCGAACGAGCTGCCGGACCTCCGCGCGGCGCTGCTCGACCGGCGGAGCCGCATCGTCGATCTCCTGCCGATCGTCCGTGAGCACGGCTATCACCCGCAGCTCCGCGGCTCGTTCTCGATCAAGGCGGTCCTGCCCGCGTTCGTGCCGACCCTCGGCTACGGCGATCTCGCGATTCGCGACGGCCTCACGGCGTCGCTCTCGCACGCGACGCTCGTCGATCGGACGATCGCCCCGGCGCGCCGGGCGGAGCTTCGCGGTCAGTTGCTTGCGTACTGCGCGCGGGACACCGAGGCGATGCTGGCGCTCTATCGCGTGCTCGGCGCACCGGCTTGAGTCAGCACGGGCATTTTGTCATCGCACCGGGGAGAAGGATCCGGCCATCGAAGACTCACGCGACAACGCACGGACGTCCATGAACATCGCGCAATTCACCGCCGACCCGTTCGGCACCCTTCGGCAGGCGCGCGATGCAGGTGGCGTCGTCGATCTCGAGGTCGGGGGAGTCGGCGTGATGAAGTACGAGCAGGTGCGGAGCTTGCTCACCGACGGCCGGCTCCGAGCCGACTTCGTGAACTTCCTGCGGCGCTTCGGGGTCTCGTCCGGTCCCTTCTATGCATGGATGGCGATCTCGCCGCTGAACCGCGATGGTGCCGAGCATCAGCGCTATCGGACGCTCATGTCTCGGACGTTCACGCCCCGCAGCGTCGAGCGCCTCCGGCCGTTCTTGCGCGCCGCCGCGCACGAGCTGATCGACGGCTTCGCCGCCGCGGGCGCATGCGAGTTCATGGACGCCTTCGCCGATCCGTACCCGTCGCTCGGGCTCTGCGAGCTGATCGGGGTACCGACCGAAGATCGAACGCGTTTTCGCGGCTGGGCCAACACGATCGGCCTCGGCTTCAGCCCGCTCGTGTCGATGCACATCGCGGCCGTCGACGACGCGCTGACGCAATTGCTCGCCTACACCGGTGCGCTGGCCGAGACGCGGCGCGCCGCGCCCTGCGACGATCTCGTCAGCCGGATCGCGCAGGCGGCGCGCGAGGACGATTGGTCGGATTTCGAGATTCAGGGCTTCATCGCCGGCCTCGTTTTCGCCGGTCACGAGACGACGAAGAACCAGCTCGGCTGGATGGTGCAGAATCATTGTCTCGGCGCGGCGCTCGCGCGCGCCGAGCTGCAGGAAGGCCTGACGGCACTGGTGGCGCGCCTCGAATGTCCGACCGTCGCGGAGGGCAGCGTGTGGCGGCCACCGCTCGGCATCAACGGGCCCGAGCGGCTTCCGATCCGCGTCCGCACCTCTA
>JBDSJB010000208.1:0-3443 GCA_039917665.1 Binatia bacterium
TCAACCGACACTGCTTCCGAACGGAGCGCAATCAGGAACGAAGCGAAAGGCATACGCTGCCGCTGCCGCGGGCCGACTGTCAACGACAAACGACGTGCGAGCCCTGGTGAATCTCTCCCTGGCCAAAAGCCGTGAGTGGAGTTGGCGCATGTGCGCTGCGCCGACTTCGACCGACGCGGCGTTCGTCGGCTTCGAGCACGACGAGACCGCGGGAACCGTCAGCGAATCGTTCCCCGCCCCGGAATGAGCGGCAGATCCAGCGCCGTCACCCAGCCTGGCGGCAGCTCGTTCACGTACGGCACGGCATTCAGCGCGCGCAGCCCCGTCGCCAGACAGCCCGCCGTCGACGCGTCGCGGCCGCTGCCGTCGGTGAAGCGAAAGGCCGTCTCCTGCGTGATCGACGGGGTTCCTTCGATCTCGACCCGGTAGACGTCGTTTTGGCTGCCGCGCGGCCATTCGGGGGCGGCGTCCTGACCGACGCGATTCACGTGCTCCAGCTGGATGCGGGTCTTGCCCCGATACTGGCCGTTGATCGTGAAATGGATCGCGGCGACCTCCCCCGGATTGATCGTCCCCTTCACGGTCTTGATGGCTTTCGGCGTCACCCACTTGTCCCAGGTGATCGTGATGTCGTCGAGCTCGAGCCCGGCGGCGTGCGCGATCATCGGCACCGTCGCACCCCACGACATGACGAGAATGTCGGGGTTCTCGAGGAGACACTGGAAGTCGGGCGTCTTCCCGATGCCCATCTCCATCTCGTAGTCGCCCTCGTAGTTCAGGTAGTCGAGGATCTCGAGCGCGCGCACGACGCGGACCTCGGAGCACAGCCCCATCAGCGTCAGCGGGAAGAGGTCGTTTGCGAAGCCGGGGTCGATGCCGGTCGTGAAGCACGACGCGCCACCGATCTCGCACGCTTCCGTGATCGGCGTGATCCACTGCGGCGGGTTCTTGGCCATCGTCGGCCACACCCACGGCGTCATCGCGGTCGAGCACACGTCGATGCCCGCCATCAGGAACTTCTTCATGAGCGTGATGTTGTCGCGCGCGTAGGCGGCCGTCGGACCGTAGTGCACGAGCGCGTCGGGATCGGTCCCGATCAGCTGGGCAATGTCGTCGGTCGCGGTGAGGCCGATGGGGTCGATGCCGCAAATCGTGCCGACGTCCTGGCCGATTTTGTCCGCGTTGCTGACGCCGACGCCGACCAGCTCGAACTCGGGATGCTTCACGATCTCCGGGATGACGAGCTTCCCGACGAAGCCGGTACCCCACACCACCACGCGCTTCTTGCCTGCGGTGCTCATCGCATCATCTCCCCGGAGTTCACGAGCAGGTGCTGCCCGGTCACGGCCTTCGCGTAGTCGGAGGCGAAGAACATCACGACGTCGGCGACCTCGCCGTCCTCGGTCATGCGCCGGAGCGGAAACCCGCCGACGATCTCCTTGAGCGCGTCCTCCTTCGGAATCTTCTTCTGCTTCGCCTGCCCTTTGATGAACATCTCGACCGGCGGGCCCCACATCCACGACGGCACCACCATGTTGCAGCGGATGTTGTCGGGACCGAGCTCGTCGGCGAGGTAATACATCGCGGAGAGCAGTGCGCCCTTCGACGCGGCATAGCCCGCCTGCGGCAACGACGGCTTGAACATCGACTGCGAGCCGATCAGCACGATCGCGCCGCCGCCGCGCGCCTTCATCGCCTCCGCCGCGGGCCGCATCACCGTGACCGCTCCGAGCACGTTGGTTTCGAACGCCTGACGCCAGGTCGCGAGGTCGGTCGCAAAGAGCCCGCCCCAGGCGTGCTCGTACGCGGCCACTTGCACGAGCGCGTCGACGCCACCAAAACGCTCCTTCGCGAGCTCGACCAGCGCCGCGCACGCCTCGGGATCGACGATGTCGGTCGCACGGGCGGCGAGCCGCGTGCCGCTTGGATCGATCTCGGCGAGCGCCGCATCGAGGTTGGCTTGCGTCCGCGCCGCCATGACTACGTTGGCGCCTTCACGCAGCGCCGTCGTCACGCATTCCCGACCGAGCCCGACGCCGACGCCGGTCACGATCACCGTCTTGTCTTTCAAAATCATAGGGCGCGGAACCTAGCACGCGACGCGCGCGGACTTCGACCCTGGCGGCCTCGGCGAGGGCGTTACGAGGGATACGCCGATCACGAGGGACAGCTCCTCGTCGGTGACGCAAAGGGAGACACCCTTCTGCAGGTGTCAGCTCACGGCAGAAAGAAACCGGTGCTGGCGAACCCCGAGAAGCTCGGATCCTTCACCAACACCGTGAGGATCTCGAACGACCGGCACGAACCTATGAGGTCCGCGAGGTAGGGGTCCGCGGGCACGCGGGCTCCCAACGTCGTCCTCAGGTTCCCTTGGCCGTTCTCGACTGGCAGCGCCCACCCCAACGGAAGATCGATCACGCTCATGCTACCGGTCGACGCATCGAAGAGCGTCACTCGCATCAGGAAGAGGACGTGCCCCATCCCGGTCACCAACCCGTTGCCGTCGCGAATGTCCCTGAGCTTGACCGAGATCGCCAGATCCGAGTTCTTCGCTTGGATGCTCACGCTTCCCGACGACTTCGGCCCCCACACCCACGCCGCGGTTGGGCTGCCAGCCGCCTCGCGAAACGACTCCGCCGGCTTGCAGCTCGGAAGGCCGCCTTCGGTCGTGGCGTTCGCCGTATGGCAACAGCTGAAGTCTTCCTCCGCCGAGCAGGGGTAAAAGGCCTGGCCGAGCGTCGCACGGAAATTCCTCGCGCTCGCCGGATGCGGAAATGGGCAGTCAGCGTGACAGGGGTGAGCCCAGAAGATGACGATCGCCAGCGCGATCCCCAGCGGCACCCGGAGGGTCATCGCCTGACCCTTCCGGGCAACTCACATCCCAGTCAACAGAAAAATCCCTATGGCCGCGGCGGGCACACGCCCGGCGCCGGTCCGTTCGACACCGCGACGAACTTGCTCGTGGTGTCGTTGGTCTCCGGTGGCGCTTTGGCAGTCCCGACGCTGCAGTACTCGACCGTCGTGCCGAGCGCGAGACGGATCGCCAACGCGCCTTGCGGCGCGCCCGCCAGAGAGTACGAGCCGTCGGCCTTTGCCTTTACGCTGAGCTTGCCGGCCCCGATCGTGATCGTGACGGTCGTGCCGAGCGTCCCCTTCGGTGATCGGTAGCGGTACTTCTCCTTCAGGACCGAGCCGCTGACGGTCCAGTTGGCGGCGGGGAGCGGGATCACGGTGTCGGCACCGGTCGTCGGGTTGTACACGGTGAGCGTCGCGCCCCCGAGGGTCGGGTCGCCGCTCGAGCCCGCGATCGGCGCCACGACGCCGCTCGCGGCACCCTTGTAGGGCCCCGATCGGAACTGCGTCTGACGCGCCGATTGTTTGATCGGCGGCTCGGCGTCGTCACGCACTTTGAACTTGCTCGCGCGCACGCTCGCGATGGCGAG
>JBDSJB010000209.1:0-2947 GCA_039917665.1 Binatia bacterium
GCGCGACCGAGGCGATCGGACCGACCGCGCGTCCCGCGATGGTCCCGGGCGGCGGACCCTCCGCCGGGAACGCGGGAATCGGCGTCGTCGGCAAGAGCAGCAAGTCGACCTGCGCGAAAATCGCCGCGAGCGATTGCACGACGCCGTCGCGGATGAGCGCGGCGCGGCCGAGCTGGCGAGCGCCGATCGAGTCGGCGCTCGCATACAGGAAGCGCAGCATCGGGTTCACCTCGTCCTCGCGGGCGGGGATGAACGGCGCGTAGGCGTCGAGCAGATCGGGCGTCATGAGGATGCGCCACGACTCCTCGGGGTCGGCGAGCGTGATCGCGACGTCGGTCGCGGCGAGCTCGGCGCCGGCGACGAGGCGATCGGCGGCGGCACGGACGATGCGCGCCACCTCGGGCTCGCAGACGCCGAAGCCGAGATCGGTCGTCCATGCGGTGCGCGCGCCGCGCAGGTCGTAGGTGGCGATGCGTTCGGCGAACGCGTAGCCCGGAGGGGGTAGCGACAGCGGGTCGTGCTCGTCGGCGCCGACGACGCAATCGAGGATGCGCGCCGTGTCGCGGACGGTGCGCGTCAGCACGCCGTAGTTCCGGACGTTCGGCATGCCGACGTAGCCCGGTCCGCGCGGCACGCGGCCATATGTGCCCTTGAAGCCGACGAGCCCCGTGAACGCGGCCGGGATACGGAGCGAGCCCCCCGAATCCGAACCCGTCGCGAACGGGACCAGGCCGAGCGTGACTGCGGCGGCCGAGCCGCCGCTCGAGCCGCCCGGTGTGCGCGCCGGGTTCCAGGGATTGCGCGTGACGCCGTGGAGCAACGACGCCGTGAACGACGCGGCGCCCATCTCCGGCGACGCGGTGAGGCCGATCGGGATCGCGCCCGCACGGCGCAGACGCGTCACGTGCGTCGAGGTCGTCGCGGCGATGCGATCGGCGAAGACACGCGCGCCGCGTGGATGCGGCCAGGTCGCGACGTCTTCGAGCTCCTTCACGCCGAAGGGCACGCCGGCGAGCGGGCCGGGATCCTCGCCGTGCGCGACCCGAGCGTCGATCGCGTCGGCAGCGGCCCGCGCGCCGGCGGCGTCCTGGAACACGAACGCTCCGATCGGGCCGTCGAGACGCGCGATCCGTGCGAGGTGGTGCTCGAGGACGTCACGCGCGCGGAGCGTCCCGCGCCGAATCGCGTCGGCGAGCGCCGTCACCGATTGGCCGTGCAACGGCGTCGACTCGGTCATGCCCAACCCCCTCCTGCGCGGCACCCCCGGTGGGTGCGGATCCCGCGAGCCTACGACGCCGCTGCTGGACGTTCGCCGTTCATGACGTTCAGATGCGCAAGCAGCGACGCCAAGACGTCGTCGTGCTTGCCGAGGCCGTCGATCTCCGCGAGCAGGCCGCGTCGACGATAGAAGTCGAGGAGCGGCGCGGTGTCGCGCGCGTACACCTCGAGGCGCGCGGTGATCACGGACTCGTGATCGTCGGCGCGCTGTTGCAGGGTGCCGCCGCAGATGTCGCAGGTGTCGCGCTTGGCCGGCGGATCGAGTGCCACGTGGTAAGGCGTGCTGCAGTCGCGACACGTGCGACGACCGCTCAGGCGACGCACGACCTCGTCGGTCGGAACGGTGAGACTGCCGACGCGGTGTAGCGACCAGCCGAATCGATGCAGCGCGCGATCGAGCGCTTCGGCTTGCACGACCGTGCGGGGGAAGCCGTCGAGGATGAAACCATGCGAGCAATCCTCACGCTGCAGGCGCGCTTCGATGATCGAGATGATGAGCGCATCGGGGACGAGCGCGCCGCGGTCCATGCAGCGCTCGGCGTCGCGGCCGAGCGCGGAGCCTTGCTTGCACTCGTCGCGCAGCATGTCGCCGGTCGAAATGGCGGGAACTCGGAGTCGTTGGGCGAGACGATGGGCTTGTGTGCCTTTGCCGGCACCGGGGGGGCCCATCAGGATGAGGTTCAGTGGCATCCGCGCTCCTCGGGAAATGGTGGTTGGCAGCGTGATGACGGGTGGGGAGGGAAGAGACATGACATGCGATCGCGGCGCGGTCGAGTCCTCAAATGGACTTCGTGAGAATTGGGCGACGGGTCGCCCGACCACGGGACAAGACGGTAATGGCGCCGAGCGTCATGATGCCAGGGCCGATGAAGATGGCCGTCAGCAACGGCACGGCCAGCAAGAGGCTGGTTTCACTCGGGTGCGGCCGACACGGGCCGCCGAGAAGCTCGGGTCCGCAGAGCACGCCGTTGATCGCGTTCGAGGCGACCGCGTTCCAGACCACATGTTGAATGATGGCGAGTCCGAGACCGACGGCCGGCACGAGCCACCGTCCGCGGGTCGTCGCGGAGACCCACGCCCAGCCGAGCGCGGCGCCAGTCGTCGCGGTGAAGGCAGCGTGATTGAAGCCGCCGAGGAGCGCGCGAATGTAAACGGCTTGCAGCAGTCCCGACGGGCCGCCCTGCAGTACGGCGAAGGTGAGGTAGATGACGTTCTCGGTGAACGCGAAGCCCATGCCGATGAGCGCGCCGTAAACGATGCCGTCGAGCGCGCCGTCGACCTCGGACGTGATGAGCGCGAAGAGCACGAGCAGCGTGCCGGCCTTCGCGATCTCCTCGACGACGGGCGCGCCGAAGCCGGCGGCGAGTGGTCGCGCGTCGTCGGCGCTCGCGAGCGTGCCGACCCAGGTGAGCAACCAGCCGTTGATGGTGTGCGAGAGATACGCCGCGATGATGGCGCCGCCGAGCAGCGCCGCGAGCAACGCGAGCCACGGCTCGGGTTTGGCGCGGTCGATTTGCACGATCAGCCACGCGTAGACGAGCGCCGGTGCGATGGCCGCGAGCACGATCGTGCCGGGCACGTCGCTCACGAAGCGGACGAACCAGAGTGTCGGTCCGACGGCGGCGCAAAGCACGAGCGCGATCGCCCAGCGGCGCGGTGCGGGGGCGTG
>JBDSJB010000210.1:0-3562 GCA_039917665.1 Binatia bacterium
CGCTGCTGCGGCCGAGTGGGATGCGGAGTTTCGCGCCGACCTCGAGAGCTTCTTGGACGCCGAGCTGATCGCCGCGTGCGTGGCGTCTGGCATCCGGGAGCGTCCGCCCATCGAGGGCGCCGCGTACGTCGCAGCCGTCGATCCCTCGGGCGGCGGCGCGGATGCCTTCACGCTCGCGATCGCCCACGCCGACCACGACACCGACCCGCCGCGCGTGGTGCTCGATTGCGTCCGCGGCTGGCGGACGCCGAACGTCGAGACTGTCGTCGCCGAGATCGCCGACCACCTGACGCGCTACGGAATCAATGAGGTGATCGGCGACAAGTACGCCGGTGAATGGGTGCCCGCCGCATTCCGGCGTCACGGCATTACCTACGAGCCGGCCGGCTGGACTCGCAGCGCGGCGTACCTCGAGCTGCACCCGCTGATTGCCACCGGCCGCGCCGTGTTGCTCGATCACGCGGCGCTGCAGGCGGAGCTGCGTGCGCTCGAGCGAGCCGCACCGTACGCGGCGGACGGGACACCACCGACCATCCGCCGCGGGGGCACGATGACCACGCGAACGCGGCGGCGCTGGCGCTCATCGCCGCCGAGGAGGCCGCACAACTCCTCCCCTTTTGATCCCGCCGCCATCGTCTCCTTCGCGTGAGTCCTCTGGCCGAGGGATAGCGTTCCACCCCCGCGTCGTCAGGTCCGCAGGCGCCGCGCTCGACCCCGCAGCGTTGGCTCGGGGTCTCGAGATACAAGAAGACGGCGTCGAGCCCGTGCAGCCGCCGTACGGTCATTGACATTTCCGACTCCCGGGAATGCGATTCCCGAAATTCGGAACGCCCGTCGGTCGCCCGCCGTGCTCGCGTTGAGTTTCTTTCGCGTTCGTGCGGTCGCGCCGCGGCACGGCGCTTGCGACGTCTCTTCCGAACCAGCCGAAGGGGAGGATGTGATGCGATCTCGAATGATTGGGTTGTGCGCAGTGATGCTCGCTCTCGCGCCCGTCGCCGTCGGCGGCGCCGCCGACATTCCTGCTCCCGCCGTTGCCGAGGGTTCGGAGATATGGGCTTCGCGCTGCACCCTCTGTCACGGCGCCCGCGGCAAGGGTGATGGCGTTGCCTCGGCGGCGCTCGACCCAAAGCCGCGAGACCTCTCCGACAAAAAATGGCAGACCTCGGTCGACGACAAACACATCGAAACCATCATCTTGAAGGGCGGCCCTGCTGTGAAGCTGAGCCCGCTGATGGCCGCCAATCCCGATCTCGAGTCCAAGCCCGACGTAGTCCGTGCGCTCCGCGCCCAGGTGCGGAGTCTCGCCACCAGATAGCGCCGCAGGCGATGTTCCGGCGATCAGCACGTAGATCCTCGACAGCGGATCCCAGTAGGCGGCGTGGGCCTCGAGCTCTCTCTCCCGTCGCCTCGTTGCGCACCATGACGCGGAAGAAAGTCTGGCATGCCGCACTCCTCCTATTCGCGGTCGGGAAGCTCGCCTGAAAAGCGCAGCAACCTGCGTGCCTTTGGCGTTCCGGCGTTCCGCTCACTGAACGCGGTGGATTTGCGCGCTTCGCAGCGATGGGAATCCCAGGCGCGGGAATTTCGAGGCGGATTATTCTCAGTTCTCAGCCGCGGGAGTGCGCGGGTTTCCGACCGGAATTCGTGCGGTTCCCGGTTGTGACGAGTTGGTACGGGGAGTGCAACGTCAGCGCGTCATGGGCTGCGGTGAAATGCCGATGACGATGCCGATGGCGCCCGTGCGCGCGACGACGCGGCCGATCGAGTGGCGGCGCGAGCCCTTCCGGATCTTCTTTCCCCTCGCCGTGCTGCTCGGGTGGATCGGCGTCGGACATTGGCTCCTCTATGCGACGGGTATCACCACGACCTACTCGGGCTTCCTGCACGGGCAGGTCATGACCCAGGCGTTCATGATGGCGCTCGCAGTCGGATTTCTGCTGACCGCTCTTCCGCGGCGGACCCAATCAGCCCCGCCGTCTGCGCTCGAGATCACGATCGCGCTGCTCGCGCTCGGGACCATCACGGCAGCGGTGCTCGCCGGGCGTTGGGCTCTCGCCCAGGTCGCCTATGCCGGGCTCTTCATCCTGCTCCTTCAGTTCGCGGTGCGGCGGTTCCTCGGCCATGGCGCGGGACGCCGGCCCCCGGCGTCGTTCGTGCTGGTGCCGATCGGCGTGGCGCAGGGGCTCGTCGGTGCGCTCGCGATCGTGCTCGCGACCCGGCCCGGTGCGCCGTCATGGGCGATCGGGCTCGGTCGGCTGCTCGTCGAGCAGGGCGTGTTCCTCTCGCTCGCGATCGGCATCGGCAGCTTGGTCTTGCCGCTCATGGCAGGCGAGCCGCCGCCGGCAGACCTCGGGGCCTCGCCGCTCGAACGTCGAAAGCTCATGGCCTATGCCGCCCTCGGGCTCGCGCTCTTCGGCTCGATGCTTCTGGAAACGGCGGGCTGGGTCCGGCTCGGCCCGATCGTGCGCGCCGTCGTCGTCACGGCCGGTCTCGTGCTGGGCGGGGGCGCGGCGCGCCTGCCGCGGAAGTCCGGTCTCCATCGCCGCCTGGTCTGGCTCGCGGTGTGGCTGATGCCGGTCGGGTTGCTGGGAGCCGGGCTCGCGCCCGATCTGCGCGTCGCGGCGCTGCACGTGCTCTTCATCGGCGGGTTCTCCCTCATGGGGTTCGGTGTCGCGACGCACGTGTCACTCAGCCACCTCGACCTCGACCATCTCGCGCGCGGGCGGCCGCCGGCCGTCGCCGCTCTCGGCCTCCTGCTGCTGCTCGCGATGCTCGCGCGCGTCGGCGCCGATTTCACCCCCAACTACTTCGATCATCTCGGGTGGGCCTCGGCGCTCTGGCTCGGCGGCGCGACGGTCTGGCTCGGATTTCTCGGACCGAAGCTCATCGGCCACGCGCCGGCACCGCCGCGGGCCGAGGCGGCGGCCTCGCTCGGACCGGTGGCCGCCTACCTGGTCGCGGACCACGCGCGCCTCGAAGCGCTCCTCACTTGCGCCGTCGCCCGACCCGGCGAGATCGACCAAGTGGCGTACGGGGAATTCCGGCACGGCCTGCTCCGTCACATTGGCATGGAGGAGAAGATCTTGCTGCCCGCGGCGGCACGGTCGTGTGGCGGCACCCCGGTGCCGGCGGCCGGAAGGCTGCGCAGCGACCACGGCGCGCTCACCGCGCTGCTCGTGCCGCGCCCGACCCCAGCGATAGTTGCCGCGCTTCGTTTCATCCTCGCCGCCCACAACCAGCTCGAAGAAGGCCCGGCCGGCGTCTACGCGGCGTGCGAGCGGCTCGTGGGTGCCGACGCCGCTGCGCTCGCAGTGGAGCTTGGCACGGCCCGCGACGTTCCCTTGCACGAGGTCGTCGACGACGCGCTGGTCAAGGCTGCGACGCGCCGCGCGTTGGCGCGGGCGGGGTATGGCGAGCTGTCGATCTAGGTCCCGCGGGCGACGCTGCGTGACCGAAGCCTAGGAGAGAGGTGGCGATGCTGTCGAAATCTGCTGCTCGTGCGTTTTTTCTGGTGGGCACCGCCGTGTGCTCGCTCGCCTTCGTCGGCCTCACGGTCGACACG
>JBDSJB010000211.1:0-2623 GCA_039917665.1 Binatia bacterium
GCGCTCCAAGCGCGTTTTTGCGGCACGCGCCTGCCGACCGCGAGCGCCGAAGCCGAGTCCGCGGCGACGACGGCCGCCGCGCTCGTCACCGTCGCCCGTGCGCTCGCCGCCGAGCCGACGCGGAGCGCCCTCCTGGAACGCGTGTCCGACCTCGCGCGCGTGCTCGTCGGCAGCACCTGGGCCTGCATTCTCGTCCGCGACATCGAGCGCAACGTGTACCGCATCATGGGACTCGCCTCGCGCACGGGTCAGCTCGACGAGGAGATCCTGAGCGTCGAGTTCCCGAACGCGCTCGTGCAATGGATCATCGACGGCGCCACCGACGACTGCCTCGAGGTGCGTTCGACCGAAGGCTCGCCGCTGAACCAGGGCATTCGCGCGCGCTGGACGATCGGCCCCTTCATCGGCGCCGTGCTGCGACGCGAAGACGAGCCGCTCGGCATTCTCATGGTGGGTCAGGACGATCCCATCACGGGCTTCCAGGCGGCGACGCGACGCCTCGTGCTCGGCATTGCCAATCACGCCGTGCTGGCGCTCGAGAACACCCGCCTCCTCGACGAGCTGCGAGTGGCCAACGCGCTCAAGACCGACTTCATCGGTGCCATGTCGCACGAGCTGCGCTCGCCCCTGCACGCGGTCATCGGCTACGCCGACATGTTGCGCGAAGAAGCCGGCGCGGAAGGCGAGGCCGCGGTCCAGGAACGCGTCGAGATCCTCGACCGCGTCCGGATCTATACGTCGCAATTGCTCGAGCTCATCCAAGCCACCCTCGATCTCAGCCGGCTCGAGTCGGGGCGCGTGCCCGTCCACGTCGAGGTCATCGATCTCGGCGGGTTCGTGGAGGAGCTGCGCGCCGGCATCCCGGAATACTGGCGGAAACCAGGCGTCGCGCTCGAGTGGGACATTCCGCCGGTGCTGTCGTCGGCGGAGCTCGACGCGTCGAAGCTCCGCACGGTCGTTCGGAATCTCATCGACAACGCCTTCAAGTTCACCGACCTCGGACAGGTGCGGGTGCAGTTCGCGGTCCGCACCGATCCGGCTTTGGCGCCCACCTCCGCGCGCGTGCCCGCCGATCTCATCGTCACCGTCAGCGACACCGGCGTCGGTATTCCGTCCGAGCACAAAGAGGTGATCTTCGAGATGTTCCGCCAGGGCGACGGCTCGTTCAGCCGGAAGCACGGCGGCGTCGGCCTCGGCCTCTACATCGTGCGGCGATTGCTACAGGCGATCGGCGGCACGGTGCACGTCTCGAGCGAGCTCGGCCACGGCAGCCAGTTCGAAGTGGTGGTGCCGGTGCGCATTCCGGTCGAGCACGCGGCGGTCGGCCACAACCTCGCCGTCGGCTGAGCGCCCAGCCAAATCAGAAGCTGTACTTCAGCTCGACGAAGGCGCCGCTGTTGTGCTGGACGCGGCCGAATGTCGAGTTCTTGGGGCCGTGAAAGATCTCGCCGCCGACGCTGGTCTTCCACGAGTCCGTCAGGTCGTAGACGAGGCGCGGCCGGATGAAGAAGTCGTTGCGCTCGAAGTAGTGCACGCCGAGCAGCTCGCAATCGAGCGTGTCGTTCCAGAACTTCTTGTCGAGGCGCACCGACCAGCCGTTCTGCACGGTGTCGAGTTGCTGGTTGATGACCACCGTCGACTTGGCGGCGAGGAACTGGGCCTGCGCGAGGGCGCGATCGGGATTGCGGAGCGCGCGCTCGGGATCGATGCGATCGGGCACGAACCGGCCGACGTACTGGAGGATCACGCTGAAGCTGTCGGAGAAGCTGCGCTCGATCCCGAGCACGTACGCCAGGTACGGCACGATCGACTCGACGCGCCGCGCGTGTGGATTGTCGGTCTGCACCCACGCGACCTCGCCGCGATAGCCGAACCGGCCGACGGCGGTCGCGAAGTCGGCGCCGATCATGTGCTGGCGGCCGTGCGCCAGATCGACGTCGGCCGTGAGCCCGCCGGTTTGTTGATTGGCGTGCGCCTCCACGACCCTGACCTCGGGCAGGAGATTGTAGCCGTAGTAGTACGCGAGCGACGCGTCGACCTTGCCGCCGCTCCGGTCGAGCTTGATGCCGGCCGAGCCGTTGTCGAAGCGAATCGCCGGCAACCGCTCCGCGAGCCGCGCGCCTTCCGGCAGGTCCGACAACGGGATGGTCGTCTGCTCGGCGAACGGCACGTACACGCCGATCATGCGGAGCCGCCACGGCAGAAAGGTGTCGAGGCGAAGCGCATTCACGCCACCGCGATAGGCCGACGGACCTTCGGGCAGCAGCAACGTGTAGTTCTTCGGTGAGATCACGTCCGTCGGGTTGATCTCGTCGGCGCGGCCCCACGGGATCAGCTGGCGGCCGACGCGCATTTCCCAATGCGTCTCCGCGACCTCCACGTAGCCTTCGCGCAGCTCGGACGTGACCTCGTCGGCGTAGCGCAAGCTGCGCGGGAGATCGTGCGTCGCGTCCTCGTGCTCGTGACCGACCTGCTGCGCGAGCACCCGCAGCTCGCCGACCCAACGCACGTCCTCCGCGAGCTTCAAGCGCTGCTTCACGACGAGGTTCAGGCCGAGGAAGTGCTCGCGGTCGTCGATGTCGTGATTCGAGCTGTAGTAGTCGAAGGCGATCGAGCCGCTGAG
>JBDSJB010000212.1:0-4048 GCA_039917665.1 Binatia bacterium
AGAAACCGCGCGAGGCGGCGCAGCTCGGCGTCGAGATGGTCCGACAGGTCGGCGTAGTTGAGGAAAAGAAGATTCGGCAGATGGCGGAACCGCCAGTAGGTCTTGGTGAGGCTCATCACCGAGCCGAGCGGGAACCCGTCTTCCATGCCCACCATCGCGCCGGTCGTGAGCCAGAGCGGGAAGAGCGTGTTCGGGTCCTGCGTCATCTCGAAATCCTCGGGCAGCCCGGCGCGCTGGCGGGCGTCGGTGACGGTACGGTCGGAGCCGTTCGCCATGTGATCCACGCCGGAAAGGAACACGTCGCGCGGGTCGCGTCCGCAAAAGACGTAGGAGGCCTCCGGGAAGTAGGGCAGGCCGTCGAACGGCGTGTGGGTCTTCACGATGCGGCGATGGGGCTGGGCGTCGTAGGCGGCGAGCACTTTGTCGAGCGGATCGAGATGGCGCTCGAGCCAGCGTGAGAGCTGCGTGAGCGGCTGCGGAAACGTCGTGGAGCGGTGGAGCAGCATGGCGCAGAGCATCTGGGTCCACGTCGTGCCGCATTTGGCGGGGGTGCAGACGATGACGTCGCCCGGTCGGGCCACGAAACGATCCCAACGCCGGCTGTCGAAGATCGGTGTCTCGTAGACCTGCGTCCGTTCCGGGAGCTGCATGACGACCTCCGATGCGTTCGGTCAGTCGCGCGACACGATCAGGCGATCGTGTCGGCGAAGAGCTTCCGCATGTCGTCCCACGAATGCCGGTCGGCATCGGGATCGTAGGCGAGCGGAATGCCGTACTTCTTGCCGTTCTCATCGGCTTCGCGATTGGTGAAGCCGTGGAGCGCGTGGGGATAGCGCGCGACGCGATAGTCGGCCATGGCCTGCTCCATCTCGTGCTCGAACGCGTCGACGTCGGCCTCGGGCACCAATGAATCGGCGTCGCCGTGACACACCAGCACCTTGGCCTGCACGCTGCCGGGGGCCGGCTTGTGGAACGAGCCGAGCGCGCCGTGAAAGCTCACGACGGCGGCGAGCGGCAGACCGATGCGCGCCGCGTGCAACACGACGGCGCCGCCGAAGCAGTAGCCGATCGCGGCGAGGCGTTGCGGATCGACGCCCGGTTGTGACTTCAGGCACTCGAGCCCGGCCTGGAACTTGGCCTCGAGCCCGGCGCGGTCGGCGAGCGCGGCGTTCATGAGCGTGCCGGCGGACGCCGGATCGGACGCGACCTGGCCGTCGCCGTACATGTCGATCGCGAGCGCGGTGTAGCCGAGATCGGCGAGCATGTGCGCGCGCTCGCGCATGTAGTCGTTCAAGCCCCACCACTCGTGGACGATGAGCACGCCGGCGTGCTTCTCGCCGGCGCTGGCCGGCTTGGCGAGAAAGCCGCGGAGCGTCGCGGCGCCCGCGGTGTAGGTGACGGTTTCGGTGTGCAGGTCCGACATGATTCCTCCCGAGTTCGTGGGTGTCGTTGGGCTGCCTGCTCGGATAGTCGCTGCGTCTCTGGCTTTCAAGGCGGGGGGTGTGGCCGGACGCGCGGGTCCTCGCTAGAAATGCGCGTGGCCCGGCGCGTGAAGGTTCTGCACCTCGAGCAGCTCTCCTGTGCCGGCTGCGGGGACTACCTCGAGCGCGGTGCGGGCCGTCACGGCCTCGTCTGGTTTTGTCGCGATTGCCGGGCCGGTGCGGTCACGTTGCCGGTGTTGCGGCAGATCGCGCCACGCACGTTCGTGAATCGCGTGTGGCAAGCGGCGCTGCACGCGAGTCGTCCGTCGCGTCAATGGTGTCCGGCCTGCGCGCAGCCGTTCTCCGAGCTCGGCCGCGATCCGCTCTGGGGCGCGGCGCCGATCAAAGTGTGCACCCGCTGTCATTGGGTGTGGTTCAGCGCCGATCTGCTGGCGACGTTCGATCGCGGGCCGGCGCAAACGCCGACGCTCGAGCGCCCGCGCGCGTGGCTCGGCGGATCGAGTAAAACACTCGCCTCGACGACTGACGCCGTGCGGGTTCGCGGCGCGCTCGCGCGGTCGCCGCGCACACGCTGACGCAGACCCTCGGTGGCCCGCGCCGTCGGCTCAAGCTCGCCGCGCGAAGGACCGAGAGACGGTTCATGAGCGGGATACCGTCAATCACCGCCTCGGGGCTCGGCTTGCTCGACGCTGCCGAGCAACGGCTGGCGCGGAGCGCGCACACGTTCACGCGCAGCGGCGCGCCCGACGATCCGGCCGCCGGGTCGTCCGCCAGCGCGCCCGACGACGTCGTCGATGCGGCCGTCGGCGTGATCTACGGACGGAGCGAGTTTCGGATCGGCGTGTCGCTGATCGCGGTCGGACGCGACACCGAGAAGTCGCTGCTCGACATCCTCGCCTGACGATCAGTCGAACGGGCTCGGCGCGAACAGTGCGAGCGGCGCGTTCGTCCGCGGGTGCGGCACCACGAGCCGTTCCGCGTGCAACATCAGTCGCGGTGCTGCCGGACCGCCGTAGAGGCGATCACCCGCGATCGGATGCCCGATCGCGCGGAGGTGGACGCGGAGCTGGTGCATGCGTCCGGTGTCCGGCCGGAGCCGCAGCAGCGTGCTGCGGGCGTCGGTCGTGACGACCTCCCAGTCGGTGCGGGCGGGGCGGCCGCTCGTGCTCACGATGGTCTTCCGACCGGCGGTCGCCAGCGCGAGCTCGATCGTGCCGTGCGGTGTGGCGGGTGACCCGGGGACGCGCGCGACATAGACCTTTTCGATGCGGCTCTCGCTGAACGCCGCGCCGAGCGCGGCCGCGGCGGTGCTCGTCTTCGCGAAGAGCAGCACGCCCGAGGTGCCGGCGTCGAGCCGGTGCACGACGAAGAGACGCGTCGCGCGGCCGTCGCGGGCGAGCAGCTGCTGCTCGAGGGTCGTTTGCGCCGTGCCGGCGGACGCGGTGCGCGTCGGCGATGAAGGCATGCCGGCCGGCTTGTCGATCGCGATGAGAGTCGCGTCCTCGTGCAGGATCGGGAGCCCCGCTGCCGGCGCGGCCTCTGGCTCGGCGGCCGTGCCGGGTTGCCCAGTCACACGGAGCACGGTGCCGGGCCAGATCGTCCGCGACGCGACCTGACAGCGGCGGCCGTTCACGAAGACGCGCCCGTCCGCGATCAAACGCCGCGCGGCGCCGCGGCTGGTCTCGGGAAGGAGGCGCGCCAGCGTCCGATCGAGTCGATCGGACTCGCCGGGTGGGCAGGTCATCGTCGTCGCGTCGTCGCGGTGCACGGGCGTCGTCTATCCCGGCGGCCGGCCGACGGCGATCGGCTTGAAAGCGCCGACGGCAAGGTCGGTACTTCTTACAGCGCCCGCGCAAGCGCGGTCTCGTGATTGCGGAGATTTTTCTCCGTGCGGATGGGCACGATCGTTGCTCCCCCATGGATCGCGGAGGAACCCAACATGAAACGGTTGCTACTGATGACGGCGCTTGCGGCCAGCTGCCTGATCGCGACGACTAGCACCCCGGCCCGCGCGGCCATGCAAAGCGAGGTCGATCAAGCGACCGCGATCATCGAACGCTTCCGCAAGATGCCCGAGGACGGCATTCCGCCAGCAGTGCTGCGCGACGCCAAAGGCCTCGCGATTCTCACCGTGTTGAAAGCCGGCTTCATCTTCAGCGGCCAGGGCGGTTGGGGCGTGGTCGTCGCGCGCACCGCGAACGGCTGGAGCCCGCCTTCCGCGATCGGCACCGGCGGCGCGGGCTTCGGCTTCCAGGTGGGGGCCGAGGTGACCGAGTTCGTTCTCGTGTTGAACACGCCGGAAGCCGTCGCCGCGTTCGCGCACGGCGGCAACGTCTCCTTCGGCGGCGCGCTCAGTGCCGCGGCGGGACCGGTCGGGCGCACCCTCGGTGCGAGTGTGATGCCGGTCGCGGCGGTCTACACGTACAGCCGAGCCCAGGGTGCATTCGCCGGCGTGTCGATCGAAGGTACGGTCATCGCCGAGCGGAAGGATGCGAACCGGAGCTACTACGGCCGCGCTGTGTCGCCGAAGGCGATTCTCGCCGGGCAGGTGAAGGCGCCGAAGGGTGCCGCGAAGCTGCGGCGCGTGCTCGGGTCGATGTAGCCGC
>JBDSJB010000213.1:0-3227 GCA_039917665.1 Binatia bacterium
CTCGCCTGCATGACCCGCATGAACGTGTTCAGCGATACCGAGACGATCACCGTCCAGCCGCTGAAGACGTTCCCGGTCATGAAGGACCTCGTGACCGACGTCTCCTGGAACTACGCCCAGAACAAGCGCATCCCGAAGTTCAAGCCGCGGCCGCGCGACCCCGACGGCAAGTATCGGATGTACCAGGAAGACGTCGACCGGGTGCAGGAGTTCCGGAAGTGCATCGAGTGCTACCTCTGTCAGGACGTCTGCCACGTCCTACGTGATCGCGACGGCCGCGAGCTGAACACCTTCGTCGGCCCGCGCTTCATGATCCGCGTCGCGTCGCTCGAGATGCATCCGCTGGATACCGAGGATCGCATTCCCGCCGTCAAAGACGAGTTCGGCTCGGGCATGTGCAACATCACCAAGTGCTGCAGCGAAGTTTGCCCCGAGCACATCCACATCACCGACAACGGGATCATCCCGTTGAAGGAGCGTGTGGTCGATCGGTTCTACGATCCGGTCGCGATGCTGTGGCGGAAGATCTTCGGCGACGGCAACGCGAAGCGCTGAGCTGACGAGACCTGAGCGGGGTCATCCCGCAGCGTCAGAACGACACTGCCGAGTTCCGCGATACCTCGGACTGACGGTAGATCGGCACGCCGAGTCCGAAGAACCTCGCGACGGCGAGCAACGGCATTACGGCCATCGACATCCAAGCGGACAACGTCACGATCGAGTGCAACGGCTTCATGCTCGAGGGGCTCGCCGCCGGGCCGGCCACCAGCAGCGGTGCCATCGCGGTCAACGGTTCCCGCTCGAACATCTCCGTCCGCAATTGCACGATCCGCGGGTTCCGTTCCGGCGTCTTCATCAATGACGATGAGTCCGAAGTCGGGCATCTCGTGGAGGACAACCGGCTCGAGCAGATCACCGCATTGGGGATCTATGTGATCGGCCGCGGCAGCGTCGTTCGGCGAATCGGGTGATCAACACCGGCGGCGCACCCGGCTCCGACCGTGCGAGCGCCATCGTGGTGCTCGGCGACGCGATCGACAACGTCGTCGACGGTGTCGCCGGCGCCGCGGACGTCTCCGATTTCTCTCCCGAGGGCATCTATTCGGGCGGTGTCGGCAACATCGAGGGAGTCGGATTCTTGGTGCAAGGACACCGCGTTCGCAACGTGGTGCCCACGGGCACCGGCATCGCGCGCGGCATCACGACCGCGGCGACGCGGGTATCGGTCCGCGGCAACAGCGTCGTGCAACCGACGACGACGAACGGCCAGGGCATCTTCTGCAGCATCTCCAGAATTCTCCGCGACTACGACGTCATGAGCTACACGTCGGGCATCCCCTCGTGCGCCGACGCGAGCAACAACGTCGTGTTCTGACCGACCTGCGTTCGGGCCCAAGGGAGCGTTCAGCGGCCAAGGAACGCTTTGCGTCGTGTTGAGCTACATCAACAAATGAACGGCTTCACCGCCGCGTGCGCTCACTCGTAAACAAAGCTGATCGGCGCATCGACGTCGGGGTGCAAGCTCTTGTGTACCGGGCACGTGTGCGCGGCGCGCTCCAGCAGCGTGCGGTTCTCCTCCGAGATCGTCGCGGACATGCGGATCGTGACGGGCAGGCGGCCGATGCGTCGCACGGGATCGGCTGCCATGTGCTTCTCGACCGTGAACGTAGCGCTCGAGAAATCGATGCCGCGGCGTGTGGCGAGAATCGCCATGGTCGTGACGATGCACGTGCCGAGCGCGGTCGCGACGAGGTCGGTCGGTGAGAACGACTCGCCGCGTCCCATGTTGTCGGCCGGCGCGTCGGTGACGAGCATCGTTCCCGACGGTCCGTGGATCGCCTCGCACCGCAGGTTTTGCGCGTAGCTGCCTTTGATCACGACCACATCGATCTCCTTTCGGGTTGCGAGTTCAGATTCTTGTACCGCATCGAGGCAGGTTCCTCGAATTGTGCTGCGTTTGGCACGAGGCCGAAGGCATCAAGCGACCGTTCGATAGGCAACTCGCAGCAAGGACGGAATCATGCCGGACCGGTCCGTGGCATGCGACATCGCCATGTGACGCCCTCGCTAACCCAAACCCCGTCGCCTCTACTGATTTCCGGAGAACGTACGTGTTCCTTACGGACGGGGACGATCACGGATAGGTAGGACTGTCACCGTGGAAAGGACAGGTCGCGGTCATCATCTGCATTCGGCGCCTCGTCTCCGGTGCAGTCCGCGCGTGGTTCGGCGGTGGAGTGCGGCCAGCAGCTCGATCCCGACGTCGTGCGTGACATCCTCTTGTCGACGGCGACCGATCACGACTGTCCCGCTGGTGGCATCGCTCCGTTTGATCGCCGCGCGGGAGCGACGCGCTCGTCATGACGAACTTCTCGACGGCGAGCTTGCGGAGATCGCGCGGGGAGTGGCCGTGCAGTTGGTCGAGCACTTGCCGGAGACCGGGATCGCGCGCGGCATTCCGCGCGAAGGCAACGGGATCCTCGCGGTATTCGGCTTCCATCTCGAGCACCGACAAATGGCCGCGAACGAATTCGGCGAGGTTCGTGGCCGGCGTTCATCCGCATGATCAGATCGCGGACCGAGCTCTCGAGGTCGTTCTGGAGCTTCGTGAACTGGTGCGTCGCGGCCGCCGATGCTCGGGACTCCAGCAGCTCCTGCGACAAGTACAGAAGTCCGATCAGCTCGAGCGCCACTCCAGGATCGTCAACCAATTCGTCGCGAGCACGAGCCTCCCGCGCAGCGTCGAGGAGGCGCACTATGCGGGCTCGTGGCTGGACCCTCAAGCCGTTCGCAGCAACGTGCGAGAAGTTTTTTGCGTCGATTTGAAGCGATGGAAAAGACGACCGTGAGGGGTGTCCAATGCAGGAGACAGCGGTGCTACACCGGAGTAGATGGAGCACGCATGACCGACTTCGAGCTCAAGACGATCTCGCCTGGCGGCATTCCGCACGCCCTCGAGAAGGCCGAGGGCTATCGCCTGCGGAACGAGCCCGCGCAGGCCGAGAGCATCTATCGCGACGTACTCGCCGTCGACCGGGTCAACCACTCCGCGATCCTCGGGCTGATCCTGGCGCTCACCGACCAGTTCGGCGCCGACGGTGCGGCGGGTGCGCCGCGCGAGGCGCAACGCCTCGTCGATCAGCTCCAGACCGACTACGAGCGCGCGTATTACACCGGCATCGTCTTCGAGCGCACGGCGCGCGCGGCGCTCAAGCGGCGGAACGTCG
>JBDSJB010000214.1:0-6878 GCA_039917665.1 Binatia bacterium
TGCGAACTCAGCTCGCGACTTGGCCGCCCGCCGCGTCGTCGGCGAGTGCGTACTGCAGCTCGTACAAGCGGTGATAGATGCCGCGCGCCGCGATCAGCTCGAGGTGCGTGCCGACCTCGCGGATGACGCCGTGGTGCAGGACGATGATCCGATCGGAGTGCTCGATCGTCGAGAGGCGGTGCGCGATCACGAGCGCCGTGCGGTCGCGCATCAGTGTGGTCAGCGCATCCTGGATCAGCATCTCGGTCTCGGTATCGACGCTCGACGTCGCCTCGTCGAGCACCAGGATCGCCGGGTCGTAGGCGAGCGCACGGGCGAAGGCGAGGAGCTGGCGCTGCCCCGTCGACAAGTTCGAGCCGCGCTCGCGCAGCCGCTCGTGCACGCCACCGGGCAGCTCGCGGATGAAGCCCCACGCATTCACGCGCCGCGCGACGGCCTCGATCGTGGCGGCCGTGACCTCCGGACGTCCCAGCGAGATGTTGCCCGCGATGTCACCGCTGAAGAGAAAGACGTCCTGCAGCACCACGCCGATGCGGCGCCGCAGTGCGTGCAGATCCCACTCGCGGACGTCCACGCCGTCGACGCGGATGGCTCCGCGGCTGACCTCGTAGAAGCGCGACAGCAACTTGATGAGGCTGGTCTTCCCCGAGCCGGTGGCCCCGACGATGGCGATCTTCTCGCCCGGGTTCACCTTGAAGCTGACGTCGCGGAGGACGTAATCCTCGCCCTTGTAGGCGAACCAGACGTGGTCGAACTCGATCGCGCCCTGCATCGCCGTCGGCGCGTGCGCGCCGGCCGGCGACGTGATCACTGGCACCGTGTCGAGGAGTTGGAACACGCGCTCCGCCGACGCCATCGCCGACTGCATGACGGCGTACTTGGTGCTGAACTCGCGGATCGGGATGAAGAAACGCTGGATGTACTCGAGGAAGGCGACCAGCGTTCCGAAGGCGATCGCACCCGCGAGGATGTGCCCCGACGCGTACCAGACCATGACGGCGCCGGAGATGCTGGCGAGCGCCTCCACCATCGAGAACAACGACGCTTCGTAGATGTTCGACCAGTGGTTGGCCTCGCGATGATCGTCGTTCAGGGCGTCGAACTCGTCGAACGAACGATCTTCGCGCGCAAAGAGCTGGATGATCATCATCCCCGAGAGCGCCTCTTGCAGATACGCGTTCAACCGGGCGATGCGCTCGCGGATCTGACGATAGGTACGACGCGCCGCCAGCCGGAAGAAATTGATGCCGACGATCATCACCGGCATCATCACCAGGGCCGCCACGGCGAGACGCGCGTCGATGCCCACCATGATCGCGATGATGCCGGCCATCGTGAGCACGTCCATGAAGATCGTCATCGCGCCCGCCGCGAACATCTCGTTCAGCACGTCGATGTCGGAGGTGAGCCGCGTGACGAGACGACCGATGGGATTGCGGTCGAAGTAGCTCATCGGCAGGCGCTGAACGTGGGCGAACACCTGCACACGGAGGTCGGCGAGGCTGCGCTGCGCCACGAGCATCGTCAGGTAGTACTGCGCGTAGAAGAAGGCGCACTCCCCGATGATGGCGGCGATGTAGATGACGCCGATCCGGGTGAGGCCGCTCGCGTCGCCCGCCGTGATGTAGTGGTCGATCGCGAGCTTCAAGAGGTACGGCTGGGTCAGCATGCACGCCGCGTTCAGCGGCAGGCACACGACGGAGAGCCAGAAGATGCCGCGGTAGGGCTGGATGAAGGTCCACAGGCGGCGGATCAGCCGCGAGTCGTAGGCCTTGCCGAGAGCCTCTTCCTGATGAGGATCGAGCGCGCGCTGCAGGGGAGCGTCGGCGGAGCGACGCGGCTGGAGCCGGGTGACGTTGCCGCGCTTGCGGCTGGAGGGAGTGCTCACAGGGCGGCACTCCCCGCCGCGCTGACAGCGCGGCGCTCCGAAGACGCGCTCATAGCGCCTCCAACTCTTCAGCGAGGCGTTGCCGGCGGAAGAGGTCGGCGTAGAAGCCGTCGCGGGCGAGCAGTGCTTGGTGGTCGCCGATCTCGACCACGCGACCTTCGTCGAGCACGAGGATCAGGTCGGCGTCCATGACCGTCGAGATGCGGTGCGCGATCAGGATGCTGGTGCGCTCGTGCATGACCGTGCGGAGCTCGCTCAGGATGCGGCGCTCGGTCTCGGTATCGACGCTCGAGAGCGCGTCGTCGAGGATGAGAATGGTGGGATCGACGATCAGCGCGCGCGCCAGCGTCACTCGTTGCTTCTGGCCGCCGGAGAGCGTGATGCCGCGCTCGCCGACGATCGTGTCATAGCCGCGTGGCAGCTCGGCGATGTCGCGATCGAGCGCCGCGATCGCCGCGACCCGCTGCACGGCGGTGTCGTCGGCCTCCGGCGCCCCGAAGCGGATGTTGTCGCGGACGCTCCGCGAGAAGAGGAACGGATCCTGTGGGACATAACCGATCGTGCTCCGGAGCGTCGCGAGCGAGAGCGTCCGGACGTCGCGGCCGTCGAGCTCGACCGTCCCCTCCGTCACATCGAAGAGGCGCGGCAGCAACTGGACCAGGCTCGTCTTGCCGCTGCCGGTCCGCCCGACGACGGCGAGCGTCGCGCCCGCGGGTAGGGAGACGTCGAGAGCCGTGAGCGCGTGCCGGCTGGTCGGCCGACCGTCGTAGGCGAAGCCCGTGCCGCGAAAGCGTATCGCGCCGACGATCGGCTGCGCGAGCGGCTCGGCGCGGGTGTCGTCGATCGCCGGCGTTGCTTGAAAGATCATCTCGAGCCGTTGCAGTGCCGCGCGGCCGCGCTGCACGATCGAGAGCATCCAGCCGAGCGCCATCGTCGGCCAGGCGAGAATGTGGAGATACCCGATGAACGCGACCAGGTCGCCGAGGCTCAGGTGTCCGGCGATCACGCGCAGGCCGCCGAACCACAGCACGACAAGCGTCCCGAGCGTGCTGACGGCCCGCATCACGGGCATGATCACGCCCCGCACTTTGGCGAGGGCCATACTCTGCGCCGAGAACTCTTCGTTCAGGCGCTCGAAGGCCGCGGTCTCGGCTTCCTCACGGACGTACGCCTGGACCACGTGGATGCCGGAGAGGTTCTCCTGCACCCGGCTGCTCATGGCGGCGAGACCCTCCTGGGTCTTGAGGGTCCGTTCCATGAGCTGGCGGCTGGTCCGCTTCACGATGATCAGGACGAGCGGGTACGGGACGAGCGACGCGAGCGTCAGCCGCCAGTCCATCGAGACCATGATGGTGACGGCGTAGAGATAGTAGATCGGCGTATTGATGAGGTTGAGGAAGCCGACCCCGAGGAGCATGCGCACGGCCGTGATGTCGTTCACGAGCCGCGACATCAGGTCGCCGGTCTGCTGGGTTTGGTAGTACGAGAGCGGCAGGCGTTCGAGGTGCGCAAAGAGGTCGTTCCGGAGGTCGTACTCGATGTCGCGCCCGACGTTGAAGATCATGAAACGCGACACGGTACGCACCACGCTCTGCGCGAGCGCGATCATGATGATCGTCGCCGCGAGCCACCCGACGGTCCCCGCCGACCCGCCGGCCGAGATCGTGTCGACGGCGCGCTTCAGCAGATACGGCACCGACATCGCGAGCGTTCCGGTCGCCAACAGGCACGCGAGACCGATCGCATAGCGGCCCCGGTAACGGATCATGTATGACCAGAGCCGTTGCATGAAGTCGTGGAGCTATAGCCCAGCGGTTTCGTTGACGGAAGGTCGCGAACTGGCGCGCGCCAGAGCTGCGGCGTGCGTAGTGCGCGGCGTCGCTCGTCGTGGACCGCAGTACGCGAGGCGCCCGAATTGAGCTCGGGCGCCGAGGGCCATCGGAGGATCGGCGCGTAGCGCCGACCGCACGGGGCCGAAATGCGAATTGCCCAGGTCATCACCCTCTTCCTGCCGGACTTCGTCGGCGGCGCGACGCTCGCGTGCAATGCCATGGCGCAACGCTTGCGTGCGCGCGGCCACGACGTGTCGGTCTTCTGCGGACGTCCGCACGGGGATGCACCGGCGTACGAAGAGAGCGCCTGGGACGTCGAGGGCCTCCCGGTGAGCGCCGTGAACGCCGCGCCCGGATACGCCGCGCTCGATGCGCGCTCGTATCGCCATCCCGAGACCGCACCGGCTTTCGCGCGCTTTCTCGAACGGACGCGGCCCGACGTCGTCCACTTCCACAGCATTCAAGCGCTGGGAGCGAATCTTCTGGAGGTCGCGGCCGCGCACGGCGTGCCGGTCGTCGTCACCATGCACGATTGGTGGTGGTGGTGCGCCCGGATGTTCCTGGTCGACCAGCACGACTTCGTTTGCCCGCAGCGAGTCGCCTCGGAACGCTGCCACTGCGCCCCGGGCTGCGACCTCGTCGGCCGCCGCGCCTATCTGACCGCGATGCTCGCGCACGCCGATCGTGTGCTGACACCGTCGCGCTTCCTCGCCGACGCCGCGATCGCGAACGGCGTCCCGCCGGAACGGGTCGCCGTGTCGGAGAACGGGGTCACGCCGTTCGTGGGCGGCGCCGCGCGTCGTCCCGGCCCCATCCGTTTCGGGTACTTCGGTGGTCCGGATCACCGGATGAAAGGGCTGCCGACGCTGCTCGCCGCGGCCGATCGGGCCGGCTGCGGCGGCTTCGAGCTGGTGCTCTACGTCGGCACCAGCGCGCCGCGCGCCCGCCTCACGCGCCAGCTCACCGATCGGGTCGGGCTCACGTTGCCGATACCTCTGACGATCGACGATCGCGTCGTGCTGCGACCCTCGTTCGCGCCGGCGGAGCTTCCCGGCGTTCTCGCCGAGCTCGATTGCCTGATCGTGCCGTCGCTCATGCGCGAGTCGTTCTCGCTGGTGACGCGCGAGGCGTTGGCGGCTGGCGTTCCCGTGATCGCGACCGACAGCGGCGGACCGACCGAGGTGATTCGCCCCGAGCGGAACGGCCTGGTGTGCGCGACCGGCGACGCGGCCGATCTCGCGACCTGCCTCCGCCGCTTCGTGCTCGAGCCCGGGCTCGCGGCAACCCTCCGCGCCGGTGCCGCGGCGACGCCGACCCCGAGTCTCGACCGTCAGGTCGCCGACCTCGAAGCGATCTATACGGACGTCCAGTCGGCCGTACCGCACCGTGCCCCGGACGCGGGCCTGCGTGGACCGGTGCTCTTCCTCGCCGGCTGCGACGGGGCCCCGTTTCGCTACCGCGTGACGCACCTCCGCGATGCGCTCGCCGCTCGCGGCGTCGCGAGTCGCGCGCTCTGGTGGACGGACCCATCCGTACCCGCAGCGATCGCCGACGCTGCGATCGTCGTCGTCTATCGCGTGCCCATGAGCCCCTGGCTCGACGCCTGCCTCGCACACGCCCGCGCGCTCGGCACACCGCTCGCCTTCTCGTGCGACGATCTCGTGTTCGATCCGAGCGCCACGCCGCACGATGCCCTCGCCGCATTGCCGGAAGGCCAGCGGACCTGGTGGCTAGCAGCAACGGAGCGCTACGCGGCGACGCTGCGCGCCTGCGACGCCTTCCTGGCGACCACCGAGCCGCTCGCCGCCGCGGCGACGCGCCTCGGCGTGCCCGCGTTCGTCGTGCGGAACGGCCTCGGCGAGCACGAGCTCGCCGTCGCGGAACGGCTGCGGAAGACCCAGCCGATCCCGCGCGCCGACGACGGCCGCATCGTGCTCGCGTACTTCAGCGGCACGACCATGCACGATCTCGATTTCGCCGTCGCAGCACCCGCGCTTGCGCGCGTCCTCGCCGAGCGCCCGCAAGCACGCCTCCGGATCGGCGGCCACCTGCGTACGCACCCGGCGCTCGCGACCGTCGCCGACCAGGTCGAGCGCCTCCCATTCATGCCGTGGCCCGACATGCTCGCCGCGCTCGCGACGTCCGACGTGCAGCTCGCCCCGCTCCGCCTCGGCGACCCGTTCACCGACGCGAAGAGCGCGGTCAAGTATCTCGAGGCTGCCGCGCTCGGCGTTCCGACGATCGCGAGCCCGACCGACGCGTTCCGGCGCGCGATTCGCTCCGGGGAGAACGGGTTGCTGGCTGCGACTCCGGACGAGTGGGAAACCCAGCTGGGTTCTTTGATCGACGACGCGGGGGCCCGCCGCCGCCTCGGCAACCGCGCGCGCGACGACGTCTTCCTGCACGCGACACCCGCGGCGCAGGCCGACGCGCTGATCGCGGCGCTCGGCGCGATGGGCGGGTCGAAACGCGCAGCCGCCCCGCCCGTGCGCGATGCACCCGACCCCGCACGGTTCGCCGAGGTCGGCCACTACGATCTGGCGCCCGACGATCTCCTTCCCGGAACCGCTGTCGAGGTGAGCGACACGCCCTCGGTGTTTCTCATCGCGGGGCGCACCGTCGGGCAGCGCTTCACCGCCACTGCCGACGGCCTGTGTCGCATCGACGTTCGGGTCGGAACCGACGGCCGTCGTTCCGACCATGCGCTGAGGTTCGCCCTGTCCGATTCGCCCGGCACACACGCGAATGCGCTGAGACAAGCGACTACCGAAGCCCTGAGCGTCGCCGATGGGGCGTGGATCGCGCTGGCCTTCGACCCCATCGCCGACAGTGCCGGTCGCGACTTCTATTTTTGGCTGGAGTCGTCAGCCGCGACCTCGACCATCACGCTGTGGACCTACGCGCAGGGACACGGCGACACCCCGCCGTCGGGACTCTGCGTCGACCACGCGTCGTCAGTCGGAAGCCTCGCGTTTCGGACGTTCAACCGCGCACCGCGTCAGTGAACCTCGCTCGCGTGGCGTGGCATCCCGCCGTCGAGCCCGCCGGCCGGGGCGGGATTCTCGGTCACGTGCTCCCGCAGCGCCTTCAATTCCGCCCGCTCCTGCTCGATCTCCATTGGCGTGCGATAACCGAGTTGTCGCAGCAAGGGCAGCGGC
>JBDSJB010000215.1:0-3290 GCA_039917665.1 Binatia bacterium
TGCCGTCGGCGTCCCAGCGTCCGACGGGCTCGGCATGTGCAACGGCGGCCGTCGTCGTGCCGGCGGCGATGCCGGGCAACCACTCGGCTTGCTGCGCGGCGGTGCCGGCGGTCACGAGCGCGTTCGCACCGAGACACACGGTCGAGAAAAAGGGGGCGCAGAGCAGGGCGGCGCCCATCGCCTCCATCAACACCATGAGCTCGACCTGCCCGAGCCCGAGTCCGCCGTGCTCTTCCGGGACGATGACCGCGGGCCAGCCGAGCTCGCCCGCGATCTTCTGCCAGAGCGCGGCATCGTAACCGCGCTCGGTCGCCATCGACGCACGGACGGCCACTGATCCGGAGTGGGCCGCGAGAAACGCCCGCGCCGTGTCGCGCAGCTGCAGTTGATCGGCGTCGAGGGCGAAGTTCATGCGCGGATCAGGAACCGTAGACTTTTTGCGCCGGCGGTGCCTTCGCGAGGATTTCGCGGACGGCGGTGCCGATCTCCGCCGGGGCGAAGCGCGCGCCCTTGTCGACGCCGACGCCGGTGCGCCAGCCGTCGCCGACGTTCAGCCTGCCGCCGGCGATCTCGAAGACCTGCCCGGTGACGTCGCGTGAGTCAGCGCTCCCGAGCCACACCACGAGCGGCGAAACGTTCTCGGGCGCCATCGTGTCGAAGCCGGACTCGGGCTTCGCCATCATGTCGGCGAAAACGGTCTCGGTCATGCGCGTGCGCGCCGCGGGCGCGATCGCGTTGGCCGTGATGCCATAGCGCCGGAGCTCGGCGGCCTGGACGAGCGTGAGCGCGGCGATCGCGGCCTTGGCGGCGGAGTAGGCACCCTGGCCGATCGAACCCTGCAGGCCGGCCCCGGAGCTCGTATTGATGATGCGCGCGTCCGGCTGGTCGCCCGCCTTGGCGCGATCACGCCAATGCGCCGTCGCGTGGCGGGTCACGCAGAAGTGGCCCTTCAAGTGGACGCGAACGACGGCGTCCCATTCCTCCTCGGACGTGCTGGCGAACATCCGGTCGCGCACGAACCCCGCGTTGTTGACGACGACGTCGAGCCGTCCGAACGCGTCGAGCGCGCTCGCGACGAGCCGCTCGGCGCCGGCCCAGTCGGCGACGTCATCGCCGTTCGCCACGGCCTCACCGCCGGCGGCACGGATCTCCGCGACGACCTCGGCAGCCGGTCCAGTCGAAACGCCTTGGCCATCGAGCGCGGTGCCGATGTCGTTCACGACGACTTTGGCGCCCTCGGCGGCGAAGGCCAGGGCGTGCGCGCGACCGATGCCGCGCCCCGCACCCGTGATGACGACGACGCGGCCGTCGCAGATACCGCTCATTCAGAGACGCTCGATGATGGTGACGTTGGCCTGGCCGCCACCCTCGCACATGGTCTGCAGGCCGTAGCGGCCGCCGGTCCGCTCGAGCTCGCAGAGGAGCGTCGTCATGAGACGCGCGCCGGTGGCGCCGAGCGGATGACCGAGCGCGATGGCGCCGCCGTTCACGTTGACCTTGGCCGGGTCGAAGCCGGTTTCCTTCTGCCAAGCGAGCACGACCGAGGCGAAGGCCTCATTGATCTCGACGAGATCGATGTCGTTCTTCGACATGCCCGACTTCGCGAAGGCATGCGCCGTGGCGGGGATCGGCGCCGTCAGCATCCACACCGGATCGGCACCTCGGACGCTCATGTGGTGGACACGGGCGCGCGGCTTCAAGCCGTGCTCCTTCACGGCGCGCTCCGACGCGATCAGGATCGCGGCCGACGCATCCGAGATCTGGCTCGACACGGCGGCGGTGAGGCGGCCGCCTTCCCGGAGCGGCTTCAACGTCGCCATCTTCTCGAGCGTCGTGTCGCGGCGCGGACCCTCGTCGGTGGTGAGGCCGTTGATCGGCACGATCTCGCGCGTGAAGCGTCCTTCGTCGATCGCCTGCAGCGCCCGGCGATGGCTCTCGAGCGCGAACCGCTCCATGTCCTCGCGCGTGCAGTCCCATTTCTCCGCGATCATCTCGGCGGCGCGAAACTGCGACACCTCTTGGTTGCCGTAGCGCTCGAGCCACCCCTTCGACGTCGAGAACGGGTCAGCGAAGCCGTACGCCTCGCCCGCGAGCATCGAGGACGAGATGGGAATCATGCTCATGTTCTGCACGCCCCCCGCGATCAGCAGATCGGCGGTGCCACTCATCACGCCCTGGAACGCAAAGTGCGCGGCCTGCTGCGCCGAGCCGCATTGGCGATCGATGGTGACGCCGGGGACGACGTCCGGAAGGCCGGCCGCGAGCCAACAGCTGCGAGCGACGTCACCGGCCTGCGGCCCGATGGTGTCGACGCAGCCGAAGATCACGTCTTCGACGGCGGCAGGATCGATGCCGGTGCGATCGACGAGCGCGCGCAGCGAATGCGCGCCGAGGTCGGCGGGGTGCACGGTCGCCAAACCGCCGCGTCGACGACCGACCGGCGTACGCACTGCATCAATGATGTAAGCCTCTGCCATTGGGGGCCTCCCTGGGAGCGCTGAGAATTGGAAAGGACAAATGGTGTAACGGAAGAGACGTGACGATGCCAGGCGGCACCGCACGCTGTTCCGGATGCGAATAGTTCGATGGCGGCCGCCGTTGAAACTCGTTGCCCCGCGCGCGTCGCGGGCCGTAGACGTGACGGAGACGATGGTCACCGTCCAAGCACTGAGCCTTTCCGAACCGGATTGCAGTCCCGAGAAGCGTCTTCTCCTTGCCGTCCTGCTGAACGCGATTGGCCATCTGCAACGCGGCCCAGGGCACGCGGTGGGGCGGGAGGCCGCCGAATGGATTCGCGGGGAGCTGCGGGGCCAACAAGCCGCCTTCTCGTTCGACGGGATTTGCGAAGCCCTCGACCTCGATGCCGGACGACTGAGTGGCGCGTTGCTGCGACCCTTCGAAACTGCCGGCGCATCGAGCGTGGTGGTGCCGCGCCGGCAAGTCCGTCTCGAGCGCGTGCAGTCGGTGCCGCGCCGGTATCGCGCGCGCGACCGCGCCATCGCGGTCGACTGAGGCGTGAGCCGTCACGGCGCCGTCGCGGCGGTCCGCGCGCGCCAGTAGGCGGCGAGTCGGATCGCGAGAAGAATGGTCAACGCGATGCCGTACGCGACCGGCTCGCTGACGTCTTTCTTCACCCGCCAGAAGAAGTGGAGCACGACGAGCGCGGGCGCCACGTACGCGAGGCGATGGAGCAGCTTCCAGCGCGCGAAGCCGAGCCGTCGCACGGCGCCGTTGGTCGAGGTGAGGGCGAGCGGAACGAGGAGCACGAACGCCGCGAAGCCGACGAAGAT
>JBDSJB010000216.1:0-4040 GCA_039917665.1 Binatia bacterium
CAGATGATTCCCCCCGCGCTGACGGCGAGCGGGCCGGATGACGCGTGCCCGGTGCGGATCGTCCACGATGGCGTCGTCGCTGCCGGGCCCTTGCCGGCGCTGGCGCTCGGCCTCTCGGCGGTTACGATGGAGCTCGCGATCGCCCTTCCCTGCGACGCGCCGTTCGTGCGGCCCGCGCTCGTCACCGATCTCGCCCGGCGTTTGGCTGCGGCCGACGCGGCCGCGCTCCTGGCCGTGATCCCGATGTGGAGTGGCCATCTGCAGCCGCTCGTCGCCACGTATCGTCCACGCGTTGCGCGCGAGCTCGATGCCCTCGTGGCGCGCGGCGAAACGCGCTTGCAATCCGTTGGCCAGCTCCGCGACGTCGCGATCCTCGCGGAGGACGACGTGCGCGCCCTCGATCCCGCCGGTGAGAGCTTCCGGGTGCTGAACACGCCGGCAGATCTCGCGGCGGCGGAGCGCGTGCTGGCCGCACGCGCCGACCGGCGCTAGTCGCCGCCGGGGAATCGTGGTGACTCGCGAAAGGTCCGGGTACCCCGGACCGAACGACCGCGACGATCTTCTGCATCCCGGCGGTGAGCGCGGAGTCGGTCAACGTCATCTCTGGGCTCCCCGGCGCGGGTGCGCTCACCCAATCGATCACGACGATCGAGTTCGGCTTCGCGCGCGCGCCACGGTGACGTCCAATCACACGCGCGGGTCTGTCGGCCCGCGCGTGTGATTGGTAGGGTCGCCCAGATGGCGGGTCCGAGGATCGTGCGCGAGACGGCGGGCGCGAGCGCGTTGCCGACCGAGGTCGTTCGCGTGACCGCCGGCGTTGCCGCCGCGGCGCACGAGACGGTGGCCGTCGAGGAGCCGCTCGAGATCCACTTGAACGGCTGGCGTTGGCTCATCACGATGCGGACGCCGGGCAGCGACGTCGACCTCGTGCTCGGCATGCTCGCGAGCGAGGGTGTGATCACGAGCGCCGCAGAGGTCGAGCACGTCCAGTTCGAGCGCCATCCGGAGGAGCCGGACATGGCGAACGTCGTGTCCGTGCACCTCGCGCACTCGCTCGGCGCCCTGCAAGAGCGGCTGGCCCGTCATCAATCGCTCGCCGCGAGCAGCTGCGGCCTCTGCGGCGCGAGCAGCGTGAGCGCGATCCTGCAGCGCCGCCCGCCGTTGGCACCCGGTCCGGTCGTCGATGCCCGGCTCCTGCCGCTCCTGCCAGCTCGTCTCCTCACGGCGCAGGCCGCGTTCGCGTCGACCGGCGGACTGCACGGCGCCGGCCTCTTCGACGCTACCGGCGCGCTCGTGCTCGCGCGAGAGGACGTCGGTCGCCACAACGCCGTCGACAAGGCGATCGGCGCGTGTCTCCGCAGCGGTGCTGTGGTCCCGCCGATCCTGCTCGTCAGCGGTCGCGCGAGCTTCGAGATCGTGCAGAAGGCCCTGGTCGCCGCGATCCCGATCGTCGCGGCGGTCTCCGCCCCGTCGAGCCTCGCCGTCTCGCTCGCGGCCGAGGGCGCCATGACGCTCGCCGGTTTCGTGCGCAACGGCGGCTACAACGTCTACGCGGGCGCCGAGCGGCTGCGGACGGCCGGGGATCGCGAGGACCCGGACGCCGCGCCCAACGACCCGCTCGCCTTCATCCCGCGGGCGATGCGGACGGTGCTCGACGAGGTGCGCTACAAGATCTCGCTCGCCGACTGGCGCGCGCTCACCCGCCCCGAGCGCCTGCGGCTCGTGACGCTCTCCGAGCACGCCGTGCCGGAGGACTTCGCCGCGTATCTCGTCGACCGCGTGACGGAACGGACCGGCACCGCGCCGCGACGGCTGGCGAGCGCGGACGGCACGGCATGAGCCTGCCCTTTGGTCTCGACGTCGCGAAGCCGCGCCATTTCCGCGACATGCTGCGCGTCGTGTGGCGGAACCGCGACGAGCTGCCGTACGCCTGGCGCATCCTGCGCGACGGCGTCTGCGACGGCTGCGCGCTCGGCCCTCGCGGCCTCCGCGACGACGTGATCGACGGCGTGCATCTCTGCATGACACGGCTCGAGCTGCTGCGTCTGAACACGATGCCGGCCATCGATCCGGCCGTGCTCGACGACGTCGCCCGCCTACGCGCCATGACCAGCGCCGAGCTCCGCGCTCTCGGCCGGCTCGCCTTTCCGATGCTGCTCGAGCGCGGCGCGCGCGGGTTCCGTCGGCTCGGGTGGGCCGAGGCCGAAGCGCTCGCGGCCGACCGGCTGCGGGCGACGACGCCCGACCGGATGGCCTTCTTCACGACGTCGCGTGGCCTCACCAACGAGGTGTACTATGCGGCGCAGAAGGTCGCGCGCGCGCTCGGCACCAACAACGTCGACAACGACGCACGGCTCTGTCACGCGGCCAGCACGACGGCGATGAAGCAGAGCCTCGGCGTCGCCGCCGCGACCTGCTCGCTCAAGGATTGGATCGGCACCGACCTGCTCGTGATCTGGGGCAGCGACCTCGCCAACAACCAACCCGTCAGCACGAAGTACATGCACTACGCCAAGCGGGCCGGCACACGCATCGTCGTCGTGAATCCGTACCGCGAGCCCGGGCTCGAGCGCTATTGGGTGCCGTCGGTCGCGCGCAGCGCCCTCTTCGGTACGGCGCTCATGGACGAGTTCTTTCCGGTCACGATCGGTGGCGACCGCGCGTTCGTGAACGGCGTGCTGAAGGCCCTGCTCGCGCGCGGCGCCGTCGACGCCGCGTTCGTGGCCGCGCACACGACGGGGTTCGACGCCCTCCGCGCGACCATCGAGGGACAGGACTGGGTGCTGCTCGAACGCGAGTCGGGCCTGCCGCGCGCCGAGATGGAGCGCTTCGCCGCTTTGTACGCGTCGGCGCGGAGCGCGGTGTTCGTCTGGAGCATGGGCCTCACCCAGCACCACTTCGGCGTGCAGAACGTCGCGGCGATCATCAACCTGGCCCTCGCGCGCGGCATGCTCGGGCGTCCGCACTGCGGCCTCATGCCGATCCGCGGCCACAGCGGCGTGCAGGGCGCCGCCGAGTGCGGCAGCGTGCCGAACGTGCTCCCGGGCGGCGAGCCGCTCGACGATGACGAGGCGCGGGCACGCTGTGAAGCCGCGTGGGGATTCCCGGTGCCGACCGGGCCCGGGATGATGACGGCCGCCATGCTCGACGCGGCGCACGCCGGCCGTCTCGACGTGTTCTATTTGCTCGGGGGCAACTTTCTCGAAACCATGCCCGATCCCGATTGGTGTCGCGATGCGCTCGCGCGGGTGCCGCTCCGCGTTCATCAGGACATCGTGCTCAACAGCTCGACGCTCGTGGAGAGCGATGCCGTGCTCGTCCTGCCGGCGACCACGCGCTACGAGCAGCCCGGCGGCGGGACGTCGACGACGACGGAGCGTCGCGTCCGTTTCTCACCCGAGATCCCGGGCCGGCGAATTGGCGAGGCCCGCGCCGAATGGGAGATCCTCGCGGCGATCGGCGCACGCGCGGTCCCGCCGCCCCGGAACGCGACGCTGCTCGCGCCGACCGCGCAGGGGATCCGCGCGGAGATGGATCGCGTCATGCCGCTCTACCGAGGCATCGGCGCGCTCCGGCGCGCGGGCGAATCGCTGCAGTACGGCGGCGCGCTGCTCTGCGTCGACGGCGTGTGCGACGCCCTGCCCGACGGCCGCGCGCGCTTCGTGCCGACTGCGGTGACGCCGACCACGCGCGCCGTCGACGAGTTCGTGGTCACCACCCGGCGCGGCAAGCAGTTCAACTCGATGACCCAGAGCACGACCGACGCGCTCACCGGTACCAAGACACGCGACGCGGTGTTCATGGCGGCCACCGACGCCGCCCGGCTCGGGCTCGTCGAGGGCGCAACGCTGGAGCTGGTGTCCCCGTTCGGGCGGATGAGCGGTCGGTGCCGGGTGGCGCGCGTCGTGCCGGGGACGCTGCAGGTCTACTGGCCCGAAGGCAACGTGCTCATCGGACGGCGCCTCGATCCGGCAAGCGGCGAGCCCGATTACAACGCCGTCGTGCGGGTGGAGACGCCGAAGTCGTCTTGACTCGGCCGC